>DATMAC010000245.1:0-7115 GCA_035573655.1 Thermoflexus sp.
AATCGTGACGTGGCTTCCTGCATATTTCTCAGACACTTGTCTTTAGAATAAGCCAATGCCGCTATAATGGAAATAGCCTGGAACACTGAGGAGGTCAGGATGCCCATTGTACGCAAAGTCCAGGGGGTGCTGTATCGAGTACGGGATCTGGCGCAGGCGAAGGCCTTTTATGGGGAAACTCTCGGCCTCCCCTTGCGCGGGGAGGATCCTGAGGGGAGGTGGGTGGAATTTGGCCCCCCACGCGGGCCCCGGATCCTGCTGCACCAGAGCCCGGAAGGTCTTGCTGGGAACGCCGGGGGCGGTGCCTTATTTGAGGTGCGCAACGCCCGGCGCGTCCTGAACCGCCTGAAGCGCCACGGGGTGCGGGTCGGGGACCTGACCGAGATCCCCGGCGTGATGGTGGTGGGGACGTTCTACGATCCGGATGGGAACCCTCTGCACGTCGTCCAATCGTTGTTGCCCCGCGCCCCTCGACGCCGCAGGGCTCCAGAGGAGGGCGAGGCCGGGCCTGCCGAGGGGAGCTGAGCGACCCCTCTGCGAGATCCGGGGCAGGCCGCTCCATCGCCTGCCCCGGATCGTTTCCGGAAGTTGCGCCCTCGGTGCTGGATGAGCGTGAGCCATTCGCGCCTCCGCTTCCCGCTTCATTCTGTGCTGAGGAGGAACACTTTTCGCAATGGGACGACCTTTGCGGATCGCCATCGATGGACCGGCCGCTTCGGGGAAGAGCACGTTGGCCCAACGCCTTGCCGCCCATCTCGGTTACGTCTACCTCGATACCGGGGTGATGTATCGGGCGGTCGCCTGGGCGGCGCTGCGGAAGGGAATCCCGGTGGAAGACGAAGCGGCTCTAACGCATTTGGCCGAAACCATGGACCTGGATATCCTGCCCCCCACTGTAACCGATGGCCGCCCGTATACGGTGCGGGTCGAGGGAGAGGATATCACATGGGCGCTTCGAAGCCCCGAGGTGGACGCCGTGGTCTCCCAGGTATCGGTCTATCCCGGCGTCCGCCGCGCCCTCACCCAGCGCCAGCGCCAAATCGGGCTTCGCGGCCGGGTGGTGATGGTCGGACGGGACATCGGCACTGTGGTCCTGCCGGAGGCGGACCTGAAACTCTATCTGGACGCCGATTTGGAAACCCGGGCCCAGCGTCGTTACCGAGAGCTTCGGGAACGGGGACAGGAGGTGTCCTTCGAGGAAGTCCTGGAGACCATGCGGCAGCGGGATGCCTTGGATCAGGGGCGGGAGATTGCGCCGCTGCGCCCCGCCCCGGATGCGGTGGTCCTGGACACCACCGCCATGGACATCGAGGAGGTGTTCCAGCGGGTGCTGGCGCTCATCGAGGCCCGATGCCAGGAGACCTCGCATGTGGCGGGTTGAATTGCACGCCCACACGGTCTATTCCCCGGACAGCCTGGTTTCCCTGGAGGATTTCCTCGCCGCCTGTCGCCGGAAAGGGCTGGACCGCGTGGCGGTGACGGATCACAACACCATCGAGGGCGCGCTGCGGTTGAAAGAGAAGGCCCCCGATCTGATCATCATCGGCGAGGAGATCCGGACGCGGGAAGGGGAAGTGCTCGCTTACTTCATCGAGCGGGAGATCCCTAAGGGCCTTCCCCTAATGGAAACCATCGAGCGCATCCGGGCGCAGGGCGGGGTGGTGGCGCTCCCCCATCCCTGCGATCGGGCGCGGGGCTCCGCCGTGGGCCGGAGGACGGCCGAAGCGGTGATTCCCCTGGTGGACGCGGTCGAGGTCTTCAACGCGCGGTGCGTGTTCCCGAGCGACAATGCCTGCGCCGCGGCGCTGGCCGAGCGCTTCCACAAACCCGGCTTCTCCGGCAGCGATGCCCATACGGTCTGGGAGCTGGGCCGGGCGTGGACCGCCCTTCCTCCCTTTCAGGACGCGGAGGGTTTCCGGCAGGCGCTGGGACAGGCTCATCCCACCCGCCATCTGAGCCCCTTGTGGGTGCATTTGCTTTCCACATGGGCAAAATGGCGCCGTGCCCGAAGGGCTATCGAAGCGGGGTTCCGGTAGGCCTACCTTAGAACAACGGATTTTTGGGTGAACAGCGACGAGGAATCCCTGAAGGCCTCGTCCATTGTAACAATTCAGAGCTTAGAGCCTAAGCGGAGCGGCCGAGGGGTTCCATCCTACGGCCTCCTCGCCCTCCACGGCCCCTTGGGGCGTGGGGGGGCGAGATCGATCCATCCTTTCCCGAATATTTCCAAAATTGAGGTGGACAAAGCGATATGAATGAAAAGGACTCGCGAGAAGTGTTTCAACAGCGCGAACTTCTGACCCCTTTCGGATTGACGGTCTTCAGTGCCGCATTGAAGGGTCAGCATCAGCTTGGATGGTTGGATCTTTTCACCGGCTTCCGCACGCTCAAGGCGATCATCTATTCATCTGGGATTGACTTTGTTCTCAGCGTCGTTCGCTTATTTGAGGATGCAGAGATTTTGTTCGGCGCTGAGCATACGCTAAATCGAGCCCAGCGGGACCTTCTGCACGCTTCTCAAGTTTTGGAAGGCTCGCTGGGTGATGAAATCGTTGTTCAGCGGGCTCTGATGGAGGCTCTACAGGAGCGATTGCGAGGGCATCCCGAACTATTCGAGCGGTTAAAACAACGCTCCTTGCGCTTCCGCCTCGTATCCGGACGACCTTCGCACGAAAAGTTATATTTACTGGCCGACCCCGATCAAGGCCGCTATCGAGTTATAGTCGGTAGCGCGAATTTTTCTCGAAGCGCCTTTGAGGGACATCAACGGGAGCTCCTCATTCTATTTGATGAACCAGACGCCTATCAGGCTTTCCTGAACTATTACGAACAAATCGAATATACCCTATCTGCTCCCCTGGAGCTCAGCGCTTCGGATCCAGCTCGATCTCCGTGGGAAAGGATTCCCCTTGTGCGCTCCGATCTGGTGATTATCGCTAAACCGACCTCTCCAGGATTCAGCCAGGAAGTTTCTCAGAGAGCTATTCAACTGAAGAAGGAAGTTGAGCGCATGCCTCTTCCTCAGGTGAGTGGAAGCCAGCCAGTTCGAGTAGAAACCAGACGCCTCTTGCAGATCTTTCGGTCCATACAAACTGTCCCCGAGCATCCAGACAAAGAAATACCGAAGTTACGCATCGACTGGGAGAGTGGGCAGGTTTTTATCGACGAACACCTATGGTGGGATCTCCGGGACACCCCTGATAGGGAAGCAGTACGGTGGGATGCGCAGCTCCTTCTCGAATTTTTCGAGGGATTCCGCCAATTCTTCCGAGGGGCTGTGGATGAGACATTGCGGCGGTATTGGGCGTTCTGGGTCTGGTTGTATGCGGCACCGGCTGCCGCATTCCTCCGACAAGCCGCCATAGCGCGGCATCTCGATCCCTGGCTATATCCTCTTTTTGCGATCCTCTATGGACGTTCCAGCGGGGGCAAGACGACCTTAAGCCGGGTGTTGGTGCGATCGATGTTCGGCCAGGAGAGAATCTTGCGCAGCTCGGAATTCACGCGCGCTCGTGTGGAGGCGCTCATGCTGTCCGTTGGAGCTCATCCCATCATTGCGGAAGACGTGGCCAACGCACGCTTTATCCAGCACGTGCCCGAGCTGGTGCGAAATGACTTTCAATCCAGCGCCCAGTGCGCCCCTGTGATCATTGCCACAAACCGAGATGTAGAGACCATCGCTCAGGATATTTCGAAACGGGCGTTGATGGTGTATGTAGGCATGGCCATCGCCGAGGGACAGGCCGGTAAGAGTTCGCTCCCTCGCCGGGTTTTGGATGAGGTTAAAACAGCCCTCTACCAGGCCTACTTGAATCGCTGGTACCCGAGAGTCCAGGCCATGCGGGCTTCCATTGAGAAAGGCGAGGACCCGCCAGACCTCTTTCAGGCCTCATCGGAAATATTGCGAGGGCTTCTGGCCGAGTTTGCGGGGCGAGTTCCCGAATGGGCCCATCCGCTGGATTATCAGAAGGTTTTCGCTCTACGTCATCGGCGGTTCATAGAAGAACTCGAGCGTTTCATGGAGCAACATCCAGACGGTGTGCACATTGATCGAGGACGTAAAGAGGTGATCTTAGACTTCGGAGGGGATCATAATCAGGCACGCCAATTTGCTCGTTCTGTGCCGGATTTCATCTTAAAAAGCAAGACTGTGGACAAGGTCGTGATGGATTTGGAGGCCTTGGAGGAAGAGCTCGGACTTCGGTTCCCTAAGATCAAATGGTGGAAGCGAATATGGCCGAAAAAACGACATTTGTGGTCAGGTTGAGATCGTGCTTCGTAGTGCTGAGCTTTCGATTCGTGGAATTCTCTGTGAAGGGCGGGCCGCTTATGCGGCCCGCCCTTCACAGAGATCCTCTCAATTAGGCCGGCCAGATCAGCCAGCCCGCATCGGGATGGCGCTCCACCCGCATCGGGATCTCGTAAGCGGCTTCCAGGAGGGCGGGCTGGAGCACCTCTTCCGGGGAGCCGAAAGCGAGGGCCCGGCCGTTTTTCAACAGCAACAGGCGGTCGCAGAAGCGGGCGGCCAGGTGGAGATCGTGAACCGCCAACACACCGGCCATGCGCTCCGCCTGAAGCATATGGCGGATCAACCGGAGAAGACGGACCTGGTGCTTGAGATCCAGATGGGCGAAGGCCTCATCCAGCAGCAGGATACGGGGGGTCTGGGCGAAGGCGCGGGCGATCAGCAACCGCTGACGCTCCCCCCCTGAGAGCGTCCCCACCAAGCGCTCCGCGAAAGCCTGGGTCTCCGTGGAACGCATCGCCCGCTCAACGTGCCAGCGATCCGCAGCGGAAAGCGGGGAGAGCCAGGAGAGGTAAGGCGTCCGCCCGAACGCGACCACCTCCTCGCCGGTGAACGCTTCGGGAAGCGAGGCCCCCTGGGGCACCACCGCGATCCATCGCGCCCGATGCTCCGGGGGGAGGGTGTGGAGCGGGACCGTTTCCCAAAAGATCGCGCCAGCCTGGATCGGGATCACGCCGCTCAGGGCGCGGATCACGGTGGTCTTCCCGGCACCGTTGGAGCCGATCAGCCCCACCGCCTGACCAGGTGCCACCGAGAAGCTCAACCCCGAAACGACCGTCTGATCGCCATAAGCGATCCAAAGATCCTCGACCCGGAGCATGGCCGCGCCCTCCCTTTCGGAATATCGCCCTTACGAACCTCGCCCGACCCTTCGAACCGGAGCCACGCTTTCGTCCATATGGTTTGGGAAGATGGAACGTTGTCTTCCGCGTCCTCCCCGGACCGACCTCCACCAAGGGCTGAGCGATCGCCCCAAGCCATTTCCAAGCCCGGCTTTAAGGTGTTCCAGCTCTCCAGTCTATGAGCTCCCGGAAACGCCGACAAGCCCCCTTTGGGGACTTTTGGGGAGAAGGCCCTCCGGCTTCCCCATTGCATACTTGGAAAACAAATCTAGGTGAAGCACTACCTGAAGTATTTTGACAATGATTCGATCGCTCCTGACAATAAGCATGAGCCTGTTTCCGAAATTCCTCCTCCCATTGTCCGATTGCGCTCAAGGAGCTGGCGATGAGACGAAACGCTTCGCCAGCGGACCGTGAAAGAATCCGGCGAACCCTCTCCATGGTGCTGGAGGTGCTGAGCGGCCTCGGCGTCCCCGGCGCCGGCATCGCCCGAACGGTTGTGGAGGAGACCGCGAGGGCTCTGGAGCACGGGGAGACGCAGCGGAAACTCGCCGAAGCGCTGCGGCAGGCGGAGGAGGACTTTCGGGAGGAAGCGCAGCGGCGCGGGTGGCACGAGGCGGCCGACCTCATCCTCCAGCTGCCCATCCACGATCTCCCTTCCTTCCGGAAGGCCCTGCAGGCCGCCCTGCAGGAGGGGGAGAGCGAAGAACTCGCTCAGGCGCTGGAGCAGGCCCTATCCCCTTCCCCCCTCTCGCCTCCAGAGAGGGCCGAGGCGGCCCTCCTCTACGCCCGCTGCGTCTGGGCCCGGCTCTGGGGGGAACCCGCCTTCCGGGCGCCGGTGCGGGACATCCTCTTCCGGGACCACGTTGCCCTGCTGGAGGATGTCTCGGCCCGGCTGGACCGGCTGGTCGAGGCCCTCCCCGGCCGGGTGGTGGATGAGCAGGAACGGCGGGCCCGTCAGCGGGCCTGGCGCGCCCTCCGCCCCGCCGTCCTCCCACCCCCCGAACGCCTCACGCCGGAGAACCTCCTGGAGAGCCTGAAGGCCCCCTATCGCTTGGTGGCGTTCACCGGCGCGGCGCCCGAGGCGCTTCGCGATGAGGTGGTGCGCGCGTTGGCGGGGTTGGCCCCCGCCGAAACCCGCGCCTGGGTGCTCTGGGGGCCCGGCGGCATCGGGAAGACCCGGGTGGCGGTGGAGGTGGCGCGCGCCCTGGAGGGGAAGGGCTGGCAGGCTTTCTTCGTCCCGCGCGCCGCGGAGGTCCCCGCGTGGCCGGAGGCCCTCCACCACTGGAGCCGGCCCGAGCGCCCGACCCTCCTCATCGTGGACTACGCGGAGCAGCGGACGGGGGAGGAGCTGGAGGCGCTGGCCCAAGCGGTGAGAGCGGCCGCGGCGGAGCGGCGCTCCCCTCTGGCCTTGCTCTTCCTGATGCGGGCCGATCCCGAGGAACCGGTGGCCGGGCACGTGACCGGCGCGCTGAAGGGGGCGGACCTCCGCTACGATGCCCGTCCGGTCCCCCCGCTCCGGGCCCCTGAGGAACGGGAGGCCCTCTTCCGCCAGGCCCGGCAGCTGTTTCGGGAGCGGTTGGCCCCGCCCGAGGCGCCCCCGGGGGTGGAGTATCCACCGGAGGCCCTGCCTGAGACGCCGCTGGCCCTCCTGGCCCTGGCGGTCCTGGCCGCCTTCGGCCACCGGGTGGCCCAGAGCCGGGACGAGGTGGCGGTCCTGACCGACCTGTGGGAGCGGTGGGAGCAGCCCCGCTGGCGGCGGACCCTGGAGGCCCAGGGCGGGGCGGACCTATTGAGGACCCCGGAGGTATGGGCGGAGGCGCGGGAGCGGATCGAGCAGGCGCTGGCGGCGGCCACCCTGGGCCGCCCTTTCTCCTCGCCGGAGGCGGTGGCGGCCTGGTGGCAAGCCCATTATCCCTTCCGGGCCCGGACGGCCCGGGGGGAGACCCTCGATCCCCTGTGGCTGG
>DATMAC010000246.1:0-10640 GCA_035573655.1 Thermoflexus sp.
AATCAAAAAGGAGGGAAAAGTCAAACAAAGGGTTGTCCCAGTGGACTCTGGACGATAGGCGCTTGAAGTGATAAAATGCTAAAGCGCTTTACTTAATTGAGACTCGTGGGACTTGGCGAGATTGTATATCTTCAGCGTCAGGGATCCTATGGGCTTCAGGAGTTTGGGAGCATGCCTTCCACATGCTGCCCAGCACACAAAACCTGGATCCCCGGGAGATCCGCATCGCTGTGATCTTCCCTGCAGCCCATGAAGACGTGGAGGAGGCCTATGGAGCCTCACCTGAACCAGGCCATGCTTCCGAAACGGATCGCTCGCCTCAGTGAGCTGGCGGGCAACCTGTGGTGGACCTGGCAACCGGATGCGCAGCGGCTGTTCCAGCGACTGGACCCAGTGCTCTGGGAGGAGGTGCGCCACAATCCGATCGCGCTGTTGCGGCGGGCGGAGCGGGCTCGCCTGAACGCCGCGGTCCAAAACCCCGCCTACCTCGATCTATACGATCGGGTGCTGGCCGAATTCGATCGAGCCCTGACTGGGGAGACTTGGTTCCAACAAGCCTTTCCAGACTACGCAGACGCTGTCATCGCGTACTTCTCGACCGAGTTCGGCATCCATGAGGCCTTCCCCGCTTACGCAGGAGGGCTGGGGGTGCTGGCAGGCGATACCCTGAAGGAGGCGAGCGACCTGGGCCTGCCGATGGTCGGCGTGGGGTTGCTTTACCAGCACGGCTACTTCACCCAGCGCATCACAGAGGACGGCTGGCAGGAGGCCATTTACGAGCCCCTGGATCTGGAGAATCTCCCCCTCTATCCCGTGGTCGGTCCGGATGGTCAGCCCTTGCAGATCGAGGTCGCCATCGCGGGCCGCCCGGTTCGGGCGCAGATCTGGCGCCTGCAAATCGGACGGATCCCCCTCTATCTGCTGGACACGAACCTCCCTTCGAACACGCCGATGGATCGCGAGCTCTCCGCCCGGCTTTACGATGGGGATCCGGAACGGCGGATCGCGCAGGAGATGATCCTGGGGATCGGGGGGGTCAGGGCCCTGCGTGCCGTGGGGCTGCGCCCAGCGATCTGGCATCTCAACGAAGGGCATTCTGCGTTCTCGATCCTGGAACGGTTGCGGGAACAGATCGCGGAGGGTCTTTCCTTCGAGGAAGCGGCATCTCGGGTGCGGGCGACCACGGTCTTCACCACCCACACGCCGGTCCCCGCCGGCCACGATCGTTTCTCCTTCACCTTGGTCGAACGGGCCTTCGCCGGCTACTGGGAGCAGCTGGGCCTTTCCTTCAAAGACTTCTGCGAGCTGGCGCGCGAGGATGAGCCCTGGGGGCCCACATTCAACATGACCGCCTTGGCTTTACGGTTCTCTGAACATCGGAACGCGGTCAGCGAGCTGCACGGCCAGGTGACCCGCCGGATGTGGGCCCATCTGTGGCCTGACCGCCCGCTCGAGAAGGTCCCCATCCGCCACATCACCAACGGGGTCCACATCGGGACCTGGTTGGCGCGCCGGATGCGGGTCCTTTACCAGCGCTACCTGGGACCCGACTGGTTGGAACATGTGGATGACCCCGCCCTTTGGGAGCGGGTTCTGGAGATCCCCGATGAGGAATTGTGGACAGTCCGACGCCACCTGAAACGCAAACTGGTGGCTTTCATGCGGGAACGGGCGCGGCGGCGTTGGCAACGCAACCATGTCCCTCCCATCCAGATCGTGGCTTCGGGCGTGCTTCTGGACCCCTATGCCCTCACCATCGGCTTCGCCCGGCGGTTCGCCCTTTACAAGCGGGCGTATCTCCTCTTCCGGGATCCGGAGCGCCTGCGGCGGCTGGTCAACGACCCGCATCGCCCAGTCCAGATCATCCTGGCCGGGAAGGCCCACCCGGCCGACGAGCCGGCCAAGCGGATGATCCAGGAGATTTACCGCCTGATCAAAGACCCATCGTTCGGCGGGCGGATCGTATTCATTGAAGACTATGACATGGAAGTAGCACGCTATCTCGTGCAGGGAGTGGATGTCTGGCTGAACACCCCCCGCCGCCCTCTGGAGGCCAGCGGCACCAGCGGCCAGAAGGCGGCCCTCAACGGTGTGTTGAACCTGAGCGTGCTGGACGGCTGGTGGCGCGAAGGTTACAACGGGGCCAACGGTTGGGCCATCGGGGAGGACCGGGACTATGAGAACCCGGAGGCCCAGGACGCGGCAGACGCCGCGTCGCTTTACGACCTGCTGGAAAACGCGGTGGTGCCCCTGTATTACGATGTGGAGGCCGATGGGATCCCCCACCGCTGGCTGCGCATGGTGAAAGAGTCCATCCGATCCCTCGCGCCCTTCTTCAACACCCGCAGGATGCTGAAAGAATACCTCCGCGAGATGTACCTGCCCGCGTTGGAAGCCGCCTATCGCATACTGGCCCCTACACCCTCGAAGTAGGGGCAGGCCTTGTGCCTGCCCCAAGACAGGCCTTGTGCCTGCCCCAAGACAGGCCTTGTGCCTGCCCTCAAGCAGGCCTTACGCCTGCCCTAAGGCAGGCTTTGGGCCCGCTCAGGACCATCCCAATGTAGGGGCACCCACAAGGGGTGCCCCTACATCATATATCCGGATGCGGACGCCTCTCGAAGGGACATGCCCTGCGCCCGCCCCACGGATACCCCTTCGATCAGGATACGGGGCTGGTCTCTTGCCTGCTTTGGGGACCCGTGTAGGGGCGCCCCTACACGCCCTGTCCCATCCCGCGGCCACCCCCAAACCTCTCCGTAGCGATCGCCTTTCCCCCGATAGCGATGAGGCCTCTTAACAAAACCTTGTCACCTCGGTTATGCTTCCGAAAATTGGGAGGCAAACTGCCTTGGGATATCATAGGAATGAGAAGGGACGAGGCAGCTCCTTCTCCCTATCGAAGGGCATTTGGCCGCACCGTCCCTAAATCAGCAAGCATCTTCCTATGGAGGAAGCGATTGATGGCTCGCGCGCTCCCGCCCGAAGCATTGCGTCGCACCGTGGATCCAAGCGTCCTTCCTTTGCGCTCCACCGAAGAGCTTCCGCCCTTGGCGGGATTGATCGGGCAACCCCGAGCGGTGGCCGCGCTGGAGTTCGGCTTGGACATCCCCGACCAGGGTTTCAATATCTACGTGGCGGGTCCCCCAGGGGTCGGCCGGATGACCGGCGTTCAGATGTTCCTAGAGGCCCGGGCGAAAACCCAGCCCACGCCGCCCGACTGGTGCTACGTGTATAACTTCCAGGACCCCGCGCGCCCCCGCGCCCTCCGCCTGCCGCCTGGGAAGGGTCGCGAGCTGCGCCGCGACATGCAACAGCTGATCGAAGCGGTCCGCCGGGAGATCCCCCGCGTCTTCGAGAGCGACGAATACAACGCCCGCCGAGAGGCCATCCTGAAGGAGGTCAATCAGCAACGGGAGGAGATCCTCCAGCGGTTGAACCAGCGGGCGATGGCTCAAGAGATGCGGGTGGAGGTCACCCCGATGGGGATCGCGGTGATCCCCCTCTTAGGCGGTCGCCCGATCACCGAGCAGCAGTTCGCTGCCCTGCCCCCCGCGATGCAAGAGCTGCTGCGCCGGCGCCGGGAGGCCTTCGAGGAGGAGGTGAAACAAGCGATTAAAGAGATCCGCCAGCTGGAGCGGGCCGCTCAAGAGCGCGTGCGACAACTCAACCGGGAGATCGCCCTCTTTGTGGTGGAAGGGTTGATGGATGATCTCTTTGAGAAATACCGGGATCTCCCGGAGGTGCTCGCTTACCTGAAGGCCGTCCAGGATGACATCGTGGAGAACGTGGATCAGTTCCGGGGCCGGGAGGAGGGCCAGGCCCTCCCCTTCCCTCTCCCCTTGCCCGCCTTCGCCGACATAGCCTTGCGCAAATACGCGGTCAATGTGCTGGTGGACAACGCGGAGCAACAGGGGGCCCCGGTGGTCATCGAATGGAACCCCACCTTCCCCAATGTCTTCGGGCGCCTGGAGAAAGAGAGCTTCCTGGGGGTGCTGCACACCGATTTCACCCTGATCCGCGCGGGTGCCCTTCATCGGGCCAACGGAGGCTACTTGGTGATGCCCGTGGAGGGGGTGCTCCTGAACCCCTTCGTCTGGGAGGGCTTGAAGCGCACCCTGCGCCAGCGGGCCATCGAGATCGAGGAGCCCGGGGAGCGGGTCGGGCTGCTCACCACCCGCACCCTGGACCCGGAGCCGATCCCTCTCAACGTGAAGGTCATCCTCATCGGCAGCCCTCTGCTCTATCATCTGCTGTATCTCTACGATGAGGAGTTCAGCGAGCTCTTCAAGGTGAAGGCGGATTTCGACATTGAGATGCCGTGGGACGAGAACGGGGTGCGGGATTACATCGCCTTGATCAGCACCCTCTGTCGAAAGGAAGGGTTGTGTCACCTCGACGCCGGGGCGGTGGCGCAGGTCATCGAATACGGCAGCCGGCTGGCTGAAGATCAAAACCGGCTCTCCACCCGGTTCGCCGAGATCGCCGATTTGGTGCGGGAGGCCAACTTCTGGGCCCGCAAAGCAGGCTCCTCCATCGTGACGGCGGAGCATGTCCGCCAAGCCCTCGAGGCCAAGATCTACCGGTCGAACCTGATCGAAGAACGGATCCGGCAGCTGATCGCCGAGGGCACCTTGCTCATCGACGTCGATGGAGCGAAGGTGGGCCAGGTCAACGGCCTCTCGGTCCTGGACCTCGGGGATTACCGCTTCGGCCGGCCGAACCGGATTACAGCGACCGTCGCCCTGGGCCGGGAGGGGGTGATCGACATCGAGCGGGAAGCCCGACTGGGCGGGCCGATCCACACGAAGGGGGTGCTGATCCTCAGCGGATACCTCGCCTCCAAGTACGCCCAGGACAAACCGCTCACCCTCTCCGCCCGCCTGGTGTTCGAGCAGTCCTATTCCGGCGTGGAGGGAGACAGCGCCTCGTGTGCGGAGCTCTGCGCCCTGCTCTCCGCCCTGGCCGATGTCCCGATCCGTCAGGGCATCGCGATCACCGGATCGATCAACCAGAAAGGGGAGCTGCAGGCCATCGGTGGGGTGAACGAGAAAATCGAAGGCTTCTATTACATTTGCAAGGTCAAGGGGCTGACCGGAGAGCAGGGCGTCATCATCCCCGAGGCCAACGTCCGCAACCTGATGCTCCGAGAGGAGGTGGTGGAAGCCGTCCGCGAGGGGAAATTCCACATCTGGGCCGCCCGCACCGTGGACGAGGCCATCGAGATCCTGACCGGCCTGCCCGCGGGCGAACGGGGGCCGGATGGGAAATATCCGGAGGGGACGATCAACGCGCGGGTGGATCAGCGATTGCGAGAGATGGCCGAGACGTTGCAACGCTTCGGCCGGGAGGAACGCCCGGAGCGGAAGGAGCAGGAATCCCAGAAAAATGAATAAGAAGGTGGGGACCGCCTTAAGAGCCCCCCCAATTTTTCATCCCTTTCCCCACGGCCCTTTAGGTCGCGGGAAGAGCAAGAAACAAGAAGGCGCAGGGCTTGTCCGTACTACATTGGGGATTTGGGGGTGAGCCGGGCGCCTTCGGCGCCCGGCTCACCCCCAAAATATCTTTGATCCCCCCTCCCCACGGCCCTTTGGGCCGTGGGGAGGGGGGATCAAAGGGGGCGGGGCTGTTAGCCCGCACCCCCTCATATCCTCATATGGATGAAGCAGTACGAATGGAGGATCCAGACGAGAAATCGCGCCGCCACCTTCCCCCAAAAAGAGGACACGATGGATAAAGGGACGCTGATCCGGCGAATTCAAGAGGAACGGGAGCGCCTCCTGAAGGCCCTGGAAGGACTCCCCCCAGAGGCGATGAGCCAGGAGCCGGTCTTCGGGGAGTGGACCGTCAAGGACATCCTGGCCCACATCGCTATGTGGCAGGGGCGGCTCATCACCATCCTTTTCCAGCTGGAGCAGGGACGCCGCCCGAAAGATCTCGGCCTCTCCGAGGCCGAGATGGACGCCCTGAACGAGCGCTTTTACCGGGAGCAGAAGGACCGCCCGCTGGAGCGGGTGCTGGCGGATTTCCATGGAACGTATCAGCAGCTGCTGAAACGGCTGGACCGCTTCTCGGATGCAGACCTCACACAACCGGGACGCTTCCCCGGCGTCTCCGGCCCGCTTTGGGAGCTCATCGCCGTGAACACATTCGAACATGACGCGGAGCATCGAATGGATATCGAACGGTGGCTGGAGCGGAGGCGAGCCGCTGGATAGATGGGGATTGCGTCACCCAGGGATCTGGCGGCCAAGCTCCCCTACCCCACCGTCACGCTCAAGGACCACTCGGTCTCCTGGAGCGGCGGCAACAGGCCGAAGGCCCCCCACTCCCGCATCGCGCGCTCCAGATCATCCGGCGCCCCGATCGACGGTTCCAGCCCCAGATTCTGGTAAGGGGGCGTATCCGCCCCGGACCATCCCCCGGCGTTGATCCATAAGCCCAGGTGGGTGATCGGGCCGCGCCAGCCCATCTCCCACCACGCCCCGCTGGGATGGATCAGACGAACCCAGGAAGCGGCAGGCCGAAGGAACAGCTTCAGCGCCCAACCGCCCTCCGGGTCCGGCTCTTGGAGGTTGAGAACGCCTCCTGCCACGGGAAGCCGGGGCCAGGAGAAAACAGCGGTCTGCGGGGAAACACCGATCGCGGCGGCGATCCACCCCGTCGTCGGCCCGGGAACCAGCACGCGCGTCCCAGGCCACAGCGGGAGCAGGGGGTGAGCTGCCCAGAGAAAGTAGAAAGTATGCTCCGCGTCGTTCCGCAGGCGATAGCGGATTTGGACGCTGGGGCGATCGGCCTCCAGGATGAGCGTGCGCTCAAAGCGATAAGGGAAACGACGGCCCGCAGCGACGCCGGTGACGATGATCCGCTTCCCCTGCTCGATGCGGGCCTCCACTTTCCAAGGTTGCAGCCACAGCTCCCCATGATCCGGGATCGGAGCTCCCGCCCATGGATCGGCTGGGTAAGCCCCCGGAGCCACTGCGGGGAAACACTCATCCCATCCCCCCAAGTCGAACGCTCCAACGTAGCTGGCCTCGCCCGGAGGGAGCCGCCATGGCAAATAGGGGTTCTGCCACAGCCAGGAAAGGCCTCGGCGCCGGTCCTCCCACGCCGCGATCTTCCCTCCCAGATCCGGGATGATCGTGAGCGCGAGCGGGCCGTTCTCCAGCCGCAGCGCGGGGAGCCCGTGTTCGATCACCTCCTGCACTCGAAGGGCGCTCATGGCTGACGAAGGCCGCGGACTTCCAGGACGGGCAACACGAAGAGGAAACCGGTCTCCGGCTCCTCGAAACGGCCGACGATCCTCTCGGTCTCCTGGATCAACCGTTCTAAATCGAAATCGTCCGGGAGGACGGAGAACAGCGTTCGGTGATGGAAAGCGGTCTCAGCGCTTTCCAGGATGGAGCGCAAGGAAGGAACCAAAGGCAGGTCCTCCCGTCCCACCCACTGGCGCAGGGAAGCCATCCCGATGGTGTCGATCATCGTCACCCCGGGGACCCCTAAAGCCTCCCAAGCGCGAAGCACCTCATGAACCTTCTCTAAATTCGGGATCACAACTACCACGCATTTCGGCATCCGAACCTCCAGGGATCGATAGTGAGAACTCCTCACCAAGTTTATTCGCGTCCCCGCGGGCCGAAGGACCAACGGAGCAGGATGGGTGTGAGCAGCGTAGTGGCCACCACCATCGCCACTACGCCCACGAATTCGTAGGGCTTCAGGAAGCCCGCCGAAAGGCCCAGGGAGGCGAGGATCAGGCCGACTTCCCCTCGGGAGACCATTCCCAACCCCAAACGCCACGCCTGCAGCGGGCGGAATCCCCCCAGCCAAGCGCCCACGCCGCAGCCGATCACCTTGGAGAGAACGGCCACCGCGATCAGAGCCACCGTGAACAGCAACCCTTCCAGCGACATGGTTCGCAAATCCGCCCGCAGGCCCACACCGACCAGAAAGAGGGGGACGAAGAAGCCATAGGCGGCCGGGCGGAGGCGTTCAAAGATCGTATGGCGGGCCGGATGGTTGCTCAGGCCCAGCCCAGCGAGGAAAGCCCCCGTGATCGCTGCCAGCCCGCCCAGCTCCTCCGCTGCCCCTGCCAGGGCCAGGATCGCCACAAACGCCAGGGCGATCAAGCCTTCGCTGACCGGTTGGCCCTGAACCCAGGTGGCGACCCGGGGCAGCACCCTGCGGGCCAGAAGAAACGCGAGGACCAGAAAGAGCCCCATGCGCGCCAGGGCCAGCAGCAACCCGCCGGCTCCGCCGCCAGGCTCCCCTCCCGGGTTCACGACGCTGGTGAACACCGCCAAGGCCAGCAACGCCAGGACATCATCCACCACCGCGGCCCCCAGGAGCGCGATTCCCTCCGGCGAACGCAGACGGCCCAGCTCCAGCAACGTCTGGGCGGAGATACTGACGCTGGTCGCACTGAGGACCAGGCCCACATAAATCGAGGTGGGGAGATCGCCGTGGAAAGGATAAGCGACCAGGGCTCCCAACACCAGCGGCGTGATCACCCCTGCGGTCCCGGCCAGCAGAGCCACCCGGCGCGCCTTCAGGAACTCCTCCAACTCGATCTCCAGACCGGCCATACCCATCAAGAGGATCACCCCGATCTCCCCAAGAACCAGCACCGTTTCCGAAAACCCCTGGTAATGGAAAATCGGCCATGAGAAGACATTGAGCAAACTCGGCCCCAGGATCAGGCCAGCGATCAGCTCCCCCAAGATGGCCGGTTGATGCAGCCGCAGGCTCAACCACGCACCCGCCTTGGCCCCAACGATCAACAATGCCAGCAACAAAACGAACGCAGGGATATGAGCTTCCACTGGGAACCTCCTCTATGCGAGGGAAACGTGATGAAAAAGCGAAATCTACGCCCATTTCACGACGAGGGGGTTAACCACATCCCGTGTGGATCCCAGCAGAGGCGTTCTACCGGGCCGTCCCGGCCGATCAACCGCTGAAGCTGTTCCTGAAAACGGGCGGGGTCACCGGTGGTGAAAAACCGATGGATGGCTCCTTCCGCTCGATCGAGCTTTTCCCCATGAGCGCAGGCTTGCCAAATTTCCACCGCCCGTCGGGCCACCGCCGGTGTGGGGTCGATCAAAGCGCGCCCAGGGCCGATGAGCTGACGGATCAGCGGAGCCAGGAAGGTGTAGTGAGTGCAGGCCAGCACCAGCACGTCGGCGCCCGTCTGGAGCACGGGATCCAGGTGCTGGCGGACGAGGGCTTCCGCCTCCTCCCCCTCCAGGAGCCCCGATTCCACCTGTTCGACCCACCCGCTGCAGACCCGCGGGACCACCCGAACCCCCTGGGCGAACCGCTCCACGACGCGGGCCATCAGGGGGCCGTTCAGGGTGCCCCAGGTGCCCAACACCCCGATCACGCCGGTCCGAGTCTGGGCGACGGCCGGTTTCACGGCCGGCTCGATCCCTACGAAAGAGACCTCCGGGAAAGCCTCCCGCAGGGGCCAGAGGGCGGCGGCCGAGATGGTATGGCTGGCCACCACGATCAAGCGAGCCCCTTGATCCAGCATGAAACGCGTGATGGCCCCCGCAAAGCGGCGGATCTCCTCCAGAGAACGCGGGCCATAGGGGACGTGGGCCTGATCGGCCACATAGAGCGTGGGCACATTCGGGGCCAGGCGAACAAACTCCCGCCATACTGCCAACCCGCCCACGCCGGAATCCATAAACCCCACCGCTGGTGCGCGATCGATCATCGTCCGCTCCGAAATCATCCCCTCAGGCTTGACGAGCCTCCATTATGAGCAAAAGGGGTCTCAAATAGACCTTAAGCAGAGCATTTTCAAGACACAGCCTCGCGGCACCTCCGGAGCACCCAAGCTGCTTCGTCCAGAGATGTTCGCGCGTCTTCCTCCGCCTCCTGGGACCATCGGACGACCAGGTTCCAGGCCTGACGCTGATCGAGGCGCCCGGCCTCTCTCAGGATCTCCTCCGCTTGGGCAAGATCGGCGCGAGCCATCTCCTCGTTGGTCACAACTGGATGACCTCCCCGGGTCGGAAATCCGGCTTCAGATCCCAATACAGGATAGACCCCTGGCGCTTCCGTTGGGCTCCCAGAGCCCGGAGCCGTTGTCGCAAGCGTTCCAGGATGGCGGAAAGAAGAGGCTCCCGCTCGTAGAGGATCCAAGCATCCTCCGTCAGGTCCAGATATAGAGGAGTGATCCGAGAGGCCTCCTCAGGCGTCTTTAGGATCACGGAGATCTCCACCTGGACACCCTGTTGCCACAGCGCCTGCACCTGCGGCTCAACCGCCCGATCCGCGGCCTCCAGACAAGCGTACCGTTCGAAACGATGGCGGGGCAGCCCTTCGACCACCACCAACAGATCGACATCGGAGGTTAGGGTGGCTTCGCCCCGCGCGACCGATCCGAACAAAGCGGCGGCGACCAACCTCTCCCCAAGGCTCCTCTGCAGCGCCTCCACGTAGGCCCGTGCGAGATCCTGAAGCCGACGGTTAAGCGCTTCCTGGGCCATCGCCTGCGAAGGCGCTCGAAGCCGATGATCGGTCATGGCCAGCTTCTCCTGTACATCATTCACGGCCTTTCGCTGCTCTACGTGAGGGATTATACCTGATCTTCTCTGCGGATGAAGCGCTATTGGCTAGGGGTTTGTGGGCGAGCC
>DATMAC010000247.1:0-3162 GCA_035573655.1 Thermoflexus sp.
TTGCGCTGGTGGGAACCTACGTGCCCCGGCAGTGCGGGATCGCGACGTTCACCCACGACCTGGCCGGGGCGCTGGCGGAGGCGCAAGGGCAGCCTTTAGGGGATTCGGAGGCCGTGAGGGTCGTTGCCCTCACCAATCCGCCCCATCGCTACGCGTACGGCCCGGAGGTGGCCTTCGAGATCCGCGATGGGGTCGTGGAGGATTACCGGGCGGCCGCGGATTATTTGAACCATGCGCCCATCGACCTGGTTTGTCTGCAACACGAGTATGGGATCTTCGGCGGTCCCGACGGCGCCTATGTGCTGGATCTGGTGGAAGGCCTACGTAAGCCGCTCGTGGTCACCTTACACACCGTCCTGTATTCGCCGTTGGAGGGCCAGCGGCGCATCCTGAGCGCCCTCGCCCGCCGAGCGGACCGAGTGGTCGTGATGACGGAGCGCGCCCGCCAGTTCCTGGTGGAGCGCTATGGGGTGTCGGCGGAGCGGATCGTTCGGATCGATCACGGGGCGCCGGCGGTGCCCTTCGAGGATCCCGCCCGCTACAAGGCCCGCCTGGGCCTGGATGGGCGGCGGGTCTTGCTCACCTTCGGGCTCATCAGCCCCAACAAAGGGATCGAGGTCATGATCGAGGCGATGAAAGCCCTCGCCCCGCGGCATCCGGATCTCCTGTATTTGATCGTCGGGGCGACCCACCCCGAGGTCCGCCGCCGATACGGCGAATCCTACCGCCGGTTTCTGGAAGGGGAGATCGCGCGGGCCGGTCTGCAGGATCACATCCGTCTCATCGATCGCTACCTGGACCGGGAGGAGCTGCTCACGTTCCTCATGGCGGCGGACATCTACGTCGCGCCTTATCTGGCGCGGGAACAAATCGTCTCCGGCACGTTGACCTACGCGTTGGCTTGCGGAAAAGCCATCGTCTCCACGCCCTCATGGTATGCGGAGGAGATCCTTGAGGACGGTCGGGGGGTGTTGGTGCCCTTCCAGGATCCGGAGGCGATGGCCCAGGCCTTGGATCGCTTGCTCTCGAGCTCGGAGGAGCGAGAGCGGCTGCGCCGCGCTGCCTATGAGCGGGGTCGGGAGATGGCGTGGCCGATCATCGGCCGCCGCTACCTGGATCTGTTCCGTGAGGTGCTGGGGCGCCCACGAGTCGCCAGCCGTCCGGCATGGCTTCCCGCTCGTCCCTCGCGGTGGCCTTCGGTGCGCCTGGAGTATTTGCGTCAGCTCACCGATGAGACCGGCCTGCTCCAACACGCGCGTGGGACGATCCCCGACCGCCGTTTCGGCTATTGCACGGACGATAACGCGCGGGCGTTGCTGCTGATGACGCGGGAATGGGCACGGCGTCGGGATCCTTCTTATCTTCCGTTGATGCGAATTTACCTGGCCTTCCTGAACCATGCGTGGAATGCAGAGGCCGCGCGGTTCCGGAACTTTATGGATTACGATCGGCGTTGGCTGGAAGAGGTGGGGTCCGAGGATGCCCACGGCCGGGCGCTCTGGGCGCTGGGCGAGGCAATCGCCTTCGGGCCGGAGGAGATCCAAGAGGTCGCGATGGCGCTGTTCCAGGAAGCCTGGCCGGCCAGTCAGGCCTTCCAGCATCCGCGGCCATGGGCGTATGCGGTGCTGGGCGGCCTCGGCGCCCTGGAGCGGTTCCCAGGCGATCTCCGCTTGCGGGCAGGGATCACGGCGTTGGCCCGCCGCCTGGACGAGCGCTTCCGCGCCCACGCCGGGCCGGATTGGCCTTGGTGTGATGCGGTGGTCACGTATGATAATGGGATCCTCCCCGCCGCGCTGATCGCGGCCGGCCATCGCCTGGGGGAGCCCCAATGGGTTGAGCGGGGCCTTGCGGTTCTGCGCTGGCTGGTGGAGATCCAAACCGACCCTCAAGGAGGTCATTTCTCCTGGATCGGCAACCGGGGATGGTTCCCTCGCGGCGGGCAGAGGGCCCGCTTCGCCCAGCAGCCTCTGGAGGGAGCGGCCATGGCCGAGGCGGCGGCCCGGGCCTGGGAGGCCACCCAGGATCGGATGTGGTTGGAGGTCCTGGAGCGATGCGTGGGATGGTTCCTGGGCTGGAACGATCGCGGCTGCGCTTTGGCGGACCCGAGGACGGGCGGGTGTCGGGATGGGCTGGAGCCCCTCGGGGTCAGTTTCCATCAAGGCGCGGAGTCCACGCTGGCCTGGCTGCTCACCCTCAACCTGGCGCATCGGTTCCTGCGGCCACTTCCGGAGCGAGCAGCGGCGGTTCACCGGGAGGCCTCTCCTTCCTGATTGGGATCCGGCGCGGCCCCCCGCGCTTTATCTGCAGTTAGTGAACTCGTGAATATTTATGGGCGATCCGGGCGCCTTCGGCGCCCGGATCGCCCATAAATATTTTCATCCTCACAATGAAAGAGCTCTCAATGTGGAGCCAGGTCCCCAAAAAGCGCGAGGGCATGTTGACGTCCCACCCACCTTCCCATAGAATTCGATCGAACCTTTAAGCACTCTGATCGATCCTTTCGAAGCGAGGTGGGGTTTTATGCCGGCTCTGTCACCCGCTCAACTATTGCTCCTGATCGGCGGAGTCCTCCTGGCGACGCTGATTCTGGCCGCTCTGCTGGCGGTCCTGATGGTCTGGCTGACCCGGGAGGTCCAAGCGGCCTACGGGCAGGCTCCAGCGGCGCAGGCGAAAGCGCCTACACTGGCGGCAGAGGCCGCGGCGGCTCCCTCGCAGCGGATCGGCCCATGGCCCTTTGTCATCAGCGGCCTTGCCCTTCTGGTCGTCCTGGCGGTGATGTTCTACCCAATGCCGCAGCCCCAGACGGCCTCTCCGATCGCCTCTTCCGAAGGAAACTTGGCGGCCTCAACACCGCATGCCACTCCGGCCCCTGTGGCGCTGAAGGGGAACCCGGAGAAAGGGAAGGAACTGTTCCTGGGCACATGCGCTTCGTGCCACGGACCGGATGCGAAGGGGCTTCCTGGTTTGGGGAAGGATTTGACGGCCAGCGTGTTCGTGAAGCAGCAGACGGATGCCCAATTGCTGGAGTTCATCAAGAAGGGGCGGCCGGCGACGGATCCGGCGAACACCACGGGGGTGGATATGCCGCCGAAGGGCGGCAACCCCGCCCTCACCGATCAGGATCTGGCGGACATCATCGCCTTCATCCGCACCTTCAACCCC
>DATMAC010000248.1:0-9351 GCA_035573655.1 Thermoflexus sp.
GCGCCTTGGGCGCCCGCCTCGCCCCCAAACCCCCAGGGGACCAAAACCAAAAAACAAATCTGGAAGGAGCAGTAGCGCCTTGCCGAGGCGGAGAAGGGAAGCGGTGAGGGAACCCTTCCCTTCGATCCCGGGCCGATGATCGGTCAATCCCCTTCAACTGAGGTGTTCGGATGGCCGGAACGGTGCGAGTGGTGATCAACGATCGCCCGATCGAAGCGCCAGCCGGTGCGTTGGTGGTGGACGTCGCCAAGCAGGCGGGGATCGACATCCCGGTGTTCTGTTATCACCCGAAGTTGGAGCCGGCCGGGATGTGCCGGATGTGCTTGGTGGAGGTGGGAACCATTAAGCTGGATCCTCAGACCCGCCAGCCCGTGCTGGACGAAGAGGGGCGCCCGGTCGTGCAATGGATGCCTCGCCTGCAGACGGCATGCACGACACGGGTGGCGGAAGGCATGGTGGTGCGGACCAACACCCTCCAGGTCCAGGAGGCCCAGCGGGCGATCTTGGAGTTCCTGTTGACCAGCCACCCGCTGGATTGCCCGATCTGCGACAAAGGGGGGGAGTGCCCGCTCCAAAACCTCACGCTGCGTTACGGCCCGGCGGAATCCCGTTTCGATTACCAGGATAAGATGCGCCAGGAGAAGCGGGTGCCCCTGGGGGACTTGATCATCCTGGATCGGGAGCGGTGCATCCTCTGCGGCCGGTGCATCCGGTTCCAGGAGGAGATCGCTGATGATCCGGTGCTGGGGTTCTCCGATCGCGGGCGGGGCATGGAGATCATCACCTTCTCCGATCCCCCCTTCGCCAGTTACTTCTCCGGGAACACCACCGACATCTGTCCGGTGGGCGCCCTGACCACCACGGACTTCCGGTTCCGGGCCCGGCCGTGGGAGATGACGCCGATCCCCAGCATCTGTCCGCACTGCCCGGTGGGCTGCAACATCACCCTGGATGTGCGGTTCTCGGCCCACAAGGGCGGGTGGGACATCCTCCGGGTGATGCCGCGCCAACACGAACAGGTCAACGAGATCTGGATCTGCGATAAGGGCCGCTTTGTGCATCACTTCGCTACCGCGGAGGACCGCCTGCGGCAGCCCTTGATGCGTCGGAACGGCGAGCTGGTCCCGGTTTCCTGGGAGGAGGCGCTCGATCGGGTGGCCGAGGCGCTGCGGGAGGCAGGCGCTCACGCGGCCGGCATCATCGGCGATCGCCTCCCGAATGAGGATCTCTATCTGTTCCGACGCCTGTTTGAGGAGGCATTGGGATCCTCTTGGATTACGATGGATCCCCCGGTCTTCGGCGGCGAATGGGTGGCCCGTTACGGCGTAGGGGTCGGCACCGACTTCGGGCGCATGGGGCCGGGGAGCCTGATCGTGGTGATGGCAGGCGACCTGGAGGAAGAGGCCCCGGTTTGGTTCCTGCGGGTTCGCGGGGCCGTGCGGCGGGGCGCCCGGCTGATCGTGGCCGGGGGCAAACCCCAGAAGGCCGAGCGCTACGCGGCCTCTGTCCTCCGGTATCGCTTCGGAACGGAGGCCTTGGTGCTGATCGGAGCCCTACGGGCGTTGCTCGAGGAGGACCGGGTGGCCCCCGAAGCCCTGCCCCGGCTGGAGGGGCTCGAGGCCTTACAGGACGCCCTGCGGGGATATTCCTTGGAACAGGTCAGCCGTCAGACCGGCGTGCCAGTGGAGTCGTTGCGAGAGCTCGCCCGCGCTGTGGCGGAGGCCCGGGAGGTGGTGTTCCTTTTCGGCCGGGAAGGCGTGGTGGACGGAGAAGCCTTTGTGGGGATGGCGGCGAACCTTCTGGCCCTCACCGGCCACGTGGGCCGTCCGAACAACGGGTTGCTCCCCCTCTGGCCCCACGGCAACACCCAGGGAGCCCTGGACTTCATCGGCGTTCGTTCCCTTCCGGAGGAAGTTCCGGCCCTCTATGTGGTCGGGGCGGACCCCCTTGGCGATGGGCGGCCGATGCCCCGGGCGGGCTTCTTAGTCGTGCAAGATCTCTTCCTCACGGAAACCGCCCGTGCGGCCGATGTCGTCTTGCCCGCCCAGTCCTGGGCGGAGCGAGATGGCACCTTCACCAGCGCCGATCGCCGGGTGCAGCGGTTTTACAAGGCGATCCCCGCGGTGGGGGAGGCGCGCGGGGATTGGGAGATCTTCATCGCTTTGGCGCTGCGCCTGGGCCAGCGGTGGTTTTACCTCTCCCCGGAGGCGGTCATGGATGAGATCGCCCGGACGATCCCGCGCTACGCCGGGATGGATTATGGGGCGTTGTCGTGGACGCAGCCCCAGTGGCCGCCGGTGGGAACCTCGCGGGATCTCTATTTCGGAGGGACGGCGCGGCCGAACACCGGAGGGCTGGGCCGGGCTTGGCCTTCCGAGGCCGAGGCTCCGGAGGCGCGCTGGCCGCTGGCTTGGAAAGCCCCCGAGATCCCTCCGGAAGAGGCCGTGCTGGCTGTCCCGATTCGCCGGCTCTACCACGAGGGGACTTTGATCGCGCGCACGCCCCATTTGCGTAACCGGGTGATCCCACTGGCCGCGAGGGTCCATCCGGAGACCGCCCGAAGCCTGCAATTGGAGGCAGGCCGGATGGTGACCATCCGGGTGAACGGTCAGGAAGTCCGCCTCCCGGTGTCCATCGACCCCGCTGTCCCGCTGCAGGTCCTTTGGCTTCCGGCGAGCCTGGTGCCCCGCGCGGGGGTTTTGGAGGCGTTTCCGGTTGAGTTCCGGGTGGAGGTCGGGGATGACATCCTTTCTCGTTGAAGCGGCCATCAAGAGCGCGATCCTGGTGCTGCTGCTGTTGACCGGCTTCGCTTATCTCACCCTGGCCGAACGCAAGCTGGTGGCGGATTTTCAGGCCCGGATCGGCCCGAACCGGGCGGGGCCGTATGGGTTGCTTCAGCCCCTGGCGGATGCCGTGAAGCTGTTTTTCAAAGAGGATTTCGTCCCGACTTATGCGGATCAGGTCTTGTTTGTGTTGGCCCCGCTGATCACCCTGATCCCTGCCATTCTGATTTTCGCGGTGATCCCCTTCGGGCCGGAGCTCACACTGTTCGGCTATCGGACCCGCCTGCAGCTCACGGACGTCAACGTGGGGATCCTCTACATCGTGGCCATCACATCGATCAGCGTCTATGGGATCATTCTGGCCGGCTGGGCATCGAACAACAAATACGCGTTGCTGGGGGGCATCCGGGCCTCGGCCCAGATGATCAGCTACGAGCTGGCGATGGGGCTGGCGATCGTGAGCGTGGTGCTGACCACAGGGACCCTCCAGGTGGGCGAGATCGTAGAGGCCCAGCGGGAGGGGTGGCTGATTTTCCTCCAGCCCCTGGCGGCGATCATCTTCTTCATCACCGGTCTGGCCGAGATCAAGCGGGCGCCCTTCGACCTGGTGGAAGCGGAGCAGGAACTGACGGCCGGCTATCTCACGGAATACAGCAGTATGAAATTCGCCCTTTTCTTCATGGCCGAATACGTCAAAATGATCGGCTTCAGCGCCTTGCTGACCACGCTCTTCCTGGGCGGATACCTCGGGCCCTTCGTGGATCTCTATCCCGCGCTGGGGGTTGTTTACTTCACCGTCAAGGTGGCGCTCTTGATCTTCGTGATGATCTGGATCCGGGCCACGCTGCCTCGGATCCGTTACGATCAGCTGATGGGCCTGGGATGGAAGGTGTTGCTCCCCCTCTCCCTGGCGAACGTGATGGCGACGGCGGCGGTCATTGCCCTGATGCCTTGAGCGCGAGGTGATCCAATGGTGGTGGAATTGTTCCGAGGGTTGTTGACCACATTGCAGGAGTTCATCCAGACGAACCTGCGCGGGCCGGTGACCTATCCCTACCCGGAGGTCAAGCGGCCGCTGCGGATGCGGTTCAAGGGGGTTCATGAGCTGCGCCGCTACAGCAACGGGCTGGAGCGGTGTATCGGATGCGCCCTATGCGCCGCTGCCTGCCCGGCGGATGCCATTTATGTGGAGGCCGGTGAGAACACGGATGAGGAGCGCTATTCCCCCGGCGAGCGCTACGCGAAAGTCTACGAGATCAACCTGCTGCGCTGCATCTTCTGCGGCTACTGTGAGGACGCCTGCCCCACCAACGCCATCGTCCTGACGGATAAGATCCCGCCGGCCGGTTACACGCGGGAATCCTTTATCGTCACCAAAGCGCAGCTGCTGGTGCCCCCGCCGCCCGGCGTGCCCGGCACCCCCCAGCGGACCACCGATCCGGCCCTGCGCACGCGCTCGATTTGGGAAGAAGGGTTGGTGAGCGAACCGGTATAAGCGTAATGCCCCTCCATCCTATCAGGCTCGCGCTGGAGGTTCTCTTGGGAGAGCTGATGGTGTTCTATTTGCTTTCAGGGATCGCCATCGCGACCGCCCTGGCGATGGTGAGCACGCGGAACGCGGTCCACAGTGCCCTGTTCCTGGTGCTGAACCTGCTCACGGTGGCGGTCTTCTATCTGCTCTTGAGCGCCCCCTTTGTGGCGATGGTGCAGATTGCAGTTTACGCGGGGGCGGTGATGGTGCTTTTCCTGTTCGTGATCATGATGCTGGGGGCGGAGCGTATCGGCGGGGCGGCGGGGCTTCGCTGGCAGTCCCCGCTGGCGGGGATTTTTGGGGCGGCGTTGATCATCGGCGCGCTGCTCGCCTTCCTCCGCGCCCCCGCGGGCCTGGCGCCCGCGGGGAGCCCTCCCGCCCCGCTGGGGGATCCGCCTGCCATCGGGGCGCGGTTGCTGACAACCCATGTGCTTCCCTTTGAGATCACTTCGATCCTCCTGCTCATCGCGATGGTGGGCGTTGTGGTGCTGGCCCGGGATTCCCGGTCGGAGGGGAAATGATGGTCACCCTCACCCATTACCTGGCCCTCAGCGCCATCCTCTTTGGGATCGGCGCGGTGGGGTTCCTGATCCGCCGCAACGCGTTGATCATCTTTATGTGTGTGGAGCTGATGCTGAACGCGGCGGCCTTGGCTTTCGTGGCCGCCTCCCGGTATCGCGGCTTGCTGGAGGGGCAGCTGGCGGTCTTTTTTGTATTAACGGTGGCGGCCGCCGAGGTGGCCGTGGGCCTCGCCCTGATGGTTGCCATCTTTCGCACCAAGCAGACGACGAATGTGGATGAGTTAAGCGGCCTGCGCAGGTAAGGCGTCGCGCGGCCCTCCCCACGGGCGGATGGAACCCCAGTTCCCGAAACACCGACCCTCCTTGCCTCTGGCGCGAACAGAGGTCGTTCGTGGGGTTCCTGCGCGGGGTGAGCCGCATCAGCGGTCCGTCCCGCATAGAAAACTTCATTTTCGCAACCCAGCATCTTCCAGGAGCTAAAGAATGGAAGCGCTGTTCGGGTGGTCCTGGCTGATCATCGCTTTCCCTCTGTTGGGCTTCGTGATCAATTTGGCTTCGACAGGGCAGACGCGGGAGCGAGCAGTTGGGATCCTGGCCTCCGGGGCCGCCGCGGCATCGTTCGTGATGTCCGCGATGGTCTTCCTGGCCTTAGCGGCCCGGCCGCCGGAGGCTCGGCTGGTGGAGGTCAGCCTGTATCAGTGGGCAGCTGTCCCGCCGCTCACGGTGGAGGTCGGGCTGCGGATTGATCCCCTCTCCACCACCATGGCGCTGATCGTGACGTTCGTGGGGACGCTGATCCATGTCTATTCCATCGGCTACATGGCCGGCGACCCCCACATCCGTCGTTTCTTCATGTTCCTGAACTTATTCCTGGCTTCAATGCTCCTACTGGTCCTGGCCGACAATTTCCTGGTCCTCTTCGTGGGCTGGGAGCTGGTGGGGCTTTGTTCCTATCTTTTGATCGGCTTCTGGTTTGAGACGCCGTATAACGCGTGGGCGGGCCGCAAGGCGTTCATCGTGAACCGCATCGGGGATTTCGGCTTCACCCTGGGCCTGTTGCTGCTGTTCTGGACCTTCGGGACGTTCCGCTATGAGCCGATCTTCCAGGCGGCGGAGCGCGGGGCGGTGGAGGCCGGGGTGATGACGGCGATCACCTTGCTTCTCTTCGCCGGCGTGACCGGCAAGAGCGCACAGATCCCGCTGTACGTCTGGCTGCCGGATGCGATGGCCGGCCCCACGCCGGTCTCCGCCCTCATCCACGCCGCGACGATGGTCACCGCCGGGGTCTACCTGATCGCCCGCGCCCATCCGCTGTTCGCGATGGCGCCGCTCACCCAGACAGTGGTCATGCTCGTCGGGGCGGCCACCGCCCTATGGGCGGCCCTGATCGCCATCGGCCAGTTCGACATCAAGCGGGTGTTGGCGTTCTCGACGATCTCCCAGCTGGGCTACATGGTGGCGGCGGCCGGGGCAGGGGCCTCCGGGGCGGCGATCTTCCATTTGGGCACCCACGCGTTCTTTAAGGCGCTGCTCTTCCTGGGGGCGGGCTCGGTCATCCACGCCCTGGAGCACGCCCACCATGGCCACCGTGACCCCCTCGATCCCAATGATATGCGTCGGATGGGAGGGCTGGCCCGGCGGATGCCGGTGACGGCATGGACGTATGGGATTGGGGCGGCCGCCCTGGCCGGGCTGCCGCCCTTGGCGGGCTTCTGGAGCAAGGATGAGATCTTGGTCGCCTTGAGGGAGACAGGTGGATGGGCCACCCTCGCCTACGGACTCCTGTTGGCAACGGCCTTCCTCACCGCGTTCTATATGACCCGCCAGGTCGTCATGGTGTTCGCCGGAGCGCCGCGAAGCCATGCGGCCGCCCATGCGAAAGAGAGCCCGGCGGTGATGACCGTCCCGCTGGGGCTTTTTGCTTTCTTCGCGATTATAGCTGGCTGGATCAACGCCCCCAGCTTGGGCGCGCTCAGCGCTTGGCTGGAGCCTGAGCACCATCTGGTCTTCCACCCCGAACAGGCCTTGGGGGCCACCCTGATCGCTTTCGCCGGGGTGGGAGCCGCGTGGGCGATCTATCGTCCGCAGGCGTGGCCGGAGGGCGTGGAGGATCCCTTGCAGACCGCTCTGAAGGCCATTTTCACCGCCCTGAACCGCAAACTGTATGTCGATGAACTTTACGATGCCCTCTTTGTCCGGCCTTTTGAGGGTCTGGCGCGCACGGTGGCGCGGGTGGTGGAGCCGTATGGGATCGATGGGGCCGTTCACGGTCTGGCCCATCTGGTGCAGTCCGCGGCGGAGGTGGCCCGTCGTTGGAGCAGCGGTTACGTGCGCCAGTATGGCCTCTCCGTGTTGATCGGCGCGGTGATCTTAGTCTTCTACGTTCTTTGGATTCTGCGCTGAGGTTCGAAGGCATTCGCCAGTGGGTAACGATCCAGCCCGATTCCATTTCGTTCGGAGCGCTTGTTAGGAGGCGGAAGGGCCCCACCCCCCTTTATCCCCCCTCCCCACGGCCCTTTGGGCCGTGGGGAGGGGGGATAAAAAACATATTTTGGGGGCGAGCTGGGCGCCTTCGGCGCCCAGCTCGCCCCCAAACCTCCATATGGGGATTAATTTGTTAAATTGCATCAGCGCCCTACTACAAACCGGGGGGATGAAAAATCTTTGGGGGCCGAGCCGCGCGCCTTCGGCGCGCGGCTTAGCTCCCAAAGCCCTCAAAGGGAATCGCTTATATCCGTATGGGCGTTGCGCGGGAACGGCTGAATCGTTACGCCGAAGGAAGGAATGAAAAGCTCTGAGATGCACCACAAGTTCAAGGAGTGAGGACGTGGCGGATTTCTCCATCCTGACATGGATGCTCGTCCTGCCTCTGGGAGGAGCCCTGTGGATCCTGGGGATCCCTCGGGATCGCGTGGGCTTAATCCGCTGGACGGCGCTGGCGGCGAGCGTCGGGGTTCTGGGGTTGGCGTTGGGGCTCTTAGCTGGGTTTGACCCCGCTCAGCCCGGCCCTCAGTTCGTCCAGCGCTGGGTTTGGGCGCCCTCCATCGGGGCGGCCTACGCGGTGGGGGTGGATGGGATCAGCCTGTGGTTGGTTCTGCTGACAGCCCTGATCTTCCCGCTCGCCTTGGCCGCTTCATGGACCGTCGAGGAGCGGGTGAAAGAATACATGGCGTTAATGCTGTTGCTGGAGACGGGCGTGCTGGGGGTGTTCACCGCCCTCGACCTCTTGCTCTTTTACATTTTCTGGGAATTCACCCTGGTCCCCATGACCCTTCTGATCGGGATCTGGGGCGGCCCGCGGCGGGTTTACGCGGCGGTGAAGTTCTTCTTGTACACAATGGCCGGGTCGGTATTTATGCTAGTGGCCATCATTGCCCTCTGGCTCCTCTCGCGCCCGCTGACGGGAACGGGGACCTTTGATCCGCTTTGGATGGCTGCGCATCTGAGCCCGCTCCTTTCCCCAGAGGTCCAGCGCTGGCTGTTCATCGCCTTCGGGCTGGCTTTCGCCATCAAGGTGCCGATGTGGCCGTTCCATTCGTGGCTGCCGGATGCGCACGTGGAAGCCCCTACCGCCGGCTCGGTGATCCTGGCCGCCCTGTTGCTGAAAATGGGTGCCTATGGGTTCCTGCGGTTCAATTTCTCGCTGTTCCCCACGGCCGCGCGAGATCTGGCCCTTCCCATAGCGGCTCTCGCCGTGGTGGCGATTCTATACGGGGCGATGGCTTCCTACGCGCAGGACGATTTCAAGCGCCTGGTGGCGTTCTCCAGCGTCTCCCACATGGGGTTCGTGATGTTGGGGCTTTCCGCGCTGAACCCTCTGGGGATTCAGGCTGCGCTGCTGCAGATGGTCAACCATGGCCTGAGCACGGGAGGGTTGTTCCTGCTGGTGGGGATGTTGTACGAGCGGACCCACACGCGAGATTTCCGGGAGCTGGGCGGGCTGTGGAAGGCGTTGCCCTTGTACGGTGGGATCCTGATCGTGGTCGGCCTCTCCTCCATGGGGCTCCCCGGGTTGAACGGATTCGTGGGCGAGTTCCTGATCTTGTTGGGGGCCTTCGGATCGGCGGCTTTAGGGCAGGCGGCCCGAGGGTTGACCGCGGTCGCGGCGTTCGGCGTGGTGCTGGCGGCGATCTATATCCTGACGATGCTCATGCGGGTGCTCCACGGCCCCTTGCCGGAGCGATGGCGTGGGCTGCCGGATTTGAACGGCCGGGAGCTGGTGATCATGGCCCCGCTGCTCATCCTGATCCTGTTCATCGGCCTTTACCCATCGCCGTTCTTCACGGCGATGCAGGCCTCGGTGCAGCAGGGTGTCGCCGCCCTTGCGCAGGCCGCATGGGCGGCGCGTTGAATCCGTCGGGGATGGGCGGGCCGCGAAGGTGCGCGGCCCGCACCCAAGCTGAAGTTGGGACACGAGTTGGGACATCGAGCGGGTGGGGTCCTCACCCCGCCTCCAGGGCCGCGTTGCGATCCAAGGCTTTTCCATTGGGGCTGGGCCGGGGGCCGAAGGCCCCCG
>DATMAC010000249.1:0-7440 GCA_035573655.1 Thermoflexus sp.
TGGACAAAGTCGTCATCCGCGACCCCATCACCAACCGCCCCTACATCCCCGGCTCCTCCCTGAAGGGCAAGACCCGCTCCCTTTTGGAGAAGTACCGGGGCCTACCGCTGAACCGCAACATCGGCGGCACCTATATCCACACGTGTGCCCAGGCGGAGGATTACCAGAAGTGCGGCGTCTGCCAAGTCTTCGGCGTCCCCGGGGAGTTGGCCTTCGCGACTCCCACCCGGCTGGTGGTGCGGGATGTCCACCTCACCGACGACAGCGCTCGCGTCCTGACGGAGCAGGCCCGCACCGATCTCCCTTACACCGAAGTCAAAACGGAGGTCTCCATCGACCGGGTGACCTCCGCCGCCAACCCCCGCCGGATGGAGCGGGTCCCCGCCGGCGCCGTCTTCGGCCCCGCCGAGCTGGTCTACTCCGTCTACGAGGGGACGGATGGCGATCATTCGATCGCTGACCCGAAGCGGGACGTGGAGCGGTTCCGCCTCGTGATCGAGGGGCTCCAGCTCCTGGAGGACGACTACCTGGGCGGCCTGGGTTCCCGGGGCTCCGGCAAGATCCAGCTCCGGGAGATCACTGTCTCCGTCCGGCGGGGGGACCACTATCTGGAGGCCCCCGAGCAGATTGGGAAGTATAAGGATCTCTCCGACCTGATCCGCGATCTGGACGAGCTGCTTCGCCGAGCCAAGGACAAGCTGGGGCTGAGGTGAAAGGGGAGCGATGGCCGAACTCACCGTCTACCGCTTGACCTTCCGCAGCGGCTTCCATCTGGGCGCGCGGGGGGTCAACCTGGAGGAGAGCGCCGAACATATCCCCTCCGACACCCTCTTCGCCGCGCTGGTGGACGCCGTCTTGCGCCTCTCCGGCGACGGGGAGGCCTTCGCCCAACCCTTCAAGGGCCTCGACCCACCCTTCCTCCTCACCTCCGCCTTCCCCTTCGCGGGGAAGGTCCGCTTCTTCCCCATGCCGGTTCCCTTGGATCGCTGGTTCAGCCGCGAAACGCTGCGGAAGCGCTCAAAGGATATGAAACAGGTGGCGTTCGTCTCCGAGGCGCTCTTCCGGCGGATGCTGGAGGGGGATAAGATGGACGGGTGGCTCTTCCCCGAGAGCGATGAGGAGGAGCCGGTTCGGGGGGTGGCCCTTCAGGGCGGGACCTTCTGGCTCACGGCGGAGGAGGTGAAAGGCCTGCCCGCCCCAATGCGGACGGATCCCGCGACCCAGAGGCCCATCCCCTTGCGGGCCTTGCGCCGCCACGCTGTCTTCCAATCCCAACAAGTCCCGCGCGTGACCCTCGATCGGATCTCGTCGGCCTCCAACATCTTCCACGCGGGTCGGATCGCCTTCTCTCCCGGCTGCGGGCTGTGGTTCGGCGTCCAGTGGCGGCGGACCGATCCTGTCTTCCGGGACCTCCTCCGGCGGGCCCTGGCGGTCTTGGCCGACGACGGCTTGGGCGGGGAGCGGACCATCGGCTACGGGGGGTTCGTGTGGGCGGAGGATCCGGAGGCCTTGTCCCTCCCGGATCCCTCCGACGGCGGCCTGGTCTGGCTGCTCTCGCGCTATCATCCGCGGGAGGACGAGCTCCCCCGGGCGCTGACGGAATCCCCGGGCTACGCACTGACAGCGGTGGCCGGTTGGCTCCGCACCTGGAATGGCGCCGCTCAGCGCCGCAAGCGCCTCTGGCTGGTGGCGGAAGGGAGCCTCGTCCGCGCCGTCGGCCCCGGCCCCTGGGGGGACCTCTCCGACGTCCGTCCCCATTATCCGAACTCCAAAGGCGACCTTCCTCATCCGGTCTGGCGCTACGGCTTCGCCCTGGGGGCTGGCGTGAAGGAGGTGCCCGATGCCTGAATATGTGATCTATTCGGCGAAGGCGACCCTGCTCACCCCGCTCCACATCGGCAGCGGGCGGGAGCTGCTGAACGAATACGATTACGCCGTTTACGGCGGACGGACCTGGCGGCTGAACGAGGAGGCCATCTTAGAGGCCCAGAAGGTGGACGACCCGAAGGTCCTGGAGCAGCTGATGCGGACCCCGCCGGCTCAGCTGTTGAAGCCCTCGGATTTCCAGGAGGGGAGTCCTTTCTTTCGCTACGTCATCCGAGGGGTTCCCCGCTCCCAGGCGCAGGGGGCCCAATTACGGGAGCAATGGAAGGACCCTCACGACCGCCCCTATCTTCCCGGCACCAGCCTCAAGGGGGCCCTGCGGACGGCGTTGGGATGGTATGCGTGGGCGGAGCTGGGGCTGCGCCCGGAGCGGACCCGTCTGAACCGCAACCCCCGCTTCGCCGCCCAGGAGTACGAGCGCGCCATCTTCGGCCCCGACCCCAACCACGACCTGATGCGCGCGCTCCACGTGTCCGACAGCGCCCCGGTGGGAACCGACCGCCTGATCCTGATCAACGCCCGCGTCCTCCATCGGAACGGGCGGATGGCATCCCCCATCGAGCTGGAAGCCATCGCGCCGGAGACGGTCTTCCACTTCACCATCAAGCTGGATCTGGCGCTCTTCTCGGAATGGGCCCAACGCCATCGGCTGAAGATACGGGGGGAGGAGTGGCTGCGGAACCTGCCGGACATCGTCAACCAGCACGCCGCGCAGCGGCTGAAGGAGGAGCGGGAGTGGTTCAACGGCGTCCGCGGCGCGGAGCGGGTGCGGGATTTCTACCAGCAGATGGGGATCCCGAAGCAGGGCTTCCTGCTGCAGGTCGGTTGGGGGACCGGATGGGACGACAAGACCTTCGGAAGCCGCCTGCGGGCGGACCCGGCCTTCCTGGAGGGCATCCTGCGGCCGCCCCAACAGGGCGGCTACGGCATCGCCCGGGGCCGCCGCCAGCCCGGTGACCCCTTCCCCAAATCCCGGCGGGTGGTCGTCCAGGTCCGGCGCGCCCCCGACGGCCGCGCCGTCGAACAGCCCGCCGCCCCGCTGGGGTGGATGTGGATCGAATGGGAGTCAGGAGGGACGCCATGAAGATCCTGGCGCTGACAGTGGGTGGATCGTGTGCCCCATTGGTCACCGCCATTCGGGAGTATCAACCGGACCGGGTCTGCTTTTTCGCCACCGCCGGTCCGCGAGGGAGTCGGATCACCGTGGATGGCCCAGGGAGCCCATGCCGTCAAGCGACGGGGGAGGAGCACCCCAGTATTGTCATCCAGACCGGCTTGAGCCCCGACCGATATGAGGTGGTGGAACTGGAGGATCCAGACGACCTGCCGGCGCTCTTCGAGGTGTGCATGGCGAAGTTGCGCGACCTGCGCCAAAAGTACCCGGATGCCCAGTGCATCGCCGATTACACGGGTGGGTCCAAGAGTATGAGCCTTGCGCTGGCCCTGGCTGCCTTGGAATGCGGGTGGGAACTGTCCTTGGTCCGGGGCCAGCGGCCCGACTTGGTGAAAGTGGCCGACGGGACTGAGCTGGCGGGCCTCGTCAATATAGCGCAGGTCCGCGCCCATCAGCAGATGGAAGAAGCCCGCCGCCTCTTCAATGCCTATGCCTACACCTCTGCCCAGGCAATCCTGGAAAGCATCGTCCGGAGCGCCCCGCTCCCCCGGAAACTGGAGCAGCGCATTCAGACTTGGGTGGTCCTCTGCCGAGGCTTTGACGCATGGGATCGGTTTGACCATCAAAGGGCCTTTCAGATCCTCCAGACCGTTCAGTCCCACGTTGTCCCTCAGTGGCGCTTCTTGAAGCGGCTGGTTGGCCAGGATCGGCCCTCCGGCTATGAGCCGGTGCTGGACCTGATTCGGAATGCGGAGCGGCGGGCTGCCCAGGGTCGATACGACGACGCCGTCGCTCGCCTCTATCGTGCGTTAGAGCTGCTGGCGCAGATCCGTCTCCGGATCGTTCATCAGATCGATACAGGCGATGTAAAGCCTGAACTCCTTCCGCTGGAGATCCGTCCCCGGTATGAAAACCGGCAGAAGATGCAGGCCGCTTTAGGGCGAGACCGGACGTTGAAATTAGGGTTGTGGGAGGCCTATGAACTCCTGGTCGACCTGGACGACCCTGTGGGACAGGTGATCAAGGAGCAGGAAGGCCCCCTGCGGGATGTCCTTTCCCGGCGCAACCAGTCCATCCTGGCCCACGGGACCTCTCCCATTCGGGAGGAGGAGTATCGGCGGATCCACGAGATCGTTGTGGGCCTGATTGAGGCAGGGCTGAAGGCCATCAACGTCCAAGTGGAGGCACCTCAGTTTCCCGAACTGCCATCCTGATCTGCCTTTGGAGAGCGAGCGCATGATCGTCCTGAACTTCTCCCATCCGTTGACCTCGGAGCAGTTGGCTCAGCTCGAAGCGCTCACGGGCCGGCCGGTGGAGCGGGTGGTGGAGATCCCCACCCACTTAGACAACAAGAGGCCCTTCGGCCCTCAAATCGTGGAGCTGGTCGACCGAGTCGGTCTTTCTCCAACCGAATGGCAAGTAACACCGATCCTTGTCATCCCGCCCGCCCTGAACTTCGCCGCCGTGCTGCTGATCGCCGAACTGCACGGGCGCATGGGGTACTTCCCCCCGTGCGTCCGGCTCCGGCCGGTGGAGGGGGCGGTGCCCCCTCGTTACGAGGTAGCGGAGGTGCTGGACCTCCAGGGGCAGCGGGAAGCGGCCCGCGCCCGTCGGTAGCCTTACTGCTGTCTTCGTGGAAGTGCGTGCTGACGGCTTCCCGGGCGGAGCGGATGCGTCAAGGTCTGGCCCGGCGGATCCAGGCGGAGGAGGACCGGGTGCGGATATGCCGGCTCCGTCTCATCTGCGCGGCGGAAGCCCAGACGCTGGGGCAGGCCGCGCCGCCGGTGGAGGTGCCGGAGGTGGATGTGGTGTAGTGAGCCGTTGAAGTTGGAAGCCAAGGGCGGATCCCCAGAGCCCGCTTTCTGAGGCGGGCGCCGTTGCGAACACCCCCCTCCGCGCAGCCCGATTTCAAGGGGTCCCGGAGGGGGGTGTTCGCAGGCCATTTTGAGTGAGCAAACTGTGGACGGAATTGCAGACCGGTCGAGGCTTGACAAATACGGAAAAGGGAAATAAAATTTGCGAAAGAAAGAGATCATAGGGCTCTTGAACGATAGAAGATGTCAGAGGGTTGAGTAGGATCGGAATTCCCTCAATGCCCGTAAAGGCATTAAGACGCTAATATCACGAAGCTGCCTGTTGTAAGCCGAGGTAATTAGCGGAATCTCCTTGGGTAATTAGTGGAATCTCCGTGAGGGGTGGGTCGCGTAAGCGGCCTGCCCTTCACAGAAAATCTTCCTTAAAGGCTTGGTTTGCAGATTTCATTCGATTTTTCATCCACCTCTTTTCTATCTTTGCGACAAAGAAGTTGGGGAAATAGTCAAAAAGGAGATATTCGATGCCAATGATTCAGCAGTTTACTTCGTGGTTTGCAAAGCAAAAATTGAGTGGAAAATTAGCTATCGGATGTGCAGGGCTTTTTATGCTTTGCTTTGTGTGTAGTGTTCCAATTGCGATTTTGAGTCCGTCAACTCCCACCACTGAAATTGAAAATACCGTTGTTGTCGAAGCCGTCTCGACGCCAACAATTGAAGTCGTTTCCAGTCCAATAGCCACCGAAACTGCAATACCTACCGATGCCCCGCAGGTTGCACCAACTGAAACTCCATTGCCGCCCACCCCGTTCCCAACTGCAAATTTAGAAATTATTGTTGAGACTGCCAAAATAATTGACGCACCAGTCCAGCAAGTTGAAGCGATGCTTGGAAAGCCGATCGAAACTTTATCGCTTGGCATTGGTGAAGTGGAGGAAGTACCTGATGGCGGCGAATCCAGAACATATCGGGTTGGTAAGTATACAATATGGGTGAACTATGACAAGAACGGAATCGCAAAGGGTTTGCAAATTGTTGATGGATTGCTTGATGATGGTTATTCATTAGACCAGTGGGGTGTTATTCTTGCAAGGATCGGTGTTGACTTCGTTGGGTTGCCAGATATTGAAGCTCCCGCTGCACGTCGCTGGACAAATGCGCATGGATATGCAATTATGATAGCGGCAAACAAAGTCGGCGGAAAAGTTTGGACTGTAAGAATATACAAAATACCATAATGGCGAATAGTGTGCCAGAAAAGTATGGGTTGATTGGGAAAATTATGGGCGTTTTACAGGCAATTTTCTGGCTTTGAGTTCCTATGTTGCAAACAAGAATAGACTTGTTGCATAATTCGGGCGGAAGGTTCTCTCTTTCTGGCTCTTCGGGATGTGAGAGAGAAAGAAAATCAGGTTTTTGAGCTGGGAAAGCTGCCGAAGGCGGCCTTCCCAGCTCAAAAACCCTCGCTCAGGAATATAGTTCTGAGATTTCCGGGTGGGGCGGACTGCGTAAGTGGTCTGCCCCACCCCAGGAAATCTTCTTTAAAGGCTTGTTTTGTGGGCTCTATTCGATTTTCATCCATTGCCTCTTCATCGTTTCAACAAAGCATCACGCAGCGTTATCAATCCCTCGATCAAGTCGAAATCCCCCTGAAGTTCGGACGCGAGTTAGGACATCGAGCGGGTGAGGTCCTCACCCCGCCTCCAGGGCTTTTCTATGTTTTTGGGATTTTCTGGGGCTGGGCCAGGGGCCGTTTGGATTCAGGCGCTTGACCGCTCGTTCCGGCCCAGTCCCAGAAAAAATTTGGAGGGGCCTTCCCTTTCACCGATGAGGGGTGAGGAACCCCTTGTCCCAACGGATGTCCGAACCTCTATGGAATCCCCTCAATGCCCGTAAGGGCATTACAAGGGAGGGCGCCCACAAGGGGCGCCCCTACGGAACGGCCCGAATCCCCTCGATGTCCACAGGGACATTGAGATAACCCAGCTATCCTCATCGATCGCTGCCACGTATTTCCGACAGAAAACGTTCGACCGATTTTGGCTGTGGCGCAGCGGATAGGGCGGAAAGGCGTGGATATGTTGCGAGACATTTTTGACTGCCTACGAGGCATACGTTAATCTATGAGAAAATGTTTTATCCTCCCTCCCCACAGCCCCAAGGGCCGTGGGGAGGGAGGTGGGGCCCTTCCGCCTCCCCTCGTGGGCCCCGAACTGCCTACCTCATTTAAAACAGGGAACGCCGAGCGCTGCGTCGCGTTGGCGTGGGTAGACCGTGGGGGTGCTCTGTCCACACAAGGGCAGGGCTGAGAGTATACCCTTTGAACCTGATCCGGGTAATGCCGGCGCAGGGAAACGGTCACCGATTGTGTCTGTTGCCTCGGTGCCTTTCCTCTGCCCGCCCCGGGTTTTGTTCCCTAAGCTTATTGACCCTCGCATTGTGAAAGGATCGGCTGATCGAATCGCGTGGGAGATCCAGGATCGTACAGGCCAACGGCCCCACCCCCCTGGATCCCCCCTCCCCACCGCCCTTTGGGCGGTGGGGAGGGGGGATATTTTAGGGTGAGCCGGGCGCCGAAGGCGCCCGGCTCACCCTAAAACCCCCAGGGGACTAAAACCCACCGAAGATTTG
>DATMAC010000250.1:0-2209 GCA_035573655.1 Thermoflexus sp.
CGGGATCGTGGACTGCTGGGCTCATGCTGACCCTGGCCAGCGCCCTGGCAGCGCTGGGGGCGTGGGGATATCGCCGGATGCGGGTCCTGCATCGGAGCTGGGAACGGGAATAGAACCCGCCCCTCGAATGGATTCACATCCAGTAGGGGCACCCCTTGTGGGTGCCCGAACCCCTGATGGGTGCCCCGTATGGGGCAGGCTCAAGGCCCGCCCCTACAATTTCTCCAGCGGCCGCCGAAGGTGTGCGAGCAGCTCGCTCCGGTGCCGGGGATCGGTTTGGAAGACCCCGGTGAGGGCCTGGGTGACCATGCGGGCATGGGATTTGCGCACCCCGCGCATCATAGCACACAGATGCGCGGCCTCCACGATGACCGCCACGCCCTGGGGATGCAGCACCGCTTCGAGGAAATCCGCGATCTGCCGCGTCATCCGCTCCTGGACCTGCAGGCGGCGGGCGAAGAGCTCCACCACCCGCGGGATCTTGGAGAGGCCGATGATCCGACCGTTCGGGATGTAAGCCACATGGGCCCGGCCGTAGAACGGCAGCAGGTGATGCTCGCACATACTGTAGAACTCGATATCGCGCACCAGGACGAGATCGTTGTCCTCGACCTCGAAAATCGCCCCATTGATCAGATCCGCCGGGTCCATCCAGTAACCGGCCAGCACTTCCTGCAGCATCTCCGCCACCCGGGCGGGGGTGCGCTGCAGGCCCTCTCGTTCTGGATCCTCTCCCAGTGCGCGGAGCAAGTCCCGGATCACTCCGGCCAGCCGCGCTGAATCGGGGGGTCGAGCCGTCCCTTCTACTTTCACGATCCCCTTGTGTGGCTCCATTCGCTCTCCTCCCGGATTTCATGGCCTGAGCGCTTGTATCGAGGGTTTATTTATTATAATTAGAAATTGCGCGATTGGTTTTCTTCTGGGGGTTTTAGGGGCGGAGAGGCGCGCCGAAGGCGCGCGTCTCCGCCCCTAAAAAATTTTTATCCTCCCTCCCCACGGCCCTTTGGACCGTGGGGAGGGAGGATAAAGGGGGGTGGGGTCCTTCCCCGCTTCCGGGGTAGGTAGTTGCCTGGATTCACCGATGAGGGACTGTGCACGAGGGTTCTTCGTTTCCTACGGCCGCTCCTCGGAAGATAGAAGGGGACGTTCAGCGGCCTTCCCCTCTAACGCTGAGTAGTGCGGGATGTGAGGCCGCGGGGGATGCGGGCTTGCCAATCAAAATATCGAACCCGAGCGGGGTCGTTCCGCTGCTTTTGAAGCCACTCCTCGAACGCCTGCTGCTGGCGCGCCTGAAGATAATAGGGCGCCAGCTCGCGATCCTCACGGCCGGCCACGAACGCGATGTGATACCCTACCGTCGAGGTGATCACCGAGGTCGTCGATGAAACCGGCGTGGCGAAAACGATCTTCTCCAGTTCCGTTCCGTATAGTGAGCCAAGCCCCCCGATCGGCGTCCAACCCAGGTTCACGGCGGTGGCGCTCACCACCTTGCCGGCTTGTACCTCTTCGAACACCCGCTCGAAGCCCTCCGATTGGATCCGACGGTAGAGCTCACCGGCCAGGTCCGGCGTCTCGGCGGTGATCAGACGAACGTCCACCTGCTCCTCGTGGGTGGGCACCTCCCGGGCGAACGCCTCGCGAAGCTGCTGCTCCAGGAGATCCGCTTCCACCAGCGCTCGGTAATCCGCCTCAGAGAACCCCAATGCCTCCCATTGCCTGAGTTGGGACGCGTAAAGGGCCCGGAAGCTGGCCTCCGACATCGGCGTGGAAGTTGGAAGGGGGGTGGGCCCTGGGGTCCCCAGGCCGGGGGTAGCGGTCGGGGTCGGGGATCCGACCGGGGTGGGGGTCTCGCGGATGAAGCCGAAGCGCCGCTCGATCTCCCGATCGATGGCCTCCGGCGAGACCCGGATCCCCCGCCGTTCGGCCTCTTTCCGGATCAACTGCTCATCGATCATCTGTTGGAGGACCGCCCGGCCCAAGATGATCGGATCCTCCAGTTGGAGATTGATCTGGTTGATCTGCTGCCGGTAAACCGCCGCGATGGTCGCTTGGGTCGGATCATTGGGATCCAGGGCGGCGACTTCCCGCTCCAGGAAGTTGACCTGTTGCCGCAGCGAGGCTTCCGCGAACCGGAATCGTTTCTGAAATTCCCGGGTCCGAATCGGCTGGCCGTCCACCGCCGCCACGGGCTGGTCGGGCCAGATCACCT
>DATMAC010000251.1:0-10039 GCA_035573655.1 Thermoflexus sp.
CCGAGCCGCGCGCCGAAGGCGCGCGGCTCGGCCCCCCAAAGATTTTTCATCCCCCCTCCCCACGGCCTAAAGGGCCATGGGGAGGGGGGATGAAGGGGGGTGGGGTCCTTCCGCCTCCTCATCAGAGCTCCGAACAGAATAGCAAACGATCATGATCATTTTAGAGATAAGGCGGAACCCACGTCAAATCCCCGCGTGGCGGCGATCCGGTGCCTGGGGGCCACGCCCCAGGCGCTCCGCCAATATATCGGCCAGGGTGGGGCGGCCGATCTCCTGGATCTCGTATCGTACCCGCAGCACCGGGTGCCGCACCCGGAGGATGCGGGCGAGATCCACCGGGGTGGCGGCCAGCACGAGATCGCAGGGCGCTCGGTTGATGGTCTCCTCCAGTTCCCGGATTTGTTCCGCCCCGTATCCCATGGCGGGGAGCACCGGGCCGGTCTGCGGGTATTGCCGGTAGACCTCCTGGATGCTCCCCACCGCGTAGGGCCGAGGGTCGATGATCTCGCGCGCCCCGAAGCGACGGGCGGCCACCACCCCGGCGCCGTAGGACATCTCCCCGTGGGTGAGGGTAGGCCCGTCCTCCACCACCAGGACCCGTCGGCCGCGGATGGCGTGGGGGTCCTCCACGAAGATGGGCATGGCCGCTTCGATGAGGACCGCCCGGGGGTTCACCTGGAGGACGTTCTCCCGGACCTGGGCGATGGCCTCCGGGGCGGCGGTGTCGATCTTATTGATCACCACCACATCGGCCATGCGGAGGTTCGCCTCGCCGGGGTGATAGCGCAGCTCGTGGCCTGGACGGTGGGGATCCGCCACCACGATGTGGAGATCCGAGACGAAGAAGGGGAAGTCGTTGTTCCCTCCGTCCCAGAGGATGAGATCTCCTTCCGCTTCTGCTGCCCGTAGGATCCGCTCGTAGTCCACCCCGGCGTAGACCACGAAGCCGTTGGCCAAATGGGGCTCATATTCCTCCCGCTCCTCAATGGTGCACTCATAGCGATCCAAATCCTCAAAGGAAGCGAACCGCTGCACGGCCTGCCGGCGCAGGTCGCCGTAAGGCATCGGGTGGCGGACGATGACGGGGTTCCAGCCCAGCTCCCGGAGGAGCCGGGCCACCCGGCGGGTGGTTGGGCTTTTGCCGCTCCCGGTGCGCACGGCGCCGATGGAAACCACCGGCCGACTGGACCGGAGCTGGGTCACCTTCGGGCCCATCAACCAGAAGTCCGCCCCCGCGGCGTGGGCGATGCTGGCCCGGTGCATCACATACTCGTGGCTCACGTCGCTATAGGCGAACACGACGCGCTCCACCCCGAACCGGCGGATCAGCTCGGGGAGCTCCTCCTCGGGGTAGATGGGGATGCCCTCCGGATAGAGGGGGCCGGCCAGCTCGGGCGGGTAGAGGCGCCCTTCGATGTTGGGGATCTGGGCGGCCGTGAAGGCCACGACCTCATAATCCGGGTTGTTACGGAAATACACGTTGAAGTTGTGGAAGTCGCGCCCGGCGGCGCCCATGATGATCACTCGGATACGGCTGGGCATGGCGAAGTCCTCCGTGATGTTTAATTTGGAACGATGGAGCCTGGCCACATTGGGTTCGAAGCCACCGCGAAGCAGCGGAAAGGCCCCACCCCTCTTGATCCCCCTTCCCCGGGGCCCGAAGGGCCATGGGGAAGGATGTTTTAGGGGTGAGCTGGGCGCCGAAGGCGCCCAGCTCACCCCTAAAACCCCGTTTCTAAAATTACGCCAGTGCGGCAAGCAACACGCTGAGCAAATATAGCGCGATCAGCGGCACCATCACAATAGACATGTTCACCGGGTCCACGGTCGGGGTGATCGCCGCGGCGATGATGGCGATGATGAGCACGGCGAAGCGCCATGCTCGGAGCAGTTGACGGGCGTTGATCAGCCGCGCCTTCGCCAGGGCGAAGAACACCAAGGGCATCTCAAAGCTCAACCCCAGCCAAAACATCAAAGAGACCACGAACGAAAGATAGCTGGATGGGCGAGGCTCCGTGCGGATGCCGGCGAAGGTGGTCAGGAAAGGGATCGCAACGGGCATCATCACAAAGTAAGTGAAAGCTGCTCCTCCTAGGAAAAGCATAGTGGCCAGCGGCACCAGCAGGAGGACGAGGCGCCGCTCGTGGGGCAGCAGCCCAACATAGATGAATGCCAGGATCTGATAGGTGATGTAGGGAAACGAGAGGGTGAACCCGGCCAGGAGGGCCACCCGCATATAGGCAGCGATGCTCTCGGTCACATCGATGGAAACCAGACCGGCGCGCCCTCCCACCGGGGCCGCCAGGATGTCGATGATCCGGTCCGCGATCAGCAGGCCGATCCCTGTCCCGATCCCCAGGGCGATCAAGCTGCGGAGCAACCGCTGACGCAGTTCCTCCAGGTGTTCCAACAGCGGCCGGGGCTGGTCATGGGTGCGAGCTTTCACGGTCTTGCGAGCGCTCGGTCGTCGAAGGATCCGCATAAGTGGTCCCGCTGGAAGGTGGCAATTGATAGGTGGCCGCCTCGGGTGGAAGGGCAACCTCCGGCGGCTCAGATGTGGCGCGTTCGATCTCGCGGCTGGCCTCCCGGACCTCAGCCTCCCACTCCCGTCGGAACTCCTCGTATAAGAGCTGGGCCTGTCGGATCCATCGGCCCAGCTGGTAGGCCAAGCGGGGGAGATCCCGCGGCCCTAGCAAGATGAAGGCCAGCAAGAAGATGAAGGCCAGCTCCATCGGTCCAATGCCGAACAGACTATCCATTGGGCGGTCCTTCCCCCCACATATTCCGTGAGGAACCAGTCGATCGCCTGCCCCGCAACGATAGCGCTCGTCGGATGAGGGCCGTCGAGGGCAGCCCTCCTTTACGGTGAGGTCGGGTCCTTTCCTTCGATCTCCCCCGCGATGCTGCCCAGCACGCCGTTGACGAAGCGCGGGGTGCTGTCGGCGCCGAAGATCTTCCCCAGTTCAACGGCTTCGTTGATAGCCACGGCGGGGCTGACCCGTCGGGCGATCACGAATTCGAAGATCGCGATCCGGAGGATGTTGCGGTCGATGACCGACATCTGGGACACGGGCCACGCCGGGGCGTAGCGCTGAATCAGACGGTCGATTTCCGCCTGATGGGCCAGTACCCCTGTGACGACCTCCTGCACGAAGGCCTGGGCCTCCGCCGGGAGCGGCTCCACCTGGAACCGGGTGGACAGGACCTCACCGGCCGGGTGACCGGCCAAATCGATCTCGTAAAGGGCCTGCAGGGCCACCATGCGGGCCCGGCGCATCAGGGGAATACCTTCCTGGGATCGATTGTTCCCCTCAACCTCGTTCATCCGACCGTGAGGCTTGCGAGGAACCACGCTCCTCCACCTCCACGTCGGCGATCAAAACATTCACCGCCGCCACCTTCAGGCCGGTCAGGTCATGGATCGCCCGCGCGACGGCCTCCTGGACCTGTTGGGCGATCTCACGGAAGGGAACCTCGGGACGCACCACCAGTGCCAGATCGATCCGCACCTGGTCGTTCACCACCGTCAGGCGCAGGCCGCCGGAGAGCGCCCATGGGCCCACTCGCATCTCCGCCAGGCGGGCGACGCCGGGGATCTGAATCGCTGCCTGGCGAACGATGTCTCGCAACACTTCGGGGGCCACCGTGATGCGCCCTGGGATCGCCGCGTAACTTTCCTCAGGCATCATGGATGTTGCTCTCTCCCCTGACGAGGCTGGATCTCCTCTAAAGCCAACCGGGTCACCTCGGCGCCTCCCCGGGGCGGCTCGCCGCCCCGCGCAAGGTCACACGCAGGTCATCCCCCCATCCACTGTCAAGACGTGGCCGGTGATAAACGCAGCTTCATCAGAGGCCAGGAAAGCCACCGCATAGGCCACGTCCTCCGGGGTCCCCAGCCGTCCCAACGGAGTCATCCGCAGGGCCGCCTCTTTGAATTCCTGTGGCAGGGGCTCCGTCAGGTCCGTCGGGATGAGGCCGGGGGCCACCGCGTTGACGGTGATGTTCCGGGAACCCACCTCTTTGGCCAGGGATTTGGTGAAGCCGATGAGGCCGGCTTTGGCGGCGGCGTAGTTCGTTTGCCCAGCGTTGCCCACCAGGCCAGCGATGGAGGTGATGTTAATAATACGCCCGTATCGCTGTCGCATCATCGGCCGCAGGGCGGCCTTCGTGCAGTTGAACGCGCTTTTCAAATTGGTGGTCAAGATAAAGTCCCAGTCCTCCTCCTTCATCATCGCCAGCAGGTTATCCCGGGTCGTTCCCGCGTTGTTGACCAGGATGTCCACCCGCCCGAAGGTTTCCAGGGCGGTGCGGATGAGCCGCTCCGCTTCCTCATAACGGCTGACATCCGCCTGAACGGCGATGGCCTCCCCGCCCGCGGCCCGAATGGCCTCCACCACTTCGCGGGCAGCCGCCTCGTTTTGCCGGTAATTCACCACCACCCGGGCACCCCGCCGGGCCAGCTCGATGGCGATCGCCCGCCCCAATCCCCGAGAGGCTCCGGTGATCACTGCGACGCGGCCTTCCAGGTTCCTCATAGATGATTCCTCCGCGCGTTCAAGGTTGCAAGGGATTCTAAACGGCGCTCGCCCCGCCTTTGAGGATTTTACACCAACAGGATCCATATGGCCGGCCGGGCGCCGGGTGGGGCAGGCGCAAGGCCGATTGGGCACAGGGCCCATCCCTACCGGGAGGTTGCGCCTTGTGGTAGGGGCACCCCTTGTGGGTGCCCCTGTGGGCAGGCGCAAGGCCTGCCCCTACAGGGCGTTTGCGCCCTTATGTAGGGGCACCCCTTGTGGGTGCCCTTGTGGGCGGGCACAAGGCCGGGCAGGCACAAGGCCTGCCCCTACAATTCGAACAATGAGGAAACCCTCCTCGCGAGGGTCTGAGGGGGTTTAAAATCCTTATGATGATGAAACAAGGAGCGCAGCGATGATCGCGCTGGCCTGGAGCGGCGGGAAAGACAGCATGATGGCCCTGCACACCCTGCGGCAGCGAGGCGAAAAGGTGGCAGGGCTGCTGGTGACCCTGAACGAGGCCTTCGATCGCGTCAGCATGCACGGCGTGCGTCGCGCGCTGATCCACGCCCAAGCCGCCGCCCTGGGCCTTCCGGTCTATGAAGTCTGGCTCCCCAACCCGTGCCCCAATGAGGTTTACGAACAGCGCATGGCCGAGGCGGTCCGGCGCCTGATGCAGCGGGGGATCCGACGGTTTGCCTTTGGGGATCTGTTCTTGGAGGAGATCCGCGCCTATCGGCTTCGTCATCTGCTTCCGCTGGGAGTTGAGGTGCTCTTCCCCCTCTGGGGCGAGCCCACCCGCGATCTGGTCCAGCGGTTCCTACGCCTGGGTTTTCAAGCGATCACGGTCTGTGTCGATGGGAAGCGCCTGGGCCCGAGCTTCTTGGGTCGGACCTTGGACTTTGCTTTTCTGACGGATTTGCCGGTCGATGTGGATCCTGCAGGGGAGAACGGGGAATTTCATACCTTCGTGTTTAACGGCCCTGGCTTCCGTCAGCCCATCGCCTTCGCTCTAGGCGAGGTGGTTTTCCGGGATGGGTTTTGGTTTCAGGATCTCATCCCTCTATAGGGGAGGGCCTGAGCGTCCTCTATGCGAGTTTTGATCAGCGGATGGTTCCTTCAATATCCTACAACGGGCACAGGCCAGTATGCCTGGGAGCTCCTTCGCCATCTCCCTCGGGCGCGGCCGAACTGGACGATCGGCGTGGCCGTTCCGGAGGGTTGGTCCGCTTCGTTGCCGGAAGGCGTGGCCCCGGTGGAGGTCCGATCGCCACGGCTTCCCCAAGATTTCCAGAAGCTGTGGTTCGAACAAATCGCCCTGCCCCGTGCGGCGGCTCGCTGGCGGGCGGACCGGATGTTCGTGCCCTACTGGGCTCCTCCGCTTCGCGCGCCGGTGCCGGTGATCGTGACGGTGCATGATCTGATCCCGCTGCTCTTCCCGGAATATCGGGCCAGCGTAGGCGCGCGCCTCTACACGGCCTTGGTCCTGGCCGCCACCCCGAGCGTGGCGCACATCCTCACGGATTCCGAGGCTTCCCGGCGTGACATTCTTCAGCGATTGCGGCTGTCCCCCGAGCGCGTCACCGCTGTTCCTCTGGGGGTATCCGAACGCTTCACCCCGCGCCCGGATCCGATCCTTGACGCACGGGTGCGGACTCGGTATGATCTGCCTCCGGCGTATGTGCTCTATCTGGGCGGCTTTGACCGGCGGAAAAACATTGAGACCCTGCTGGCGGTCTACACCTGGGCCCAGGATGCCATCGGCGATCATTTCCCGCTGGTCATCGCCGGGCGCCTGCCGGAGGGCTCAAGCCGGTTGTTTGTGGATCCCCGCCCGCTGGCCCGGGCGTGGGGGATCGAGGATGTGGTGCGGACGATCGGGCCGGTGGCCGAGGAGGACAAGCCGGCCCTCTATCGAGGGGCCTCGGCCTTCCTGTATCCTTCCCGCTACGAAGGGTTCGGCCTCCCGGTGCTCGAGGCGATGGCCTGTGGGGTCCCGGTGGTCGCCTCGGAGATCCCAGCGCTGGTGGAGCTGGTGGGGGACGCGGCCTACCTGCTTCCGCCCGATGACGCCCGGGCGATGGCCGGGGCGCTGATCTCCGTGCTGGTGGATTTTCAATTAGGACAAACGTTGCGGGAACGGGGCATCCGGCGCGCGGCCGCTTTCACGTGGATCGCGTGCGCGCGGCGCACCGCGGAGATCATCGAAGGGGTCTGACGAGCTGGATCGCGGCCCATCCTGTCCGTTTCCCAAATGATGGAAGAAGCCGGCCGTCTGGCAGCTTCCATCCAGAATAGGAGGGCGCTGTGGATCGCGTGCGGGTTTCGCAGGATCACCTGGTGTTCTGCGCAGGGCATTTCATGATTTTCCCGAAGGGGAGCGAGCCGCTCCATGGCCACAATTACCGCGTGGCGGTGACTCTGGAGGGCGCGCTGCACGAGGATATGGTGATGGATTTCGTGGCCCTGAAGCGCTTGGTGAAGGCCCTGGTGGACGAGCTGGATCACCGGGTGTTGCTTCCTGCCCAGCATCCTCGCCTGCGTTTGACCATCGGGGAGGAACAAGTGGAGGCCACGATCGATCACAAACGCTACGTCTTCCCTTTGGAAGACGTGCGGATTTTGCCGATCCCCAACACGTCGGCCGAGTGGCTGGCCCGCTACCTGGCCGGGCAGCTGCGGGCGCGCCTTCCGGGCGATCTCCGCCTGCATGCGCTGGAGGTGGAAGTGGAGGAATCGTTCGGGCAGAGCGCGATCTACCGGGAGGTGATCGATGCCGCCGCTTCGACGCCTTAAGCATCGGGTGGGGATCGCCCTGGGAAGCAACCTGGGGGATCGGGATGGGGCGCTGCGGGAGGCGCTCCGGCGTCTTCTGGAGTGGGTGGAGATCGAAGCGGTCTCCTCGTTCTATGAGACGGAGCCGGTCGGTTACGTGGACCAACCCCGCTTCCTCAACGCGGTCTGCATCGGCACCACGGATCACTCGCCGCACCAGCTGCTTGCCGCTTGCAAGGCCATCGAGACGGCGATGGGACGGGGCCCTGGCCCTCGATGGGGACCTCGCCCCATCGACCTGGACTTGCTCTTCTATGATGACCTGTGCCTGGAAGATGAGGCGTTGACCCTTCCCCATCCCCGGATGGCGGAACGGGCTTTCGTCCTTGTCCCCCTCGCGGAGATCGCCCCGGATTGGAGGCATCCCCGTCTGGGGCGCACGGCGGCGGCCATGGCGGCGGATTTGGCTTCTTCCGGGGTTCGCCGCTGGGCCCGGGCCCCCATGCGGGTGGGCCGGGATTTTGTCTATTGGGGTCGGGAGACCTTGGTGATGGGCATCCTGAACATCACGCCGGACTCCTTCTCGGGCGATGGTCTGCTGAAGGGCCCCCATTGGGTGGAGGCGGCTCTGGAGCAAGCCCGGCGCTTTAAAGCGGCCGGCGCGCATCTTCTCGATGTGGGTGGGGAAAGCACCCGCCCGGGCGCTGAGCCGATATCGGCGGAGGAGGAGATGCGGCGGGTGTTGCCTGTGATCGAGCGGCTCGCGGCGGAGGGCCTGGGCCCGATTTCCGTGGACACGTATAAGGCCGATGTGGCCCGGGCGGCGGTCGCCGCGGGGGCGGATCTCATCAACGATGTGTGGGCTATGGAAGCGGATCCGGCGATGGCCAACACGGCGGCCGAGCTCGGCGTCCCGATTATCCTGATGGACAACCGGAGCCGACGGGAGGCGGTGGTGAAGGATCCCCGCCTGGGCGCCCGCTACGAGGGGGAGGATCTTAGGGACATCGTGGCGGCTGTTCGCGCCCATCTGATGGAGCGGGTGGAGGCCGCTCGCACGGCGGGGATCCCCCCTTACCGGATCATCCTCGATCCCGGGTTGGGGTTCGGCAAGACCGTGGCCCAGAATCTGGAGCTGGTCGATCGGTTGGGGGAATTGCGGGCGCTGGGCTTCCCGATCCTGGTGGGCCCCTCGCGCAAGTCTTTCATCGGTTACACGCTGAACCTCCCCCCGGAGGAGCGGCTGGAGGGGACGGCGGCGGTGGTGGCGGTGAGCATCGTTCGCGGGGCGGATATCGTGCGCGTACACGATGTGGAGGCCATCGTCCGCGTCGCTCGTATGACCGATGCCATCGTCCGTCGAGGCCCCCCATGGGTTTAAAGGGGACACAGGGGCTGTGGCGAGCTATCCCAATCCGCAAGCGAGGATCTTTTCACGAGGCGCGGGCCACATCAGCAGCCCACATTTTTCTTCAGAGCAACGATCAGACTGCGGTGAAGAGGGGGCCAAATCCTTCGGAGGTCAGGGCCTGCCTTCGACGGCCTCCGGGTCTTTATTCGATGTGCACGTGGGCGATGATACGCCCGAAGCGAAGCTCGTCCCCATCTTGAAGCGCGTAGGGGAGGCCCGAGACCAGCCGCTTATTGTTGAGATAGGTGCCGTTGGTGCTCCCAAGGTCCTCGATATAGAAATGGCCATCGTGGTAAAAAATCCGCGCGTGGCGGCGGGAGACCCAGATCGCTTCCGGCCCTTCCTGGGAGAGATCCAAATCGGGAACGAGCCCCAGGCTGGGATCCGGACGTCCGATTTCGCACGTCTGATGGGATCGCACCTCGATCGTGCGGCCGGTGTGGGCGATGCGGAGGCGCAACAGCGTAGCCGGCGTCGGAGGGATCTCTTCCGGCTCGGTTTCTCCCTCTGCGAGGGGAGCGGTATGCCAACACTCTGCTTCGTGCTCTTCAGGGGGCTGCCGTTCAAGCGGATTGCGCTCAGACATGATCGCATACCCGATCACATAGGATGAAAGGCCGGATTCTAACTCATGGAGATTTTCAGGGCGAGGCTGGCCGATGAAGATAGCCCGCTCTGCCCTGAAAAAATATACCCCCGCGATCCAGCGTTCATCCTTCCCTCGATGTTTAGGGGTCTGGGGGGCACCGAACGGGCGATGGGCACGAAATGCCTGACCACGAATACCTGGCTCCGCCCTCAACCCCCACGAGGCGACCAACGGCGTAACTCCTCTATGCTATTGGGAAAGGGGAAAGGCTATCCCGGCCTGCCATTCCAGCCCCGATGACGTCCTTTCATTCCCATTATACTCTGATCAGGTCCGAAAAGGATGGCCCAAAAGTCACCCTACGGGGGGAAGAGGGCTTACGTTGTCTGAGATGAAGGGCAAAAGGAGCGAGCCGAACGTGGAGCGAAAGGCATGGCTATTCCTTGTCATGATGATCCTGGAGCTGACAGCGTGCCAACCGGTGAGCATCGTGTATATCGGTCTGGTGGCCCCTTTTGAAGGGCGAGATCGGGCGGTCGGTTATGATGCGATTTTTGGGGCCCGGCTGGCGGTGCGAGCGTGGAACGCAAGCCATCCGACAGGTCCCAAGGTCATGCTGGTCGCCTTGGATGATCAAGGGGACCCAATCCGGGCGCAGGAGCGGGCCCGGCAGATGGTCGCTTATCCCTCGCTGATCGCGGTCATCGGTCACTTCCGACCGGAGACCACGTGGGCAGCCGCGCCGATTTA
>DATMAC010000252.1:0-12721 GCA_035573655.1 Thermoflexus sp.
TGGGGCTATTCCACTTCTTCGTGAGAGCTCCGAACCCAATGGGGCCAGGCTGAATCGTTACCCGATACGTAGAGTTCGCTTTTAGGAGGTGGTCGATGAACATCCTGGTGCTGCACGGCCCGAACCTGAATCTGTTGGGAACCCGCGAGCCGCAGATCTATGGGACCACCACCCTCGAGGAGATCAACGCGCGGCTGGAGGAATGGGCGGCCGCCCACGGTGTCACCCTGCGCATCGTCCAGTCCAACCACGAAGGGGCGCTTATCGATGCTATCCACGAGGCCCGGGGATGGGCGGACGGCATCCTGATCAACCCCGGCGCTCTGCATATCTATGGCTATGCCCTGCGCGATGCCATTGTCTCGGTGAACCTCCCCGCCGTGGAAGTCCACATCTCCAACACCCAAGCTCGAGAGGAATGGCGACGCGTCTCGGTGATCGCCCCGGTCTGCCGGGGTGTGGTCATGGGCTTCGGCTGGCGGAGCTATCTGCTGGGGCTCGAGGGGCTTTATGCGTTGCTGAAAGAGGCAAGGGCTTAGAGAAGCGCGTCGCTTTATCCGATGGGAAGTTATAGGGCTTTCCCTGATGAATTTCTTTTCCTCCTCCGACACGCGACCCACGCGGCCTTTTTCGCTATTCGCTATAATGAAAGCCGATGAGGAGGAGCTGGAGGTCGCTTATGCCCTCTCCTTTCCCGGGTATGGATCCATATTTGGAACGGCCGGACTTGTGGCCGGATTTCCATAGCAACCTGGCCTCAGAGATCCAGGCGCAGCTGAACCGACAGATCACGCCGCGGTATTTCGCACGCCTTTCGGTCTCCCTCACCTACGAGGTGGTGGAGATCGGCGAGACGTATATCATTCGACCGGACGTATCCGTTCACCAGCTCCCTGCTCCTGGAGAAACTCGAGCCCCCGTTGCGATCCCTCCTGCCCCAGTGAGGAGCCGGATCCCTATGGAGGTGCCGTTACGGCTCTACAGCGTGGAAATCCGTAAAACCGACACCGGACAGCTTGTTACGGTGATCGAGATTCTCTCCCCAGTGAACAAACGAGCGGGGCACGACGCGTATCTTGATTACCGACGTAAGCGGCGGGATCTGCTCCGCTCCTCTGTTCATCTGATTGAGATCGATTTGCTCCGCGGTGGAGAACGTCCTCCCCTTGAGGACCCTGTTCCCCCGGCACCCTATTATGTCATCCTCAGCCGGGCGGACCGCCGCCCGACCGTCGAAGTCTGGCCGATTCAGCTTTGGGATCCCCTACCTGTGCTCCCGGTGCCGCTCCTGGAGCCGGATCCGGACGCGGCGTTGGATCTGGGGGCAGCCGTGGCTGCGGTCTATGAGCGGGGAGCTTACAGCGTGCAGATCGATTACCGCCAGCCGCCCCCACCTCCTCCCTTGTCCGAAGAGGAGGAGGTATGGTTGGAGGCATGGTTGCGGGAGCGAGGATATCGCCAGTAGACATTGCGGGATTGCGGCTCGCTCGCGGTAGGAATGAACGGTCGATCGCCTTCATGAACTGACGAACCATTCCGGGATGAGGAGAACGATGGCCGAAACGTTGTTCGCGGGGCGATATCGCATCTTGGGGACGCTGGGGCGTGGCGGGTTCGCCGTAGTCTACCGGGCGTTCGACACGGTCCTCCAACGCACGGTGGCCATCAAGGTCCTTCGGGACGATCGCTGGCAGGATCCAGCGCTGCGCCAGCGGCTGGAGATCGAGGCCCGCCTGTTGGCCAGCCTCTCGCATCCCAACATCGTGACGGTCTACGACTTCGGATGGGAGAACGGCCAGCCGTATTTCGTAATGGAATACGTGGAAGGGTGGGACCTGAAGGCCCTCATCCGCCATGGCGCGCCCCTCGCGGTCGAGCGAGCGCTGGAGCTCTTCCTGCAGGTCTGCGCCGGGGTCGGCTACGCCCACCGCAACAACATCGTCCACGGGGATCTCAAACCCCAGAACATCCTGGTGAGCCGGTCGGGCGAGGTGAAAGTGGCCGACTTCGGCATCGCCATCGCCATGTGGTCCCCTGGTCAGGATCGAGGGACGTGGGCGACCCCTCAATACCTTTCGCCTGAACAGGCCGCCGGCCAGCCCCCCACGCCTGCCTCGGACGTATACAGTCTGGGCCTCATCTTATATGAGATGCTCACCGGCCGTCTGCCGTTCGAGGCCGCCACATCGGCCGAATTGCTGCAGGCCCATCTGACCCAGGCGCCGCCCTCCCCGAAAACGTTTCAGCCCGGGCTTCCGGATGATTTAGTAGAGATCGTCATGACCTGTCTGGAAAAAGAGCCGGCCCGCCGCTATCGGAATGCGGATCAACTGGGCCGTGTGCTGCTCCAGCGTTATCCGATGCCCACCCTGTCAGGCCTCCCCGAGGAGCCCGTCGAACCGACCACCCGGCCGGTCTCCTCCTCTGCTACCGTTTCGACACCCCGCCTCGTCCCGACCGCTCCTGCGATCTCGGAGGAGCGGGACTGGCTGGTTTGGATCCTCGGCGTGCTGGCCGCGCTGGCGGTTCTTGGCTTGATCCCTCTCTGGATGCTGGTCTATCGCGCGTGGCTGGGGAGCCCCACTGGCCTTCCTACCCCGACGCCTCCGCCGACGATTGCCCCCGCCATCCAAGTCCCGGACCTCCGCGGGCTGCCGGTCGTCGACGCCCAGGCGCGAGCCCTCGGCCTTGGATTGAACTTCTCGGTCGTTCAAGAGGTGGAAGACCCTCAGCACCCCGCCGGGGTGGTGATCGCCCAGGAGCCCGCGCCGGGAGCCACCCTCCATCCCGGGGAGACCATCCAGGTGACCGTCAACCGGGGCGCGCCGGCCTACCCGGTGGTCAACGTGCTGGGCTATACACTCGATGAGAACGTCTTAAATGGCTTGCGCTCTTACGGGTGGGATGTGCGGGTGGAGCGGGTGTGGAGCCCGGAACCGCCCGGGCGGATCCTGAGCCAAACGCCGCCCCCAGGGGCGGTCCTTGGGGTGGGACAGCCGTTGACGCTCACGGTCAGCGCGGGGACGCGGATCGAGATCGGGGCGAACTTCGCCAACTGGGTGATGCTGGATGCGGTGGATCTGCCCCAGCGAAGCTTCCGGGCAGGGGAAACCGTGGTCGCTACCTTGGAGTGGCGCTCTCTACAGCGGGTAGATCAACCGCTGGTGATCTTCGTGCACCTGATCGGACCGAACGGCCAGCTGATCGCCCAACGGGACGCTCAACCCAACCCTCCGATCCCAGCCTGGCAGCCTGGGCAAATCGTGCGGGATCCCCTGGCGCTGCCCATCCCAGGGGGCGCACCTCCCGGGACGTATCAGCTCCGGACCGGGCTTTATCCGGAAGGCAACCCGGCGGCTCGGGTCGTTGTCCTGACGCCCGGCTACTCCAGCGCCGTCAACAACAGCGTGCTCATCAGCGAGCTCACGATCCGTCCCTGAGTCCAGGGATCGCACGCGATCCCGCGCAGGGCGAACGACGAAGCCCCCGTATCAAGGCTCCCCTGTGCCGACTTTGAAAACGGCCCGCCAGGGCTGATAACGAGTAAACACTCGATCCTCATAAAGGATCTGTCCATCTTTCTCGACCTTCCGTTTCACCAGCACATCGGCCCCATCCACCGCCCAGTCCACCTGGACGATCTTTCCCTTCGGCAGGGCGGGATCTTCCTCGTAAACGGGAGGACCGTGGGGAACGACGTTCGAGACGAAGGGACCCTCAACGGTCACCCTACGTCCGTCATCCGAACCGTAGATCTTAAATGTTAACGTCCCCGTCTCAGGGTTGACCTCGGCGGCGATCAGGATAGGGGTTTCCCGGTCGTTCCGGAACTTGAAATCCGCATAGGGGGAGAAGATGGCGGCATCGAGCCCCGGCCCGAAGGTCCGCTCATACCACCCCACCCGATAGGCGTGAGGCCATCGTTCCTCGATCGGAAAGCCACCAAAGAAGGCAGCCCGGAACAGCGTGGTGGAAACCTGACAAAGCCCCCCGCCCACGCCCCGGACCGTCCGCCCATTGTAGATGATCAGCGCCTCCTCAAAGCCGGTGTCCACGCTGACATCCCCCAAATGGGCGTTGAAGGAAAACACTTCCCCAGGCGGGACCACCACGCCGTGCATCCGAGAGGCTCCCAAGGTGATGTTCCGCACTCGCGGCGGCGGGGAGCCCTTGAAGTTCGTGGTGGCCTGGGCGATGAGGCCGGTGATCCCTAACGCCTCCGCGGTGGCGGTCTCCGGATAGCGGGGTGGGATCAGAGTGAGAGCGATCGGGACCTCCCGCACGGGGGCGGAGAGGGCCTCGCGGATGCGGGCCACGGTGGTCGGGATGTCCACACGATACCCCCAACGGGAAGGAGCGATGGGGATCAGCTGCCTGCGAGCTTCATCAAAGACAAACCGAGCGTCCACCGGGTCCGCGTGCAGGGTTGCGGCAATGGGCGCCAGCCACTCCTGAAGACGTGCCTCTTCCAGCCGAGCTTCCAGATGAGGCGAAGGGGAATCCACCCGAACCAGCGTGATCATCCCCGCCAGCGCCGCGGGGGAGAGCTCCCACGGACCCGTTGTGGGAAGGGACAGCGGAACCGTGAGGGTTTCTGTGGGCACAAACAGATGGATCGGGCCCTGAAGCCACTGGCTCAATTGCGTCCGCGCCGGCTCCACATCCGTCACGGCTGGCGGCACGATCTCCACCGGAAGCTGGATCACCGTGGGCTGCAAGGTGGCCAGCGCTTCCAACAAGCGGGCTCGGGTGCCCTCTCGATCCAAGCGAGCCCCCGCCTCGGCCGGGAGGACCATCACCTGATTCCCTCGAATCTCCAGGGAAGCATCTCGCGGGGGACGATCGATCGCTGCCGCCAGCTCCGCCACCCGCGCGTCCAGGATCGCTGCATCCACCTCCACCCGCGGCGGCACCACCCGGCCGGACCACCAAATCGCAATCCGTTCCGGCCAATCGGCGAGGCCTTTTTCCCGGCCAATCCGCATAGCCTCTTGGAGCGTGCCCGGAAGATCCACGCGGGCGCCCAGATCCGCCAGCGAAACGGCGCGTTGGAACCCCGGCCCTTGCAACACGAAGAGCGGGCGCTGGGGATCCGGCAGGGTCGCCTCCCACCGGATGCGGGCTTCCTCCTGGCTCAGGCCGCCGACGGCGGTCGCGCCGATGAAGACCCCCGGCCAGATCCGGTTCGCGTACATCCATTCCAGGACGCCGGCGGCTAGGAGCCCCAGTCCTACGGCGAGGAACAGAGTGGCTGTGACATAAAACGTGAAGGTTGAACGGGTCGAACGAATTGAGGTCGCCTCGCTGGCCATCTACCCTCCTCCCAAGCGACGGGCGGCCCATGTCAGAGCGACGATGCTCTTGGCGTCGCGCAGGCGACCCTCATCGATCGCCGCCCAGATCTCCGGCCAAGACATGGTCACCACGCTCAAGGTTTCATCGAACTCCGGCTGCGCCGGACCTGGCGTCAGATCCCGGGCGATGAAGAGAACGATCTCCTCGGTGCTGTAACCGGGTGTCGGCCAGATCACTCCCAGCCGCTCCCAGCGGGCGGCCTGATAGCCGGTCTCCTCTTCTAACTCCCGGCGGGCACAGACCAAAGGATCCTCCCCGGGTTCCAGAGTGCCTGCTGGGATCTCCAAGGAAACCGTGCCGATCGCGTAACGGAACTGGCGCACCAACGCCACCTGGCCGCTGTCCAGGATCGGGACGATGGCCACCGCCCCGCGGTGTTCCACAACCTCCCGGATCGCCGTTCCCCCGGAAGGCAAGCGAACCGTGTCGACCCGTAGGTTTAGGATCCGGCCTTCATAGATTCGGCGGCTCTCCAGAAGAACCTCTTCCACAACAGCGTCCTCCTTATTGCTCTTGAAGCCCGTCGCCTCCGCCGTGCTCACGGGCTCGGAATGATCAGGCGTTGCCCGGGGTAGATGGCATTCGGGTTCGTGATCCCATTGCGGGCCGCGATCACCGTCCATAGCATGTTAAACTTCAAGCCGATGCGGAACAGATTATCCCCGGGCTGCACGATATAGATCCGCTCGCCCCCGGCTGGGGTTCCTGGGGATGCGCCCGTTGTAGGGATCACCAGCCGTTGTCCGGGCACGATGAAATCCGGGTTAATGAGGTTGTTCGCCTCCACAATGGCCTGCACCGTGGTTCCATAACGCAGGGCGATGCGGAACAGCGTTTCCCCAGGTTGGACCACATGGGTCACCCCAGTGGACGGCGCAGCGGTCGGGGCCGGGGCGATGGGCGCCAGGGTCGGTGTGGGCAACGGTGAGACCACTGGTGTGGGGGATGGAGCCCCTTCCGGAACGAGCGGGGGCACAGGGAGCGGGGTCGGCGTGGGCATAACCATTGGAGTAACGGTCGCCGTCGGCTGGCCGAACAGCAGCCCCTGCGGCGTCGCCGTGGGCGCAGGGCCGGAGCGCGAGCGAGTGGGGCGGCACGCGGTCAGGACGATCAGCACCGTTAAGCCGAACCAAGGCAGGGCATGGATCCAACGCTTGCGAGCCATAGGCGCCTCCTGCGAGGATCAACCGCTTGAATCGACATCCTTATCGGTCCAAATACAGGGTAACAACAGACTAACACAGCAGGGGCTAAAGGGCAAGCGATCCTCTATCGGTTCACGGAGCACCAGATCCCTACCAGGAGCTAGAATAGAGCGCTCAAACACGTGAGGCCTTTCAGCGCGACGGTCTCGCTCCTCAAAAAATGAGCAGAGGGAGGCCATACTGCTTTGTCCATTTGTAACTATTCAGCCGTTCTCACACGATGCCTTCTTCCTGGGAGCTTTTGGGGCTGAGCCGCGCGCCGAAGGCGCGCGGCTCAGCCCCAAAAATATTTTTCATCCCCTCTCCCCACAGCCCAAAGGGCCGTGGGGAGAGGGGATGAAGTGGGGCGGGGGCCTTCCGCCTCCTCACAAGCGCTCTCAACCGAATGGAACCAGCCTGAATCGTTACGTCCATTTTTGACTTCGGGTTTCAGAGATTGTGGGCGAGGCAAACGCATTCCCATGGCACATTTTCTACACCTCGTTTCCCGTTTAGGCTATGATTGGCATGAAGTGGTGATTGCGGCCGCTCGATCCCAGGCCATCGAATTGAAAGCTCCCATAGGAGGCTTCGATGATCGCCGGTGTGGAGATCAAGGAACTCGTTACCCATGTGGATGACCGGGGATTCTTCCGGGAGATCATCCGGGTCACCGATCCGTTTTTCGCGGAAGGGTTCGCTCAGTGGAGCCACTCGTTGATGTATCCCGGCGTAATCAAAGCCTGGCACATCCACTGGAAGCAGACCGACTGGTGGTATGTGGCGAGCGGAACCCTCAAAGTCGCTCTCCACGATCTCCGACCGGATTCGCCGACGTACCGTCAGACGATGGAGCTCTACCTCGGCGATCACGCCCCGCCACGGGTGCTGAAGATCCCGCCCGGCGTTGCCCACGGGTGCAAAGTCGTGAGCCCCACGCCGGTGCATCTCTTCTACATCACCTCGCGGACCTATGATCCTTCCGATGAAGGCCGCATTCCCCATGACGACCCGACCATCGGCTACGATTGGCTGGCGCCGCCGCCGATTCGATGATTCGATTGGATGGACAACCCTCCATGTATAGCGATAGCGACGATCCGGAGCCTGTGATGCCCTTGCGGAATCTTGTGATCACCGGCTTTGTGGGAACGGGGAAGACTACCGTCGGGCGTCGGCTTGCCGCCCGGCTGGGATGGCCGTTCCTGGATTTCGACGAGGAGATCGCGCGGCGGGCCGGACGATCGATCCCGGAGATCTTCGAGCACGATGGGGAAGCGGCGTTCCGGCAGATGGAAGCCGCCTTGTGCCAGGAATGGTCCCACCCCCGAGGGTGGGTACTGGCCACCGGTGGGGGGACCTGCGTGAGCCCTGCCAATCGAGCTGCCCTGCAAACCGGAGGCCATCTCTTCTTCTTGTATGCGGAACTCGAGGAAGTGGCCCGGCGGCTGGCAGGGGCCGATGATCGACCGCTCCTCCGCCTCCAGCCCGGCGAAACCCTCCTGGAGCGCTTGAAAGCCCTCTGGGAGGTCCGGGAAGCGGCTTATCGAGCGATCCCCTATTGGGTGGACACCACCGGCCGCTCGCCCGACGAGGTGGTCGAGGAGATCCTCCATCGTTACCGGTTGCTTGAATAAAGAAGGGATAACCGGATGATCCGCACGGAGCATTTGACCAAGCGCTACAACGGCACGCTGGCGCTGGAGGGGCTGTCCTTCGAGGTCCATGAAGGGGAACTCCTGGCCCTCCTGGGACCGAACGGGGCCGGCAAAACCACCACCCTCCGCCTCATCCTTGGTTTGATTTCTCCAACATCCGGGCGCGTCTGGATCCGTGGGGAACTCATGACGCCGGAATCCCATGCGTTGCGCCGCCAAATCGGTTACCTGCCGGAGACTCCGGGGTTCTGGGAGCGCCTTCCCGCGTGGAAGAACCTGGAGATCTACGCCCGCCTCTACGGCGTTCCCTCCCCGCGCCGCCGGGCGATGGAGCTTCTGGAGCAGTTCGGTCTGGCCGACCGCGCCCGGGACCCGGTGGCTACTTTCTCCAAAGGCATGCGCCAGCGCCTGGCTCTGGCCCGAGCCCTCCTGCATGACCCCCCGATCCTCTTGCTGGATGAGCCCACCGCGGGCTTGGATCCGGAGGCCGCGCTGGAGGTCCGCGAGCGGCTTCGTTCCCTGAAGGGCCAGGGGCGCACGATCCTCTTGTGCACCCATGATCTGGAGGAAGCGGAACGCCTGGGGGATCGCGTGGCGATCTTGCGCACCCGCCTGCTGGCCCTGGATGCACCGGACCGATTGCGGGCCCAGCGGTTCGGGCCGATGTTGGCCATCGAGATCGACGGGGAGCCGGAGCCATATCTCCCTCGGGTCCAGGGACAACCCGGGGTCATCCAGGCGGCGGTCCGGAACGGCCGCTTGGAGATCCAAGTGACCGACCTGCGGACCACTACCCCCCATCTGGTCCGCGCGCTGGTGGAGGCGGGCGCGTCGATCCTAAGCGTGACCCCGATCAAGGTCTCTCTGGAGGAGCTTTATTTACAAATCGTGCGAGAAGGTGGGTAGGGTGTAGGGGCACTCTTTGTGGGTGCCCCAGGGCAGGCACAAGGCCTGCCCCTCCACCGATCGCCGGGGCCACACCGGGACATGTAGGGGCACCCCTTGTGGGTGCCCCTGTGGTGGGTGCCCATGGGCGGACACAAGGCCCGCCCTTACCTCCTTAATCACGCCGGTGATGGAGGGGCACCCCTTGTGGGTGCCCTGCCTTTGGGAGATACCCAAGAGGAGCATGAGCGATGAGCCTCCATCGGATCGCCGCCGTGGCGGACAAAGAGTTCCAGGATGCCTTGCGGAACCGCTATGTGGTGATGCTGATGATCATCCTTCCGATTGTGTTCGCCGCCATCCCGATCATCAGCCTCACCACGATCCGTCAGCTCCCGCCCTCCCGGACGTCATCCGAGGGGTTGCCCCCCGCGCTGGCCCGCCGGCTGGCCGGCCTGCCGCCGCAGACCCAACTGGAGGTCTTCCTCACCTCTCAGTTCATCCTGCTGTTCTGGATCGCCCCGCTGGCGATCCCGATGACGATCGCGACCTACAGCGTGGTGGGGGAGAAGCGGGAGAAGGCCCTGGAGCCGCTGCTGGCCACGCCGGTGACCACCGGGGAGTTGCTCGCGGGCAAAGCCATCGCGGCCGCATGCCCGGGGATTGCCCTTGGCTGGGGGGCTTACTTTCTCGTGGTGGCCGCCGCCCATGGGATCCGCCTCTCCCCACCCGCCCTGGAAGTCCTTTGGGGGCCGACGGCCTGGTTCGAGATCTTCATCCTGGCCCCCCTGATCACCTTGCTGGCAACCCTCACCGGCCTGATCGTCTCCTCACGGGTGAATGACCCTCGCCTGGCGGAACAAATCGGCATGGTGGTGATCCTCCCCTTGCTGGGCCTGATCATCGGCCAGAGCATGGGGATCCTCTGGCTGAGCGGGACCCTGCTCGCATGGATCGCCGTCTTTCTCATGGGGGCGGATGCGCTCCTCCTCGCCCTGGCCGTGGCCGTATTCGAGCGGGAAACCATCCTGACCCGGTGGCGATAGCGGGGAGCGGGCGCCTTCCGAATGTTTCACGTGAAACATCCTCTTCACGGCCAGAAGACGTGAGGCTCGCCGTCGAGGGGGAGATCCCCCAGCCGGGCCCGGCGGAGGGCCTCGAAGCGGCTCCGGCATTCCTCCATCGTGTCCCCGCCCAGCTTCTCCAGCAGGGCATCTGCGAGGACGAAGGCCATCATCGCCTCCACGATCGGGCAGGCCCGGGGGACCGGGCAGAAATCGGAGCGCTCGTAGCGGGTCTCGGCCGGCTGGCCGGTCCGGAGATCCACGGAGGGCTGGGGGGTTAGGGTGGTGGCGATTGGCTTGAGGGCCACGCGGACCACGATGGGGGAACCGTTCGAGATCCCGCCTTCGATCCCCCCGGCGCGGTTGGTGCGTCGGACCAGGGCCTCGCCTTCCCGGAAGATCCCATCCTGCGCCTCGGTCCCCCGGCGGGCGGCGAGCGCAAACCCTTCCCCGATCTCCACGCCCTTGACGGCCGGGATGCTGCCCAGTGCCATCATCAGCCGGGCGTTGAGCCGTCGGTCCCACTGCACGTGGGAGCCGAGGCCGGGCGGCACCCCCAGGGCGACCCCCTCGATCACTCCACCCAAGGTGTCCTTCTCTCGGATCACCTGCTCAATGGCCGCTTGCATCCGGGCCGAGGCCTCCGGGTCCGGACAACGGACCGGATCCGCCTCCGCCCGCTCGAATCGGACGGGATAGGGAAGGTCATCCGGAAGCGCCGCCCGGACCGGTCCGATCTGGATGACGTAGCTACCGATTGTGATTCCGAAGGACTGAAGGAATTGCTTACATAGGGCGCCCGCGGCGACCCGGGCCGCGGTCTCCCGGGCGGAGGCCCGCTCCAAGCCCGGACGGAGATCCCGGTATCCGTATTTCAGCGCGGCGGCCAGGTCCACGTGCCCCGGACGGGGTACCGTCATCGGTTCGATCGCCCGCCCTCGCCATTTGGCGTGGTCTCGGTTCTCGATCTGGAGCGCGATCGGGGCCCCCGTGGTGCGGCCCTCCAGAACCCCACTGAGGATCATCACCCGGTCCGCCTCGATCCGCATGCGGGGACCCGCCCCCAGACCCTGCTGTCGACGGGCCAGCTCCCGGTTCACCATTTCCACGTCGACCGGCAGTCCTGCGGGGAGGCCCTCCAGAACGGCCACCAGGGCCGGCCCATGGGATTCCCCAGCCGTCAAAAGCCGCAGCGGCATCTCCAGGTTCCTCCTGTGGTGTCCCATCGGTTTTGGGGATATGGGGCAGAGGCGTGAACGGCTTCTTCCCGCGGCCCGAAAAGCTATGGTGAGGGGGAAAGAGAATCCGTTAGGAGGGTGGGGGCCGCCGCGGGCGGCCCCCACCCCCGAGCCAAAGTCCTAGCCCTTTGCGACCCGAAGGACTCCCAGGAAGAGGGCCATGCCGTCGATGGTCACGCGCTCGACGGCCTCCACCGAAGGGGGCGGGGCCATCGCCAGCAGCTGCTCCGAGAGGGTCTCCGCCTGAATGTAGGCGGCGTGGGCCGCGATCGCCTCCGCCAAGGCCGGATCCGCTTGATAATAGGTGACGATGCGATCGGCGATGTCGAAGTCGGCTCGTTTCCGCAGTTCCTGGATCCGCCGCACGACCTCCCGAGCCAGACCTTCCTTCCGCAGCTCATCGGTCAGCTCAGTCCATACGGCGGCCACGTAGTCGTTTTCTTCCACGAAGACCCATCCGGGCTTCGGCCGGTAGCGCACCTCGATGTCCTCCGGGCCGATCTCCACAATCTCTCCATCCACCTGAACCGCTACCGTCTCCCCGCGGCGCAACGTGTTCATGACCGCCGCGACGGGAAGCCCGCTGAGGGCCTCCCGGAGCAGCGGGAGCCGCGCCCCCAGCCGCGGCCCCAGCCGGTCTGGCCGAAGGTGCAGCTCGGGGTCCGCGACCTCTGTGAGCTCCCGGATGAAGGCCAGGGCCTTGATGTTCAGCTCATCCAGCAGGATATCCGCCAGGCGCTGGACCGCTTCCTCCTCCTCCGGCCCACGCACCCGGAAGGCGATCCGGCTCAGGGGTTGTCGGACCCGGATCCGGGCCGCGTTGCGGGCGGCCAGGCCCAGGCTGGCCAATCGCATCACCAGCCGCATCTCCCGCTGCAACCGTTCGTCGATCCGCGTGGGGTCCGGCTCCGGCCATCGGGACAGGTGGACGCTCTCCGGCGCCTCCGGGTTCACCCGAACCACCAGGTTGCGGTAAAGGGCATCGGCGGTGAAGGGGATGAAGGGGGCCAGGAGATGGCTCAAGGTCACCAGGCACTCGTACAGCGTATGATACACCGCCGCTTTGTCCAGATCGTTCTCGCTCTTCCAGAACCGGCGCCGGCTGCGGCGTACATACCAGTTCGAGAGGTCATCCACGAAGGCGGCGATGCGCCGCCCCGCCGTCGTCGGGTCGTAATTCTCCAGGGCATCGGTGACCTCTTGGATTAACGTATGAAGCTCCGATAGGATCCAGCGGTCCAGCGGCGGGCGCTCCGCCACCGGGGGCGCCGGAACCGTTCGGGGGTTGAAGCCATCCAGCCGGGCGTAGGTCACAAAGAAGCGGTACGTATTCCATA
>DATMAC010000253.1:0-6959 GCA_035573655.1 Thermoflexus sp.
GAGGGGAGAGGAACCCCTTGTCCTAACTTATGTCCGAACCTCAGCTATCCAAGTTCGAACAAGGACAGCATAACGGTGAAATAACGATTCGGCGGTTTCCTCCTGGGGGCTTTGGGGATCGAGCCGCGCGCCTTCAGCGCCGCGCTGCCCCAAAAAGCCCTGCGAGAAAATCAACGGCGTCACCCCTCATGGAACCACCACCCAATTCACCTACGGCGCGGAGGGTTGAATATGGAGCTGTTTCCCGCCATCCTGATCGGAGGTCCACCCAACTCCGGGAAATCCGTGTTGACGTATAGTCTATCACAAATGTTACGAAAGCGTGGGGTGGCGCATTACGTGCTGCGGGCAGCGCCGGACGGGGAGGGGGATTGGTTCCTGGAGGGGGAGTCGGTTCAAGTTCGTCTGCTCCGGGTGAAAGGGCCTTTCGACGCCCGGTGGGTGGATCGGATCCTTCGGGATATCCGGAACCGGCACTTGCCCCTCTTGGTCGATGCCGGTGGGCTGCCCACCCCCGATCAGGAGCGGATCCTGAGCGCCGTCACCCACGCCGTCCTCCTCACGCGCGACCCCGCCGCCCGGCCCGAATGGCGGCACCGATTTCACCGTTACGGCTTGAACCTCGTGGCGGACCTGGATTCCCGTCTGGAGGGGCCTTCCCGGATCGTTGAGGAGCTCCCGGTGCTTCGGGGCGTGATCACCGGCCTGATGCGGGGCCGCACGGCGGAGGGACCGGTCTTCGAGGCGTTGGTGGAACGGGTGGTGACCCTCTTCCGGTATGATCCGGAGGAGCTGCGCCGTTATCATCTGGATATGGCCCCTCACGTCGATTGGGTCATCGAGCTGAATCGCCTGGCCCGTATGTTGGGGGTTCGCTTGGAAGGGGAGGCGCCCCGGTGGGAACCGGGGGATCTCCCCCGCACCTTGGAATCGCTCCCCGCGGGCAAGCCCCTCGCCCTGTACGATCGAGGTCCTGCCTGGCTGTACGCGGCCCTGGCCGTCCACGCGCTTCCTTCCCCTGTTTTTCAGTTCGATGTCCGCCTGGGGTGGGTGGAGCCCCCGAAGGTGGCGGTGGGGAAGCCGATGTCCGCCGCGTCTCTTGAGACGTCGCCGCTCTTTTTCGAGGTGGAAGCTTCGGGAGACCTGTGGCGGCTTGCCGTGCGGCTGCGCCACCCTTATCTGGAGCGGGAGGAGGCGGAGGGCCTTCCGGCGCCGGCCGTGCCGGAGGATGGGTTCCTCGTTTTGGAGGGGAAGCTTCCGCTCTGGCTGTGGACGGCCCTGGCCCGGGCCTACGCGGGGGTTCGGGTGCTGGCGGTCTTCGAGCCGCGGACGTCCGAGGCTGTGGTCGTTGCGTCGCGGGATCCGGCCTTCCCGGTGGGGGCGGTGCGCTCGGTGACCTTCCCTCCGGCCGGCTCATCGGGGGATCCGGGAGGCTGTCCCTCATAGCCCACCTCCAACTGGGCGCCTCCAAGAGGGTGTCTGAGCAATACGCCAGGGGATGGGGTCATCCACGTCCCCCATGGCATAAGCGCGGAAGTCTTATGAGGCCCCCAAGCAAGCCTATTTTCCATAACGAATGGCCGTTTTGAGGATGCCAAAGCTCCTCATTTCTGCATCCCAGGACGAGTTTTCAGACACCCTCCAAGACGGCAGAGGGTTTTTCCCCTCACTCCCCACACTGAGGGCAGCGGCGCTCGCCGGGGGCTAGCTCAGCGCCGCACGTCTCGCAGACATACGTGAACGCTGCCCCGCACACCGGACACGCGATGGCGTCTTCCCCCACCGCCGATCCGCACTCCGGGCACAGGGCCTGCCCGCAGGCGGGACAGGCGTCGGCCTCCTCGGGGAGCTCCGCCCCACATGCGGGACAGCGGCCAGAGAGATCCAGGCCGCATTGCGGGCAGCGCAAGGTTGTTTCGGCGACGGGGGTTCCGCAGCGCGGGCAGGCAAAGCCTAAATCCGCGCCGCAGGAGGGACAGGCGGGAACGCCAACGGGGATCACGGCCTGACATGATGGGCAGATCCAGCCGGCCTCGGCGCCGCATCGAGGGCAGACGATCTCCTCCGGCCAGAGCCGGGCCCGACATCGGGGGCAGAGGCGCTGCCCGCACCCCGGGCACGGCCCCTCCGCCGGCCGGAAGACGGTTCCACAGTTCGGGCACGTCGCGACGGTCGGAAGGGGCGCCCCGATCGTTCGAGGGGCGTCCTCTGCAAAGGATGGAACGGCGATCGGGGCCGCGCACTGTGGACAAACCGATGGGGCGCCGAAGAGGGGGCGCTGGCAGGAGGGGCAGCGTCGGACGAAGCGCCGGCCGCAATCAGGGCATTCCGAGGCGGTGCTCAGAAGGACCGTCTCGCAGCTCGGACACGCGAAGGTGAGAGGGAACCCGCACCATCGACATCGGGTCTCGAGGGCGAGCGGCTCCTCCGAGGCCAGCTCCCCACACATCGGGCACCAGACCGCGCCGCACGCGGGACATACGCCCATCTCCCTTTCCACGGCCTCGCCGCATCGGGGGCAGACGGCTTTCCGGACCGGCGCGCCGCATGATGGGCAATAGGAAGCGCCTTCCGGCAGGAGCGCCCCGCATCGCTCGCAGGCCTCCGCCAAGGGCAATCCGCAAGCCGGGCACGCGGTGGCGTCGGAGGGAACCCACGTGCCGCAATCGGGGCACGGCTCCGCCCCGCAATTCGGGCACGGCTCATCCGGCGGCGTCATCGCCCCGCATCGGCCGCACGGGCGAGGTCGGAGGGGAGCGTGACAGGAAGGGCAGGTCTCCGCCTCGGGAGGGACCGGCGCGTCGCAGTGGCTGCAGAACCACGCCCACAGCGCTCCGCAGGTCGGGCAACGCGTGGCTGTTTCCGGCATCTGCGATCGGCAGGCGGGGCAGAACGTCGCCCCACAGTGCGGGCAGACACCGTCCTCCCAGGCGATCTCCCGGCCGCACGCCGGGCAGGGGCCGGCTTCGGGTTGAATGGAATGAATCAGCTCTGCATTCATCCCTTCATCCTACGGATGGAAGCGCGAGGATGGGCGCTCAAGCGTCCAAAGGGATGAAAAATATTTTTGGTGCAGGGCCGCACACCAAAGGCATGCGGCCCTGCACCAAAAGCCCCTAAGAGAGCAAGCCTCATAGCGTTTCCCGTATCGTTCAGGAGCGGGCGGCTTCTGCCCGCTTCCGCCAGTAGCGCAGATATCCGGCCACCATGCTCTCGTAGCTCGCCGCCACATCGTAGAGCTCGGAGTCTCCCCCTACTGCCCGTAGCTCCTCATCGGCCTGGGCGCGCAAATGCTGGATGATCTCCGCGTCCTCCACGTTCTTCTCCAACAACTCCCGGATCCGGTGTCCCCAATCCCAGAGACGCCGCTCCAGATCCTCCCAGTGCCACTCGATGTCCTCGCGGTGGACGTCGAAGTGGGTGAGGCACAAGGCGCTCGCCGGCAGCGCCCGCAGGCGGGCGATGCTGGCGGACCAGGCCTCCAGATCCAGCTCCGGGGGTGGGGTAGGGGGGCGGACGTAGCGCACCCCGGGCATGCGGACGCCGGCGATGTCGCCCGTGAACAGCAGCCCGGTGGTTTCGTCCAGGAAGGCGTGGTGATGGCGGGCGTGGCCGGGCGTGTCGAAGGCGACCAGCGTGTGGCCGGCGACCCGCAGCCGTTCTCCATCGGATACGACCACTAGGCGGTCGGCCGGCACGGGGATCACTTTCCCCCAGAGGGGCTCCAGTAGGTCGCCGTAGATCCGAGCCGCGCTGGCGATCAAACGGGTCGGATCGGCCAGATGGGGGGCGCCGACCGGATGCACGTAGACCTTCACCCATGGCATGCGCTGCGCCAGGAACCCGGAGGCTCCGGCGTGATCCAGATGGATGTGGGTGACGATCAGATGGCGGAGGGCCTCCAGCGGGACGTTGGCGGCCTGTATGCTTTCCAAGAGCCTCTCCGCTGTGGATGTCGGTCCTGTTTCCACGAGGGCCGCTTCACGGCCGTCGTACAGCAAATAGGCGGCGATCACTTGAGGGCGGCCTTGGAATTGAAGATCGATGCGGATCACCCCCTCGGCGATCGGCTGCAGGATCGAAGACATCGCGACGTCCTCCCCATCGAGTTACGCGGTTGAAGGCTGCGCCGGGAGATCGATATGGTTCTTCGCTCCCCCGCTGCCTTCACCATTATAAGTGGAGGCGCGGTGTGGGAAAGCGAGGTGGGAGAACAGGCGTGGCTGCGCCATGCGATCATGGGCTGCGCGACGAAACAGGTTGCTGCTGCTCCCCAGGCTCGGTATAATCTTGTATGGTTTGATAGGCCCTCGCTTGGCGAGCGGAATCCCAGGAGTCATTTCCCGACCGTGACCTCTTCCCGATTCCTTTTCCTTGAAAGGCGACAGGGGTTTGCTGGACGATCCCTGGCATTTATGATTCCCCCAGCTGGCTCAGTTCAGGCCGGGTATGACTCCTTCCTCGATCCCAGCGTAGACGGATGAGGAGAATGGATGTGACGAAGGCATGGCCTAGTGCGATCGATTGGGAACATCTGGAAATTACGGAAGCGGATCTTGAGGCGTTATTGAACCGGTTCCTGGAGGACCCTCTTCCCCGCACTGCGGAGGAGCTCGCCCGCCAGCTGATCCAGCGCCGCCTCCAGGAGTTCGAGGAGCGGCGTCGTGCCTTCTTATCGGGCGCCCGCATGTTCCGCCCCAAAGAGCGTTACCAAGTGGGGGAGCGTCTGTTCTTCCCCCATCTGAATTTCGCCATCGGGACGGTGGTGGGGGTCCGGGATGGCCGGAACCCGGAGATCGGCCCCTTCAAGGTGATCCAGGTGCGCTTCGAGGACGATGGGACCGTTCGAGAGTTCGCAGCGGAATATCCGCTCCCTCACCGCCTCAACGACCTGGATCAGATGCACGGACCGGGCGAGAAGGGCGTGCGCTTGGAGGAGGTGTGGACGGCGTGGGGCCATCGGATTCAGGAGCAGCTCCTCGCCCGGCTGGAATCCAGCCCCGACTTCGTTCGGATCGGGGATCATTGGTTCCCGAAGGCGTTGTTGGTGGAGCTCCACGAAGGGCATCTGAACCTGGTGGAGGCCGTCCTCGACGTCCACGGGGGTGGCCCGCTGCCGCCCGAGGCGTTGCTTCCCCATCTGGAGCTGCCGGCCGATGTCCCTCTATCGCTGCAGATCTTCTCCCTCAACGCGGCCCTTTATCGCGACCCGCGTTTCGATGAGGTGGGACCGGCAGGGCAGTTCCTCTGGTTCCTCCGCCGCATGGAGCCTCCGGAGGTCTTAGAGACCCCACCGCGTCTTCAGGGGCGGTTTTACACCGGAACCGCCGAGCGGCTGGACGAGGCCCTGCGTCGGATCGCGGCGGAGATCGATGACGAGCTCAGCACGCCGGAGGAGATCCGGCCCGGGTTGGGGGAAGCAGAGGAGGTCGTGTGGATCGCCACATATCCCCATCTGGCCAGCGGGACGGCGCCGTTGACCCGGCGCACGGCCCAGGTTTTCCCACTGGGGCGAACCCATCGCATCCGCTTCGAGTTCGAGGATCCGACGGATGGCCGACGGTGGCCTGGCTGGGTGGTGCGGGAACGCAAGTACATCTTTGGCTTGAAGGAGTGGTATCAAGCCCGCCAGGTTCAGCCGGGATGCCTGGTGGTCTTCCAGCGGGCCCGCGAGCCGGGCGTGATCCGCGTGCGGCTCCAGGGCCGTAGCCGGCGCGATTGGGTGCGGGTGTTGCGGGTGGAGGAGGGCCGCTTGACCTTCGAGATGCTCCGCCGTCAGATCCCGGGCGAGTTCGACGACCAAGGCTTGATCTTCATCGATGACCCGGCGGCGCTGGAGGAGCTGTGGCCGCGCTGGCGGAACCGTCCGGCGCGGACGCTGGCCCAGCAGCTCTTCCCCGAGCTGGCCAGCCTCACCCCCCAGGGCACGGTCCACGCCCGCACCCTGTACCAGGCGGTGAACATGCTGATCCGGGTGCCCCCCGAGGCGCTGTTCGAGGACATCATGGGCATGCCCGGATGCCTTTACCTAGGTGACGGGTATTGGCGGTGGACGGAGGAGAGGCCATGAGTGACCGCCCGCAGGCTGGGACGCAGCGGCTGATCAAGCCGACGCTGGATACCCCTTTCCACATCGACCTGGAGTGGTGGAAGCGGGAGGGGAAGGATTTCCGCGCTTACTTGATGAGCCATCTGTGTCCGGAACATCGGGATTGGTTCCTGACGGAACCTGAGGCCGCCGAGATCGACTGGGTGGACCCGGAGACCGCGGAGGTCCGGCGGATGGATGGATTATGGCATATCCTGCTTCAGCACTGCAGCCGTCAGGCGGATTTCCTCACCCCCCAGACGCCATTGACAGATGCCGTGTTCCGGTTGTTGCTCATCAACGGCAACCAACCGCTGACACCGAAGCAGATGTCCCAGGCCCTTCAGGCGCGCACTGGCCGGTGGGAGGATCCTCGCAAGATCCTGCAGACCATCGGCGGGCGGGTGGTGCACCGAGGGATCCGGCCTGTCTTAGAGGGATGAGATGCAGGTGACGGTGAAATTACACGCCATCCTCCGCCGCTACCGCCCAGCCGGGGTTCAGGGGGAAGATCTCTTGCTGGAGATCCCCGAGAACGGCACCCCCCGCGATATCGCTGCTGCGCTGGGGATCCCGGTGGATTTGGTCCACGCGGTCTTCGTGAATGAGACCCAGGCTACCCTGGATACACCGCTGAGATCCGGGGATCTTATCCGTCTTTTCCCTCCGGTCGTCGGCGGGAACGGACGGTGAAAACGGACCCCTCACGACAGCCCCCGTTCTGAGGGGCAGACCCGGAGCGGGTCTCCACCTTGCCCATCGCCGTCGAAAGGCGCTCCTCGTCATCGGACGCCAGGGGAACCGGGGGCTTGAGGTCGGTTGGTAGTGCTCTCTCCAGATTGGATCTTTATATGACTCCATGCCCTCTCTG
>DATMAC010000254.1:0-6499 GCA_035573655.1 Thermoflexus sp.
CATCCTTTTCTTCACCGAGGAGGGGTGATGAACCCCTTGTCCCAATTTATGTCCGAACCTCAGGCGTTGACGCCTCTGGAAAGGACGGCACAGGCCGTCCTCTGGCTAAAGGTCCAAAGGGACCACCGGGAAAGAAGCAGAACAAGCGCTACCCTGATTGGGAAGGAAACACGAGATACGGCGTCGGATCCAAGATGTCTCCATAGGCGCCGTTCCGCGCGCCCACCTTCTTCAACGTGAAGTGGACGAATCCCTTGGATCCCGCCCGCCCCAACGGTTGCCCAGGTCGCACCCGCTCCCCGGCCCGAACCTCCAGGGTGCCCGGCATGAGATGGCCGTAAACGGTCACATAGACCCCATCCGGCCTTCGGTGTTGGATCCGGATCTGAGCCCCATAAGGATGATCCAACCGCTCGGCGGCCATCACCACGACCCCCTCGGCGGCCGCATGCACGGGCTCCCCCGGTTGGGCTTGAAAATCGATCCCTTCGTGGCCCGGCAGCCCCCACGCGGCGAAGACAGAGGGCTCGGCGCCGAAGGCCCGATGGATCACCGGTGACCGCACCGGCGGGCGCAACCAGCGTCCCGAGGGATAGACGGGCAGTCCTTCCAGCGCCCCGTGGATCGCCTCCAGGCCTTCCTGCGGAACCCAACCCGGATGGGCGGCATCCGGGAAGGCAATCTGAACCCACCCCCCTTCCTCCGTCCGCCCCATGGCTTCGCGTTCCTCCCCCTCCGGCAGCCAGCCCAGGATGCGCGCTTCAGGCTCCGGATCCTGACGCACCGCCAGCCGGGCGCGGGCGCGAACGCGCGGAGGCTGCACGAGGAGAACCGGCACGGTCTCCGGGATCCCGGCCACCACCTGGGTGTACGCGGCAGCGATCCAGGCGCGTTCCCGACGCGCGGGGTCCACGATCGCCCACCAGGCGCCATCCACGCTCCGGCCCACCACCTCGATCTCAACCCCCGCCTCCAGCCGGCCGACGATGGGGGCGGAGAACCCTGGCCCGCTCCGGACGTTCAGGCGATCCGTCGTGACCACGCGAAGCCCCCGTCCCAGCCGGGCACCGCTGGCCGCTCGAGCGTCCAGGATCCGCTGCAGGCGCTCCGGCGTCGGGGCGAGGAGCAGATCCAGATGGATGGAAGGCCGACGCTGACGAAGCCAGGCCGCCGTGTGGCCCGGACGGCCGTCCGGCAGGATCAGCGACACCACCAGCGGATCCCCGGAGAGGGCCAGGACGATCTCCGGGTCCGTTGTAGGGATCACCCCGAACCGTCCCAGATAGAAGCGCGCAGCTTCCATCCATCTCCAGTCCGCGCCGGCTGGCAGGAGCAGCACGTGCGTGATCCGGCCCATCGGAGCTCCTGGAAACGTCGCGGGAGTTATGCATGGAACGATTGCGATCGACGATCGACCGATGACGCGCTGAACGAGCGACCCCACCGGTGAGCGCGCTGGAAGCTCAGGAGGCCGCCCTCGGCCAGGCGGCTACCCCCGAAGGGATCCCTCCCCCGGCCCTTGAGATCCGCCAGCTCCCGCTGCAGTGACCGCAGATGGCCGACGATGGCGCCACGGGGTTGCCTGTTCATAGGCATAGGCCGCCCGCAGGATTTTCTCCTCCCCCAGCGCGGGCCCCAGGATCTGCAGGCCGATGGGCAGGCCCTGGCTGTCGAACCCGCATGGGACACTGATGCCGCAGATCCCGGCCAGGTTCGCCGTGATGGTGAAGATATCCGCCAGGTACATCTGGAGCGGATCGGCCGTGCGCTCACCGATCCGGAACGCCGTCGTCGGCGAGGTGGGGCAGACGATCACGTCCACCTTCTCGAAGGCTTGTTCGAAATCCCGGCGGATCAAAGTGCGCACCTTCTGGGCTTTGAGATAATAGGCATCGTAGTAACCGGCGGACAGCGCATAAGTCCCCAACATGATCCGCCGTTTCACCTCAGGGCCGAAGCCCCGCCCTCGGGTCAGGCGGTAAGTGTCCCAGATGGTTTCCCCCTGGATACGAAGGCCATACTTCACGCCGTCGTAGCGAGCGAGATTCGCAGAAGCCTCAGCGGGGGCGATCATATAATAGGTCGGCAAGGCGTACGCGGTGTGCGGCAAAGACACCTCGATCACCTCAGCGCCCAACTCGGCCAGCACCTCAATGGCCTCCCGGACCGCCGCCTCGACCTCCGGTTGCATCCCCGGGATGAAATACTCCGGCGGAACGCCCACCCGCATGCCTTTGAGATCGGGGATCAACGCCCGCGTGTAATCGGGGACCGGCGCGGGCCACGAGGTGGCGTCGCGCGGATCCGGACCCGCGATGGCTTGAAGAAGCAACGCGGCATCTCGCACATCCTTCGTGATCGGACCGATCTGATCCAGAGAGGACCCGTAGGCCACCAGACCGTAGCGGGAGACGCGGCCATAGGTGGGTTTCAGCCCCACCACTCCGCATAGCGCCGCCGGCTGGCGGACGGAGCCGCCTGTATCGGTGCCCAACGCCCCCGCGCAGAGATCAGCGGCGACCGCCGCGGCGCTGCCCCCGGAGGAGCCCCCAGGCACCCGCTCCAGATCCCACGGGTTACGCGTGGGGCCGAAGGCCGAGTTCTCGGTGGAGGAGCCCATCGCGAACTCATCCGTGTTGGTTTTCCCCAAGAAGGCCGCGCCGGCCTCCCGCAACCGGACGATCGCCGTGGCATCATAAGGCGGAACGAAGTTCTCCAGGATGCGGGAGCCGCACGTGCAGCGCACGCCCTGCACGCAGATCACATCTTTGATGGCCAGGGGGATCCCATTGAGCAAGGGGAGCGGCGTTGTCGGATCCCGCCGCCAGGCCGCCCACCGGGCATCCGCTTCCCGAGCTTGCGTCAAGGCCTGCTCCGGGGTCACCGTCAGATAGGCATGGAGGATCGGATCCAACGCCTCAATGCGGGCAAGATAGGCCTCCGTGACCTCCACCGCCGAGATCTCACCGCGGCGCAGATGCTCTAAGGTTTCATGGATCGTCCATTCGTAAGGAGCCATGCACAAGCCTCCTCGGAAAGGTGCCTCCTCATCCAGGCGAGGATGGGCGCTTATTCGAACTCCAAGATCGGCTGCACCTGGAAACAGCCATCGGCCTGGGCGGGAGCGTTCTGAAGCAGCAACTCACGGGGCATGGGTTCGCCCGGCTCATCGGGTCGCAAGACGTTCTGGATCGGCAGGACCGTCGCCGTGGGCGCGATGCCCGAGGTATCCACTTCCTGGAGCTTGCGGAAATAGTCCAGGATCGCGGAGAGTTGTTCCGCATACAGCGCCTTCTCCTCCTCTGTCAGCGCCAGCTTCGCCAGCTCGGCGATGTGCTCGACCTCCTCACGGGAAAGGGCCATCGTTGCCTCCCCAGATACCAAGTGGCGAGGGATGGATTTCATTTCACGCTTTTGATTATAGAGGAAAACGCGCGCTTCCTTCGCATCTGTTTCGAGGATATGCAACACCCTGCGGCTCGAAGGGCCGCAGAGAGGGGGAGAAGAATTTTTCGGGCGTGGACCGGGGGCCGAAGGCCTCAGCTCGTCCTCAAACCTCCATGTAGGGGCACCCCTTGTGGGTGCCCCTTGGGATGGAAGGATCAGCGCCGCTTATAAAACCGCGCCGGGGACATCCTGAACGGATCGTCCCCGGCGCACGCTACCCAACGCTCGGATGCGCCTCGGGCTTATTTCTCCTTCCCTTCCTCGTCGGGCGCCAGATCCAGCAGCCCCATCGGCAGGCGCGGCACCTTCGGCTTCTCCTCCTCCCGGCCGAAACGGATCACCTCACCGGAGTCGGTGATCGCCTCCACCGACACCGCCAGGGACTGGAGCTCTTTCACCAGCACCTTGAAGGAGGCCGGCAACCCAGGCTCTTCGATCTTCTGCCCTTTGACGATGGCCTCGTAGGTTTTGACGCGGCCCTGGACGTCGTCGGACTTCACGGTGAGCATTTCCTGGAGCGTGTAGGCCGCGCCGTACGCCTCGAGGGCCCAGACCTCCATCTCGCCGAAGCGCTGGCCGCCGAACTGGGCCTTGCCGCCCAGCGGCTGCTGGGTGATCAAGGAGTAGGGACCGGTCGACCGCGCGTGCACCTTGTCTTCCACCAGGTGGGCCAACTTCATCATATAAATCACGCCCACCGTCACCGGCCGGTCGAACGGCTCGCCCGTCTTGCCGTCGTAGAGGATCATTTTGCCCAGGATGGGCATCGGCTGGCCGGTCTCCAGCATCACCTCCGTGGCCCGCTGGCGGACCTGCTCATCCGGGATATCCCGTGCCTCCACACCCAGGCGCTCCATCCACAGCCGCAGCCCCACCAGGATGGCCTTCTCATCCGCCCGGCGCCGCTCTTCGACGGAGCGCGGATCATCCTCGAAGACCAAGATCTCATCGGGATCGTAGCCCCGATCCCGGAGCCACTCCCGGAGGTTGCTGCGGCGGGCGTAGACCTCGTCCGTGGCCAGGCGGTCCACATCATAGCCCCGGGCCCCCAGGACCGCGGAGAGGTACAGCAGGCGCGCCTCGTCGTCATCCCGGAGCTCCGAGAGATCGTAGCCCTGGGCCTTCAGCCAACTCCAGCACTGGCGCCGGGCATCCTCCCAGGCTGTGTCGATCATCCAGGCCCGCGCCAGCTCCGCCTCGATCTCCTGCTCATCCGCCCCGTCGAACACCGGGGTGATGGCCCGGAAGCCCAACCGTGAGGCCGCCCAGCCGAGGTGGGCCTCCAGGAGCTGCCCGATGTTCATCCGGCTGGGCACCCCCAGCGGGTTCAGGATGATATCCACCGGAGTGCCATCGGGCAGGAAGGGCATATCCTCGATGGGCACCACCTTCGAGATCACGCCCTTGTTTCCATGGCGGCCGGCCATCTTGTCGCCCTCAGCGATCTTGCGCCACTGGGCCACCGAGACCCGAACCACCGCGTTCACGCCGGCGGGGAGCTCCCGATACTCGTCCCGGGAGAAGAACTTCACATCGATCACCTTCCCGTGCTCCCCGTGGGGCATCCGGAGCGAGGAATCCTTCACATCCTGCGCCTTCTCCCCGAAGATCGCCCGGAGCAGCCGCTCCTCCGGCGTCATCTCCCGCTCGCCCTTGGGCGTGATCTTGCCCACCAGGATATCGCCCGGGCCCACCAGCGCCCCGATGCGGATGATCCCGCTCTCATCCAGATCCCGCAGCTGATCCTCACCGACGTTGGGAATGTCCCGCGTGATCTCCTCCGGGCCCAGCTTGGTCTCGCGGGCCTCGGCTTCGTGCTTCTCAATGTGGATGGAGGAATAGATATCCTCCCGCACCAGCCGCTCGCTGATCACGATCGCGTCCTCGAAAACCTGGCCCTCCCAGGAAAGGAAAGCCACAATGAGGTTGCGGCCCAGGGCCAGCATCCCTTGATCCGTGCTGCTGGAGTCCGCGATGACCTGGCCCTTCTTCACCTTCTGACCCTTGAAGACCAGCGGGCGCTGGTGGATGCAGGTGCTCTGGTTCGATCGCTGGAAACGCCGCAGCGGGTAGCGATACAGCCGCCGGTTGGTGCCCCGGATCACGATCTCGTCGGCGGTGGCCTGGACGACCTCGCCGTCGACCTCGGAGAGGAGGACGTGGCCGGAATCCCGGGCCGCCACCCGCTCCATCCCGGTCGCCACAATGGGGGCCTCCGGGCGCAGGAGCGGCACCGCCTGACGTTGCATGTTGGAGCCCATCAGGGCGCGGTTGGCGTCATCGTGCTCCAGGAAGGGAATCAAGGAAGCGGAGACCCCCACGATCTGCCGCGGAGCGACATCCATATAATCGATCCGCTCCGGGGGCTCCATCATGAACTTCCCCATATGGCGGGCAGGAACACGGCTCTGCTTGAAGTGTCCCTTCTCGTCCAGCTCCACGTTCGCCTGGGCGATGACGTAACGCTCCTCCTCGTCGGCCGTCAGATAGACGATCTCCTGGGTCACGAAGGGTTGAACCCGGATCTCCTCCAGCGGGAGGCGGGCGATCCGCTTCGCCAGGGCCTCGGTCACCTCCGTCCCCGCCGGCGCGATCACCTCCCCGGTCTCCGGATCCACCACGTCCTCCCGCAGGATCCGGCCGATCAGCGCCTCGGGCCGGTTGGGCACAGCCCGAACTACCTTCCGATAAGGGGTTTCGATGAAGCCGAATTCGTTCACCCGGCTGTAGATCGCCAGCCGGCCGATCAGACCGATGTTCGGCCCTTCCGGCGTCTCGATCGGGCAGATCCGCCCGTAGTGGCTGAGGTGGACGTCTCGCACCTCGAACCCGGCGCGCTCCCGCCGGAGGCCCCCCGGCCCCAGGGCCGAAAGGGTGCGCTTATGGGTGAGCTCCGAAAGCGGGTTCGTCTGATCCATGAACTGGGAGAGCTGGCTCGAGCCGAAGAACTCCCGCAGCGCGGCCATCACCGGGCGGATGTTGATCAGCTGGAGGGGCGTGACCGTGGCGGGGTCGGCGATGCTCATCCGCTCCTGGATCACCCGCTCCATCC
>DATMAC010000255.1:0-2755 GCA_035573655.1 Thermoflexus sp.
GGAGAAAAAATCTTTTGGGGGCTGAGCCGCGCGCCGAAGGCGCGCGGCTCAGCCCCCAAAGCCCCCAGAAGGAAACCCCGGATACCCGGATAGGCGTGGCGTGAGAAGGGCGGCGCTGCCCCCACATTGCGCGGCACAAGAACGGCGGAATCGTTGCGACAAGGAATCTGCTCCGCGAGGGGCTTTTCCTCTGGCTGCTCACGGAGGGAATACCCTGTATAGAAAAACGGGCACGCCGTGGCGCTTGTCCGGATGAGGAGGTTAATTATCGCGTGGGTGTGGGGGCAGGCTCGCCCGAGCGCCAGCGGAAGGTTCGAGCGGATACCGGGCCGGCGGGAACAAAGCGCACGGTTCCATCTTGCTCAACCACCCGCCGCACGACCTGGACGGTCCAGCGGAAAGTGGAGATGGCGGGCGCTTCGCTGACCGCCGCCTGGAGGAGCGCCACGGGGACGTGCCAAGCGGTCGCTCGGGTGCGCAGATGACCGATCTCGATGCCGTCTTCTCGGAACAACCGCACCTCATACCATTCGCCAACCTCCAGCCGGCCCACGGAAACCCACTGGAGCAGAACCGGGAGACCGCTCCCCTCGACCACAGCCCCATCGGGCGGGTAAAGCAACGGAGGCGGCGGATAGGTCGGCTCCGGTGTGGGCGTCGGCGTGGAGGTTGGGCCGGGCGCCGGGGTGGGGGTAGCCAACGGGATCACCAGGCTCTGGCCTGCTTGGATCCGTTCGGGGTTCGCAATCCCATTGGCTGCCTGGATCACCTGCAAGGGGACTCCATATCGTTGAGCGATGGCCAGCAGGGTCTCCCCCGGCTGAACCACATGGATGATCTTATCCGGCCTCGGGGTTGGGGAAGGAGTCACCCCTGGGGGCAAGGTCGGCGTCGCCAGGACCGGCGTTGGGGTATAGACCGGCACCAGGAGCACCTGCCCGACCACGATGAGATCGCCCGAAAGGTTATTCAACTGGCGGATGGCATCCACGGAGACGCCGTAACGCAGAGCGATGTCGGAAAGGGTCTCCCCGGCCTGGACCTGGTGTTGGAGCGGTGGGATCGGCGTGGGGGTCCAGGTCGGCGTCGGCGTTTGGGTAGGCGTCGGCGTTCGGGTGGGCGTGGGCGTTTGGGTCGGCGTGGGCGTCGGGCGGACCATCATCGCCCGCGCCATCCGGATCACCCCCCATCCTCCTCCGATCAGGAGGAGCAGCACAAGGGCTGTCCCCAACAAAGCGGAGCGCCAAGGAATCGGTGGCTCCGGCTCCGCCTGCAGTGTTTCCAGAGGAAGCGTCAGGTCCGCCCCACACCGCCAGCAGGTGCGCGACCGGCGGGAAACCGGCATCCCACATCGGGGACATCGTCGAAAGGGACCCGAGGGACGCGCCTCACGCTCGCTCATGGGGAGGATCCATCCAGGCCGAGGATGGGAGCGATCCCCTGCATCGCTTGCAATACGAGGGCCACATGTTGATCCAGGGGAACGCCTAACTCCGCCGCCCCCCGTTCAATATCCGCACGGTTCACTCCAGCCGCGAATCGCTTGTCCTTCCATTTCTTGAAGATCGAATCGACGGTCACGCTATAAAGACTGCGATCCGGTCGGACCAAGGCCACCGCTGTGATCAGACCGGTTAGCTCATCGACAGCGAACAACGCCTTATCCCGAGGGGTGATCCGCGGGACACCCGTGACCTCGGTGGCGTGGGAGAGGATCGAACGGATGATATCCTCCGGCCAGCCCCGTTCCCGCAGGATCCGTGCCCCCTGATTCGGATGGCCGTCGGGGGCCACATAGGGGTAGCGTTCGTAATCGAAATCGTGCAGCAAGCCAACGATCCCCCAGGACTCCTCATCCTCTCCGAAGCGGCGGGCGTAAGCTCGCATCGCGGCCTCCACCGCCAGCATATGGCGGCGGAGGTTCTCGCTCTGAGTGAACTCGCAAACGAGCGCCCAGGCATCTTCCCGGGTAGGCATAGAATCCACTCCCTCTGGTGCAGAATCAGGTGGAGAAACATTTTGTGCCATAGGGACCCGGATGTCAAGGCGTAGAGTGCCGGCCTCAGTCGGTCAAAGCGACGGCTCATCACGGTAGCCCGAACTGGCAGCTGGCGATCTTGACACCTCCCCACACCCTCGATATACTTTGGAAATGAAGATGGGCCGTTAGCTCAACTGGCAGAGCAGGGGACTCTTAATCCCAAGGTTGCAGGTTCGAGTCCTGCACGGCCCACCACCTCCACGCCTCGGGGAACTTCGATATCCCCGGGGCGTTTTTATTTCGGCGGGTGTCGGGGTTTATGCGCCTTGAGGGCCTCCGGGGACGAGGGCCGTCTTCAGCGGATCTTATCTCATGGGGGTTTTCCTCCCCTTCCCTGCAGTCCAAAAGGCTATACGGAGAGAATATGCTCTGCTTAAAGGACGCCCTTGCGGATTCGATACCAAGCTAACCCCATCAAATACCCCAAGGCAGCCCCTCCAGCCGCTACGGCCCAATGGATGGGATGAATGGAGCTCCGCAAGGCAGCCTCCGCAAAGAGATAGGCCCCCAGGAACCCCACCGCGCCCCCGACAAAAGACGCGAAGAAAGATTCCTCGTTCCGTTCCCGCTGGCCGGCGCGCTTGTGGCGCTTCCCTTGCGGTCGTGCCATCTCTCACTCTCTCCCTCGTGGAAGTTCTATGTGGAGCGGGCCGCTGATATGGCCCGCTCCACATAGAAAACTTTTCGTAACGTAACGATTCGACCTGGCCCCAT
>DATMAC010000256.1:0-10182 GCA_035573655.1 Thermoflexus sp.
CCACTTCCATCAGCCCCGCCTTCGCCCCCGCCTCGATCGCCATGTTGGTGATGGTGAACCGCGCATCCATCGAGAGGGATCGGATCACTGGCCCCGTGAAGAACATCGCCATATAAAGCGCGCCGTCCACGCCGATGCGCCCGATGGTATGGAGGATGAGATCCTTGGCCATCACCCACGGCCGGAGCGTCCCGTGGTAGAACAGGCGCATCGTGGGGGGCACCTTCAGCCAGATCCGGCCGGTCGCCATCGCCACCGCCGCGTCGGTGGAGCCGACCCCGGTGGAGAAAGCGCCCAGGGCGCCGTATGTGCAGGTATGGGAATCGGCTCCGATGATGATCTCCCCGGGCAACACCAGCCCCTGCTCCGGCAGCACGATATGCTCGATGCCGCCGTCGCGCCCGCCCTCAAAGTACAGGATCCCCTTCCGCCGGGCCCAGCCGCGCACCGCCATGCATTGCTCGGCGGCCTTGATGTTGGGCGGGGGGACGAAGTGATCGGCCACGAAAGCGACCCGCCCCCGATCGAAAACCCCCTCCACCCCAAGCTTCTCAAACTCCCGGATGGCCAGGGCAGCCGTGATATCGTTGGCCATCACGAAATCCACCTGCACCTCCACCAGCTCGCCGGGCTCCACACGTTCCACCCCTGCATGGGCGGCGATGATCTTCTCGGCCATCGTCATGCCCATCGGTGAACCTCCGATTCGACGATTTGGGTGGTGAGCACCTGGAAATGCGTTCAGGGTTTCCCATGAGCTCTGCAAGAGAGCTGTGGGGCTACCTTGCACAGGCCGCGGCCCAGGTCATGGCGCCGGGATCGACAGCTCCACCTGGACGTTTGAGGCGGTCCGCATCAACCGCAATAGGGCGTTGAGATAGGCCTTGGCGGCGGCCACTACGATATCCGTGTCCACGCCGAATCCCCCCGCCAGCTCCCCCGTCTGGGGATCCTCGGCCTGGACAAAGACCCGGCCCATCGCATCGCGCCCGGGGGTCACCGCGTGGACGTTGAACTCCAAGAGATGGGCCTGCACCCCGAGGGCGGCTTCGATGGCCCGGTAGGCCGCATCCACCGGCCCGTTTCCGGTCCCCGTTCCCACCCGTGCCTCGCCATCCGGCCCGATCAGACGAACGGTGGCGGTAGCGATCAACGGCGTGCCGCAGGTCACCTGCAAAGTGTCCAGCCGCCAGGCCTGCCCGCTGCTTTGCGCGAAATCCGCCATCAGCGCTTCCAAGTCGAAGTCCGTCACATACTTCTTGCGATCGCATAACGCCTTGAACCGGTTGAACGCCTCCTCGAAGGCGTCGGGGGGGAGATGATACCCCATCTGCTCCAGCCGAACCCGGAAGGCGTGCCGGCCGGAGTGCTTCCCCAGGACCAGACGGGACTCCGGCACACCCACCGTCTCCGGCCGCATGATCTCGTAGGTCAGCGGGTTCTTGAGCATCCCATCCTGGTGGATCCCGGCTTCATGGGCGAAGGCGTTGGCCCCCACGATCGCCTTGTTGGGTTGAACCGGGATGCCGGTCAGGGCGCTCACCAGGCGGCTGGTGCGGTAGATCTGCGTGGTATCGATGTAGGTGCGCACCCCGAACACATCCCGCCGGGTGTGAAGGGCCATGACCACCTCTTCGAGGGCGGTGTTCCCCGCCCGTTCCCCGATGCCGTTGACCGTGACCTCCACCTGGCGGGCGCCGTTGCGGATGGCGGCCAAGGTGTTGGCCGTGGCCAACCCCAGGTCGTTGTGACAGTGGGCGGAGAGAACCACCCGCTCCACCCCTGGGACCCGACGGCGGATTTCCGCGAAGAGGCTGCCGAATTCCTCAGGGGTGGTATAGCCTACCGTATCCGGGATGTTCAACGTGGTGGCCCCGGCCTCCACGGCCACCGTCAGGGCCTGCATCAGGAAATCCCGATCCGTGCGCCCCGCATCCTCGGGGGAGAATTCCACATCGTCGCACAAGCGGCGGGCGTAGGCGACCATCTCTCGGATCCGGGCCAGGCATTCCTCCCGCGTCATGCGCAGTTTGTATTGCAGATGGATGTCCGATGTCGCCAGGAAGACGTGGATGCGGGGACGAGGAGCCTCCCGCACCGCCTCCCAGCAGGCGTCGATGTCCTCCCGGTTCGCCCGGGCCAGCCCGGCGATCACCGGTGGCCCGTTGGGCCGATCCTTCCCCATCGGCCCGACCTCCCGGGCGATCCGGCGCACGGCCTCGAAATCGCCAGGCGAGGCGATGGGGAAGCCCGCCTCGATGATGTCCACCCCCAGGCGGACCAGCTGGCGGGCGATCTCCAGCTTCTCCTCCACCGTGAGGGTGGCGCCCGGTGATTGCTCGCCGTCGCGCAGCGTGGTGTCAAAGATCCGAACGACATCTTCCTCCATAACCTGCCTCCTTGTGTCGAGTGGGGTGGGCTCTACACTTCCTTGGGGTTCAGCCAGGGCATCATCGCCCGGAGGCGACGGCCCACCTCCTCGATGGGATGCCGGCGCTCCTCCTCCCGCTTTGCGTTGAACCAGGGGCGGCCCTTGGCGTTCTCCTCGATCCATTCCTCAGCGAAGGCGCCGCTGCGGATCTCCTCCAAGATCTGCTTCATCGTGGCCCGCACATGGTCATCGATCACCCGCGGTCCGCTGCGGTAATCGCCGTATTCCGCAGTGTCGCTCACCGAGTAGCGCATATACGAGAGGCCGCCCTGATACATCAGGTCCACGATGAGCTTCAGCTCGTTCAGACACTCGAAATAGGCGATCTCCGGTTGATAACCGGCTTCCACCAGGATCTCGAAGGCTGCCTTGATGAGATGGGTCACCCCGCCGCACAGGACCACCTGCTCGCCGAAGAGGTCCGTCTCCGTCTCCTCCGCAAAGGTGGTCTCCAGCACCCCAGCCCGCGTGCATCCCAGGCCCTTGGCATAGGCCAAGGCCGTTGGCAGGGCCTTCCCCGTGGCATCCTGGTGCACGGCCACCAAGGCGGGGACCCCTCCTCCTTCCCGGAAAACCTCTCGCATCCGGTGGCCGGGGGATTTCGGGGCCACCATGCTCACATCCACATCCGGGGGCGGGACGATCTGGCCGAAGCGGATGTTGAAGCCATGGGCGAACATCAGGGTTTTGCCGGGAGATAGATGGGGAGCGACCGCCTCCCGATAAAGGGCCGGCTGGGCCGGATCCGGCACCAGCATCACGATGATATCCGACCGCCGCACCGCCTCCGCCACCTCATACACGGGGAAGCCATCCGCCTCCGCCTTCTCCCAGGACTTGCTGCCCCGGTAGAGCCCCACGCACACATCGCAGCCGCTGTCCCGAAGGTTCAGGGCGTGGGCATGGCCTTGGCTGCCGTAGCCCAACACGGCGATCCGCCGACCGTCCAAAAGACTGAGATCCGCGTCAGCGTCGTAGTAGATGCGCGCCATCGGATACCTCCTTAGGAAAAAGATGGGCGGGAACCAGGTCTTCCGATGGGCTCAAGCGGCCTCGGCGATCCGATCCGCCGGTGTAGCCTCCGCCTGGCCCCGGATCATCGCCATCGGCCCGGCGCGGGTCACCTCCACCACACCGAACCGCTGCAGGCGGGCGATGCACGAATCCACCTTGTCAATCGACCCGGTTACCTCCACGATGAGGGTCTCCGGTCCCACGTCCACAATCCGGGCCCGATAGAACTCCGCTAGCTGGGCGATCTCCACCCAGGTTTCTGAGGGGGCCCGGACCTTCACCAGCGCCATGTCCCGGATCACCAGCGGGCGCTCCCCCCAGTCCTCCACCGCCTTCACGCAGAGGAGCTTCTCCAAATTCGCCCGGATGCGATCCGGATCGGCCTGCCGAGGATCCACCGGGATCAACAACCGGAGATCCTGGGGATCCTCGGTGCGGCAAACCGAGATCGTGTCCACCGGCAGATGGCGCCGGCGCAGCAGATGGAACACCCGGTTCAAGCTTTCCACGGAGTTCTCGATCGTCACGGCCAACCAGTGGGGCATCTCTTCCTCCTCGCCGGTCATGGCGTCGCCTTCACGCCGGGGGCGACCATCATATCGAACACCGTCATCCCCGAGGGGATCATCGGGAAGCAGTTCTCCTCGGGGTCCACCAGGATGTCAACCACCACAGGGCGATCCGTGATGGCCAGGGCTTGCCGGATGGCCGGCTCGACCTGATCCGGCCGCTCCACCCGGATCCCCGCTGCACCCACCGCCTCCGCCAGGCGGGCGAAGTCCGGGTTAGCCAGGTAGACGGCCGAGTAGCGTCGGTTGTAGAACAGCTCCTGCCATTGGCGGACCATGCCGAGGTACTGGTTGTTGATGATGAAGACTTTGATGGGAAGACGCCACTCGACGGCGGTGATCAAGGCTTGGAAGGTCATCTGGAAGGAGCCGTCGCCGTTGATGTTGATCACCAGGCGATCCGGGCGTCCGAACTGGGCCCCGACCGCTGCCGGCAGGCTGAAGCCCATCGTCCCCAACCCGCCGGAGGTGATGCAAGTCCGCGGCTCCGTCCATGTGAAGAACTGGGCCGCCCACATCTGGTGCTGGCCCACATCTATGGTGACGATGGGCCGGTATTCCTTCGTCAGCTCGTAGATCATTTGGATGGCGAACTGAGGCTTGATCACATCGTCGCCCTGTCGATAGCGCAGCGGATAGCGCGCCTTCCAGTCCTGGATTTGACGCCACCATGCTTCGGTGTCGGGTGGCCGGACCATGGGGAGCAACGCGCGCAGCACCTGCTTAGCGTCGCCGATCAAGGCCACATCGGCCTTCCGGTTCTTGTTGATCTCCGCCGGATCGATATCGATGTGGATCACCTTCGCATGGGGCGCGAAGGCGGAGAGCTTGCCGGTCACCCGGTCGTCGAACCGGGCGCCGACGGCGATGATGAGGTCGGAGAAGTTAATGGCGAAATTGGCGTAAACGGTCCCATGCATCCCCAGCATCTTGAGGGAATAGGGATGGTCCTCGGGGAAGGCACCCAGGCCCATCAAGGTGGTGGTCACCGGGATGCGGGCCTTCTCCGCCAGGGCGCGAATCTCCGGGGCCGCGCCGGAATGGATAGCCCCTCCACCGACGTAGAGGATGGGGCGCTGGGATCCAGCGATGAGATCGGCAGCGCGACGCAGCGCTTCCTCGTCAGGGAACGAAGGACGTGGACGTGCAGGCCGGAAGGCCTGGGGGTCCTCAAAGGCGAACTCCGTCTCAGCGAGCAACACATCGCGGGGGAGATCGACCAGCACCGGGCCGGGGCGCCCATCGGTGGCCAGGCGGAAGGCCGTGTGGACGGCCTCCACTGCCTTGGCCGGTGTTCTCACCAGCCAGTTGTGCTTGGTGACGGACATCGTGAGGCCGATGACATCGGCCTCCTGGAAGGCATCGCCGCCCATAAAGAACGTGGGGACCTGCCCGGTGATCGCCACAACGGGTGTGGAATCCATCATGGCATCGGTGAGGCCGGTAACCAGGTTGGTCGCGCCGGGGCCGGAGGTCGTGAAGCATACCCCGGGCCTCCCTGTGGCTCGAGCATAGCCCTCGGCCATGTGGATCGCGCACTGTTCGTGGCGGACCAAGACGTGGCGGATTTGGGGGTAATCGTAGAGGGCGTCGTAGAGCGGCAGGGAGGCGCCGCCGGGTACGCCGAAGATGACCTCCACACCTTCGCGGACCAATGCCTCCATCACCGCCCACGCCGTCTTCATCCGGCGGCGCTCCCGCCGGATCGTACGAGGAGCCACCTGGGTCTGGGCGATGGTCGTGGCTTCCATCGGATCCCTCCTTTCGACGAGCGGGGGATAAAAAGGAAGGGGGCCTCCCGTTTGGGAGGCCCCCTCCTGAGCGACCGATATCTGAAAAGATGCGCTGGGCTAACCGGGGGTGGCTCCCTCCCAAACGGGCATCGCCTCTCCGAGGCGAAGGATGCCCCGAAGAATAAGGGCGATAAGGACGAGGGAGAGAACCACCCAATTGAATGCCATTGGCGACTGCTCCTGCCTGTCTGAAGTTTGACGTTGTTTATAGCATAAACCGGGAATTTTGTCAAGACCCCTTAGACCGCTGGGCCTGGAATCCAACTGAGCCCCCTTCTTATGGCCCTATGGGCTGTGAGAAAGGATGAGCGATCACAATCAGGCGATGGGAATTGCTCCAGGGAGGCCAGCAGGTGACCAAGGTCAGCCGTTCATCCGGAGTGGGCTGGATCCATTGGGCGTTCGACTGTCGAACAGCCAGCGGCTGGCCGCGTTCCAAGAGGATGCGGAGCTCGACCACTTCATAGATGAAGACACGATCGCGGGTATAGATCCAGATCCGATCCCCCATCTTCAAATCAGCTAAGCGGCGAAACACAGCCCCTGCCATGTTGTTGTGGCCGCTGAGCACCATATTGCCAGACGCTCCCGCCCGGGCTGAGGTCGGATGCCACCCCGCTGCCTCACGGTCTGGCGCCAGCCACTCGCGGTAGCGGCGCCCATTGATCGAAACGATGCGCGATCCGGCCGGAACGATCGGCGCGTCCAAGGCGATCGCTGGAATCACCAGGCGCTCGGGGATCCCTCCCACGGGAGGTTTCGCAGGCCTCCCAACCCGCCTCACCTCTGCTTCATGTCCGGGTACTTCCCACCGGATCGGAACCTCAAGGGAGGTCTCAGGGAGCGCTTCCATAAAGAAAGGTTCTGCTTCCTCTGTAGAACTCAAAGGCATTCCCGCGATTGGGGCCGCTTTTTCTTGTTCCCATGCGGCGGGCATAGCTCCGGGGAGCCCTCCCAGGATCAGCCCGAGGCCTAAAATCCAGTATCCGTGAGCCCACATCCGGACGAATGCTCGGTCAAAGCGCAATTTTTCTTCCAACGCTCCATGCGCGCCCCGGTTGCTGGCCATCATCTCCTTCTCTCCACACACTACACTCGGTCCCTGCGGCGAGAGCGCCATCCTAACACCAGCCCTCCCGCAATCCACAGGGCCAGTGCCAGCATCCATGGAACTGGAAGCTGAGGGCTCTCCGCACCCGTGCGGCCTAGCAACTCCCCATTTAAAGGCTCCGTGGGAAGCGGGGTCGGATCAGTGGACGGCGGAACCGGCGGAGCTACAGGCGGAACGGCTGTCGGAGTCCCTGTAGGAGGCGGGCTGGAAGGGGGCGTTGGAGGGACAGCAACCAACGTCGGTGTAGAAGTCGGAGTCCAGGGGGGTGTGGGCGAAGGAGTGATCGCTGGGGAAGGAGTCGCCGTCGGCGAGGGTGTGGGCGAAGGAGTGATCACTGGGGAAGGAGTCGCTGTCGGCCGGATGGCTAAACAGAAGATATCCCAGGGATGTCCGGGACCAATGGTCCCCAGCAGATTCATCCCTGCCTGGGCATCAGCCTCCGTGGGATAGACTTCGAAGACCAGATCCACATGCATCTCGAAGAACCCATCGGGCCATGTCTCCCAGGCCGGATAAACGATCTCCAGGCGATAATCTCCACCCTGGAATACATCCCATCGCTGCACCAACTGACGGCCTCCGTTGTCCGGGATCACGAAATCCAGCTGGATATATCCCTTCAACCATCGGGTTCCCACATTGCTTAAGGCGACCACGTCGGAGTCGGTGCCACCAGGACAGATCATGTAGGTTTGAGGGGCCGTCAGCACGATATCGCTGATGTTCGGGTTTCCGCCATGATCCGCCTTCGCAGGCAAGGGAAACGCTTGCACTTCATAGAGCAACCCGAGGAGAAGGACGAGCAGACCCAATGTCCGTGCTTTGGGAAAATGAATCACAGTTTTACTCCTTGTTTGAGATTCAATTTGATAAATTGGGCTATGTAACCCATAATCATCGCCCAAAGTTGGAATTTAGTGAAAAGATGGTTAAGAGCACAATTTCGCCTATAGGGAGCTTTTCGAGGCAAAGATGGGGTCTGAGGGGTACAAACGTGGGGCGTGTGGTGGGTATTCCCTGGGTTTGGGAGCTGGGGCCGTTCATACGGAGAGCACCTTAGCGCCCGTTTGGGGTCACCTCCCTCAGGGAACTACCTGCCCTGTAAGTGGGAAAGGGCCCTTTCCCCCTGGATCCCCCTTCCCCACGGCCTAAAGGGCCGTGGGGAAGGGGAGAAATTTTGGGGTGGCTGAGCGACACGCCTTCGACGCGCGGCTCGGCCACCAAAGCCCCTCTCCGGAAACCCTTACACCGTCGGAGAAGACTACTGGTCCGATGAGTAGGTCGTTGCTCCCTCGGGCTCTGAAACCCCCTTTATGAGGGGCGGGCTGTGTAAGCGGCCCATCCCCCATCGAAACTCTATTACAACGTAGTCTAGGTTCGAAAGCATGCCCACCAACGCGGCAGCGTCTCCCCCACCGGGCCTCGCCAGACCTCATCCGCAAGCGGCGTGAGCGGCGTATCCTCCAGATTGAACTCGATGATCCGTGCCCCGCAGGCCCGTGCCAGGCGCGGGAGGCTGGCCGCTGGCTCGACGATCCCGGAGGTGCCGATGACCAAAAACAAGTCCGCCTCTTGGGCGGCTTGCACGGCCAGTTGCCATGCTTCCGAAGGAAGCGGTTCCCCGAACCAAACCACGTCCGGGCGGAGCAACGCGCCACACATCGGGCAGCGAGGGGGGATCTCCGGCAGTGGGACCCGGCGATCCTCCCAAGCCCGATCCTCCCCAATGCATCGCACCCGCCAGAGATTCCCATGCAGCTCGATCACCCGGCGGCTGCCCGCCCGCTGGTGCAGGCCATCCACGTTCTGGGTGATGAGAACGAAGCTTGGGAGGGCCGCCTCCATCTCCACCAATGCGCGGTGGGCGGGATTGGGTTGCGCCCGGGCGATCACCTCCCGACGCCACGCGTACCATTCCCAGACGCGCACCGGATCGCGGGCGAAGGCTTCCGGGGTCGCCAGCTCCTCCGGGCGATATCGCCCCCAAAGCCCATCGGGTCCTCGAAAGGTGGGTACCCCGCTCTCCGCGGAAATCCCCGCTCCGGTCAACGCGACCACCCGCAGGCCGAATTCCATGAAACCGCTCACCTCCCCATCGACATCCCATCAAGGACGAAGATCGCAACGCCCCGTCGTCCGGGAGGACCGTCGGGGATCGGAAAACCGAATTCGGAGCGCTTACAAGCTGTCTCCGGCAGCCCACGGACTACCCCGAAATCCCCGGCCATCCTAATGTGGCAACCGTTTCCCCCGGGTCTGAACCACCGCCCATAGCAAGCCGACGTTACGAGCCAGCACCACCAACATGACCGCGAAGGCGGCCATCACCCGCTCCGGAGGGACCCCCCACAGAACCATGAGGATCAACCCAAGGGGTAAAGCGACAATGCCCACGCTGGGCAGCCAACGGAAGCGATAAGCGGCGAGCGCGCCCAGCACATAGGCGGGGATCACCTCCCGAAAGGCCAGGGCGAACAACGCGCCCGTCGCGGGTCCCAGGCCCCGTCCGCCCCGATCCAGGCGGATGATCTTATAAAACGGCCAGCAATGGCCGATCACGGGCGCGACCGCGACGGCGATCAGCTCCGGCGGGCCGAACCCGGCCCGCAGCGCGATGGCCGTGGGGACCGCGCCTTTGCCCATGTCGAACAGGATCGTGATGAGGCCGGCCACCGGCCCGGCCAGACGCCACGCTCCACCCCCACCCGGGTTGTCCTCGAATTCGTGGGGGCTTCGGCCCGTCCTCCACCGCACGAAGATTTCCGCCGGAAGAATCGAACCCACTAAATAAGCTGCAAAAGCCAGCAAGAACCCCATCGCCGCCCCCAAGGGCTGGATGTGCCATACGCCGTTCGCTTCCTAACGAGGATTTTAGCGGAAAGGAGCGATTCGGGCGTTGACCGGAAGTTCCCCTACCGGGATTGGGTCGACCCCGGTTTCCCGCGTCGGCGTAGGCCGACGCTTGGCGCGAAGCGCCTCCTCATGCCGACTGAAGTCGCCCTCTGTAGGCCTCCGGCCGATGGTCGGCCTGCGCCGACCAGACCCCACGTCGGCACAGGCCGACGTCCGGCGCGAAGCGCCTCGTAAGGCCGATTTGAATCGGCGCCCCTGGGCGCCGCGCGACGGGAGGCGACGCCAATTGAAATCGCCCTCCTTAGAGTTAGAGCTGAAAACTTGCTCTGAGGAGCTACCCGCCCTGTCCGTGGGGAAGGGCCCCTCCCCCTTTCATCCCCCCTCCCCACGGCCCAAAGGGCCGTGGGGAGG
>DATMAC010000257.1:0-2554 GCA_035573655.1 Thermoflexus sp.
TCTCCCCACGGCCCTTCGGGTCGTGGGGAGAGGGAGTGAAGAAAGGTGGGGCCTTTCCCCACTTCCAGTCAGAGCAAGTTTTCAGACACTCCCTTCGGGAAACGGCTTCGTTGGGGAGATATGGGATGGAAGGGGCAAGTAGCCCCTTTCCTTAAAGGAGATCCGGATGGCTCGAACGCGGACCCAGTATGTTTGTCAAAAATGCGGCGCGGTGCACCCCAAGTGGATGGGGCGATGCCCGGATTGTGGGGAATGGAACACGCTGGTGGAGGTCTCCCCCACACCCTCCGTTCGCGCGGTGGGCCTCAAAGGGGCGCCGGGCGCCCAGCCGGTTCCCCTCCCGGCGGTGGAAACGGCCGGCGTGGAGCGATGGCCGCTGCCGATCGGGGAGTTCGCCCGGGTGCTGGGGGGCGGTGTGGTGCCCGGCTCCCTCGTCCTGGTCGCCGGCGACCCGGGCATCGGGAAATCCACCCTGCTGATGCAGTTGGCCGACCGCATGGCCGGCCCCGAGTTCCCGGTCCTTTACATCTCCGGTGAGGAATCCCTCGGCCAGCTGAAAATGCGGGCCGATCGCCTGGGGTTGGGCAACCCCCACCTTTATCTGTTGAACGAAACCCGCATGGACGCCCTCATCGATCACCTCCAGGCGCTGCGCCCCCGTCTGGCGATCGTGGACTCCATCCAAACCGTTTACGTGGAGGAGATCCCCTCCCCTCCCGGCAGCATCAGCCAGGTGCGCGAGTGCGCGGTCCGGTTCCAGGCCCTGGCCAAAAACCTGGGGATCACCATCTTCCTCATCGGCCATGTGACCAAAGCCGGATTGATCGCGGGGCCGAAGCTCCTGGAGCACATCGTCGATACGGTTCTTTATCTGGAGGGGGATCGCTACCACGCCTTCCGCATGCTCCGTAGCGTGAAGAACCGCTTCGGCGCCACCTCTGAAGTAGGCGTCTTCGAGATGCGCGGGGATGGGATGGCGGAGGTGCCCAACCCCTCGGAGCTCTTCCTGGCCGAGCGCCTCGTCCAGGCCTCCGGCTCCGCTGTCGCGGTGACCATGGAAGGAACCCGCCCGCTGCTGGTGGAGATCCAGGCCCTGGTCAGCCCCGCGCCCCCGGGGACCGCCCGGCGCACGGCGAACGGGATCGATCCCTACCGCCTGCTCCTGCTGGTCGCGGTGCTGACGAAGCGAGTGGGCTTACGCCTGCACGATCACGACCTGTTCGTGAACGTGGTCGGGGGGCTGCGGGTGGATGAGCCGGCGGCCGATCTGGCGGTGGCCCTGGCCATCGTTTCCTCCGCCCGGGATCGTCCCTTGCCGCCGGACATGGTGTTCATCGGGGAGGTAGGGCTCTCCGGGGAGCTGCGGGCGGTGGGGCACCTGGAGCTGCGCCTGGCGGAGGCCGCCAAGCTGGGCTTCCGACGCTGTCTCCTGCCCCGCATGGTCCGCCGCCTCCGGGAGGCTCCGGAGGGCCTCGCGCTGCTTCCCGCCCGCACCTTGGCGGAAGCGATCTCGATCGCGTTCGCCGAGTAAGGATCCCCCGCTTCCATGGGGCTGGGCGCTGGGGGCGCCCAGCCCTCCCAACATCCGCCGGCCGCCTGGTCAAACCCCTTCCAGCATCTCCCGCAACTCCATCGCGTTGATCACCGCGTGTCCGAAGGCGTCGTTGTTAAAGTAAACGTAGACCTCGTGGCCCGCTTGAAGGAAGCCTCGGATCCGCTCCGCCCATCGGGAGAGCTCCTCCCGGCTGTAGCGGCCCGCGTAGAGCGCGGTCGATCCGTGAAGGCGGATGTAGACGATCGGCCCGGTGACCCAGAGCGGCGAGGAAAGATCCGGCATATCGAACATGCAGAACGCCAGGCCGTAACGTTCCAGCGTCGCGCGGACGGGCTCCACGAACCAGCGGGGATCCCGGAACTCAAAGACGTGATGGAGCTCCGGCGGGAGGAGCGCGGCGAACGCCGCCAAACGGTCGGGATCCGCCCCCCAACCCGGCGGGAGCTGATACAGGATGGGCCCCAGATGGTCGCCCAGGCGCCGGGCCCGCTCCAGGAACCGCGCGAGGGGCTCCGCGCAATCTTTCAGGCGGCGGATGTGGGTGAGATAGCGGTTCGCCTTCACGGCGTAGCGAAAGCCGGGAGGAGCTTGTTCCCGCCAGCGGTCAAAGGCCGCCTCGGAGGGCAGACGGTAGAAGGTGTTGTTGATCTCCACCGTCTCGAAGTGGGCGGCGTAATGCGAGAACCAGCGGCTCTGTGGGAGATCCTCTGGGTAAAAGACCCCCCGCCAGTGCGGATAGATCCATCCAGAGGTTCCGATCCAGCATCGGGGGTTCATCGGCCTCGCGCCCTCTTTACGCCGATTGGAAATCGGCTTCCTCGGACGCTTCGCATTGGACGTCAACCTGCGTTGACCTGAAGTTCGGACACGAGTTGGGAAACCGAGCGGGAGGGTCCTCACCCGGCCTCCAGGGGCGGCGTTGCGATCCACATCCATTTTCATTTTTTTGGGTTTTTGGGGTTCTCTGGGGCTGGGCCGGGGGCCGAAGGCCCCCGGCCC
>DATMAC010000258.1:0-11161 GCA_035573655.1 Thermoflexus sp.
TTCCTGGCGACCGTGCTGAGGGCCCAGGCAGAGGGGAGGGTCGGCCGCTCGCTGCCGCTGGTGGTTTATGGGCTGGCGATCGCAGCGATCCTGGGGATCTTCAGCCTGCTCTCCGGACTGATCGCCTTCGCGCTGGCTTTGGGATGGTCGCTGGGATGGTGGGGCCTTCCGGATCCCGGGATCTACCGGCTGACGTTCTGGGGGTTCGGTCATGGGACCCAGCAGATCAACCTCGCCGCAACGGTGTCCGTATGGTATCTCCTCGCCGCCCTGCTCGTCGGAGCGGTCCCGTTAAATGAGAAGCTCTCCCGCCTGGCGTTCGTCCTTTACGCCTTCTTCGTCAACTTGGGTTCCAACCACCACCTCCTGGTGGATCCGGGGTTCGGCTTCCCATGGAAGGTATTCAACACCTCCTACGCGATGTATCTGGCGGTGCTGGGAAGCTTGATCCATGCGTTCTCGATCCCCGGCGCGGTGGAAGTGGCCCTGCGGCGCCAGGGTCATCGCCAGGGATGGTTGGGATGGTTGCGCCGCGCGCCGTGGACAGAGCCCGGCTTCGCGGCTTTGGGGGTTTCCATGATCCTGTTCGGATGGATCGGCGGGGTGACCGGCGTGACCATCGGGACGGAGCAGATCAATCTGCTTGTTCATAATACCCTCCAGGTCCCCGGGCACTTCCATGCGATCGTGGTTGGGGGGAGCACGCTGGCGTTTATGGGCTTGACCTATTATCTGATTCCGTTGATCTTTCAGCGCCCGCTGCGGTGGAAACGGCTGGCGACGGCGCAGATTTACCTCTACGGCCTCGGGGTGGCTCTGTTCTCCATCGGCTTCATCGCCGCCGGTTATATGGGCGTCCCCCGACGACACTGGGACATCACGTTCGCCCAAGCTCCCTTCCAGGGCCTTTTCGGGAGCGCGGTATACATCGCCTTGGGGATAGCGGGCGTTGGCGGGCTGATCGCCGTCGCGGGAGGGCTCTTGTTCTTCGCGATCCTGATCGGATCTCTCCTGCGCCCGCAGGATCCTACGGGGGGAACCGGGAGCTTAACCCTGCGGCTGCCGACGGGCTCACCGGATGCCGACCCTGATCCCCGGGATGAACCCAAGGGGACCTTCCTGCTTGCGATCGCCTTCTTGCTCTTTTTTGGCATCTACTACCTGGCGAACTGGGTCCTATTGGGAAGCCAGCCATGGTCGACTCGCTGATCGCGAAGGGCGTGGATGATCTGGGAGAGCCGCGCTCCTCCCACGCTGTGGGGGTTGAGAGGTGAGCGGGGCGCCTTTGGCGCCCCGCTCACCTCTGAAAGCTTTGGTTGTTCATGGGGAGGATCAACCGCACGACCCGTTCGTAGAACAAATAGTCCCACGCCCATCCCGAAAGGACCACGAGGCGGTTCCGGAGGCCGATCAGGCGCAGCAGGTGCACCCCGAGCCACAGCAGCCAGGCCGGGAAGCCCGTGAAGGCACGCCCGAACACATGGGCCACGGCGGCGTTCCGGCCCAGGGTGACCAGCGTGCCCGGATCCCGATAGCGGAACGGCTGGGGCGGACGGCCCTGCAGGACGCGCAGGACGTTGCGGGCGGCATGGATCCCCTGTTGAATCGCAACCGGGGCGACCATCGGCAGCTTCCCGAGCCCCTCCGGGATCGCTAAATCCCCCACCACATAGATCTCCGGATGGCCGGGCACCTGCAGCGTGGGGGATACCCGCACCCGTCCGCCTGGCCCGAGGGGCTGCCCGAGGGCCTCGCCGAGCGGATCGCCTTTAACGCCCGCCGTCCACACCGCGGTCCCGGTCTCGATAAACGTCCCATCCTTCAAGCGCACGCGTCCAGGCTCTACCGCTTCCACCGGGGCTTGTAAACGGACCTCCACGCCCAGCCGGCGAAGGCGGGCGGCGGCGTAGGCGCGCAGCGGCGCGGGGAGGCCGGGCAGCAGCCCTTCCATGGCTTCCACCAGGATCACACGGACTTCCTGGAAATCCAGGGTGGGGAAATCCCTTCGGAGGGGGCGGGCGATCAGCTCGGCCAGGGCGCCGGCGAACTCCACCCCGGTCGGCCCTCCACCGATGATGGTGAATGTGAGCATCCGGCGCCTTTGGAGTGGGTCCGGCTCCCGGGCTGCCCGCTCGAAGGAGGTGAGGATGTGGTTGCGCAAACGGATCGCCTGATCCAAGCTCTTCAGGAAGAAGGCGTGTTCGGCGACGCCGGGGACCCCGAAGGTGTGCGCCACGCTGCCGGGGGACAGGATCAGGAAATCGTAAGGGATCGGTGGGCCATCGGTCTCGAGCCGGCGCGCCTCCGGGTCGATCCTGCGGACCTCGGCCATCTCGAACCCGATGTTGGGGAAGCGGCGCAGGAGCCCCCGGATGGGGAAGGCGATCGCCTCCGGCTCGATCTCGGCCGCGGCGACCTGGTAGAGCAGGGGGAAGAATGTGTGGTGGTTCCGCCGATCCACCAGCAACACCTCCACCGGCTCAAAGGCGAGGGTCCGCACCGCCCACAACCCGCCGAACCCGGCGCCCACCACCACGATGCGCGGTCGATCCCGTTGGGCCATGGTGACGCTCCGCCGAAAAAGGATCCCACTTTCCTCACGCCGAGCATACTGCCTGAACGCACTTTAGAAGCTTAGCTCGACTTCCAATATCCTGCTTGTTCTGGGTCAAGGAGCGCAGCGCGTGAGATGTTTAACATGGATTTGCCGGCAAACACTGCGGGCTATTTCGCAGCGACTTCCCCGCGCTCAGGATTGAAGGAGAATGCGGCTTTCCCGATCCAGGAGGGCGCCATGCCGTTGCGGATGCGGTTTCCGTTGATGGCGATCGGGATGATCACCTTGCTGGTCGGCATATGGGCGGGGTGGATCCGCATCGGGTGGCCGCTGCCCCGGCCGAACCCGGCCTGGCCGGGCGCCCATGGGGCGCTGATGATCTCCGGCTTCCTAGGCACTTTGATCACCCTCGAGCGGGCGGTCGTCGGCCCCCGATGGTCGTGGGCGGCGCCGATCCTGGCCGCCTGGGGGAGCCTCACCCTGCTCCTCATGTCCCCTACGGGTCTGAGCGCTGGGCTGTTCCTGGGCAGCGCGGCGGTGTTGACGGCGTTCTTCATCGACGCCGCCCGGCAGCGTCCGGATCCCTCGATCCAGGTTCTGGGGTTGGGGGCTGCCGTATGGGGGATCGGGAACCTGGTCTGGCTCTGGAGCGGCTCGCTGGCGCTCGCGGCGCCGTGGTGGACGGCGTTCCTGGTACTCACCATCCTCGGCGAGCGGCTGGAGCTCGCCCGGTTGGCCCCCCGGGGGCGGGGGCTCGCCGGGCCCTTCTGGACGGGCGTGGGGCTGGTCCTCTTGGGGTTGGTCTTGGGCTTGATCCTCCCGGTGTGGGGAAGGCGGGCGCTGGGATTGGGATGGCTGGCCCTGGCGGCCTGGCTGGCTCGGTACGACATCGCCCGCCGCACGGTGCGCCAACAGGGGCTGGTGCGCTATATCGCGATCTGCATGTTGGCGGGTTACGTCTGGCTGGGGGTTGGCGGGGCGCTGGAATGGCTCCCGGGCGAAGCCACCGCCGGGCCGCTCTACGATGCGCGGCTGCATGCGGTGCTGGTGGGCTTCGTGTTCTCGATGATCTTCGGCCACGCCCTGATCATCTTCCCGGCCGTGTTGCGGGTGAACCTTCCGTTCAGCCGCGCCCTCTACCTCCCGCTGGTGCTTCTCCATTTCTCCCTGCTCCTTCGCCTCGCCGGGGATCTGGGAGGGGTGTTCGAGGTTCGGCGATGGGGTGGCTTGCTCAACGGCGTAGCGATCCTGTTGTTCCTGCTCCTGATGGCCCGGGCGATCCGGAAGGGGCGTTGGAGGCTTACCTGACTTTGTAAAGGCGTATTTCATAATTGCCATCAGTAAATATTTTTACAAGATCAAATCGCTGAAAGAAGTTTTCGTATTTTGATATCTCGCTTTGATATCTTTCCGGATCCAGATAAAATCGTCCATACATACCCTGACTAAAAATCAAATAATCGAATCCTTGTTCAACATACCATTCTGGCTCGTGGTCTATTATTCGTCCAAAACCATGCACGGAAAACCGAGAGGGATCTACAAACGGAGAATAGGACTCGATAGCAAGCTTGGCTCCTGCTGGCAAGTGGTTGTTTATCCATATTCTTGCCGTCTCGCGGCTATCTACAATTGTTAGTCGAATGGTATCTGTAATTGTCTTTGAAATTGGGAAGATTAAGCTAATGATTGTAAGACATATAATAGCCGAAATTGACAACTCGCGCGATGTTTGTGATTGTAACTTGCTAGCTCTATCGATTAAGCGCACCAAGAATGAGGCTGCCAACAAAAACAAAAACGGCGTCAATGGTAGAAATGTGCGGTCATTCCTCACAATAAAATTGCTGATAAACGCAAAGTATACGATGGGGAAAATAGATAACAATACTGTTTCTTTGGAACGCGAGTAAGCGCCACGCAAGATTTCTAATAGAGCAAGAATATAGATAATCCCCGCGGTCCGCCACATATATTCCAAATACCATTTTAGTGTGTTTCCTTCCATACCTGCATGGCCCGTCGAGTAATGCCGAGCTTCAAATGCCAAGTCGGCCAAGAATTTTGACGAATCGATCAGAGCGAAGGGAGTGGTTGCGAGAAATCCTAATCCGCTCAACAACAAAGCAAGGTATAGGTTTGGCTTTTTAAGAGCTTCCTTACCATGACGAAGGAAATGTGCTAAAATCAATGGCAATACGATCAAGGCCCCATTGTATTTGCTGGAGGTAGTGAGGCCGATACATATACCTGCCATAGTATATTGCCAAGTCTTGCCTTGTTGATATACTAATACTGTGGCCAAGAATGCTGCGGTTGCAAAGAAGACCACAAAAGTATCAGGCGTTATAAAGCGACTATGGCTAACATTTGACGGTGAAATAGCTATCATCAATGACGCCAATAAACCAACCATCGTCTTGCCTGTAAGTTGCTTGCCGATCATGAAAGTTAACCCAGCGGTTCCAACACCGAAAACAACAGTGATAACGCGCCCAAGTAGAATTGTCGTTGGCATTGGGGATTTCGTAACCCCCATTGCTAATGATATTGGAGGTAATATGTCGTTGGGAGTCTTAAAAACACCTATTAATTTCCCAAATATATAGTATGGAATGTAAGCAATCGCATTAATATAGAAGAATAGCGACGGATAATTGAAAAAATTTGGGTTCAAATTGCCGGTCTTGAATATGTTTTGGCTGATAGTTACATAGCCTGGCTCATCCGGATGGTAAATGTATGGCAGATCATAATTTATCCCCCATACTCTCACTAATAAGGCTGCAAGAAGAATGAGGCCACTTAGTATCGCATTTCTATTAATTCGTCTCGCGCGCCCCATGATACGCCTCTATTGTACGCTTGTAGTTTCCTGACTTTTATTATACGGACTCCACCACGAATGACGCCAAAACCATGTCTCAGATGGATGAGGCACTACTTCAGCTTCTACTTCCGCTCTTCCTTAGCTGGGAGGCCTTAGGTTGGGAGATCACTGAGCCCACATGCTTATTCAAAAGCGCAAACGCTCTCCTACCGTCCTTGCTCATCAGGAGTTTTGGCTCTTCGGGCTCATCTCCAGCACTTCTTAACCGATGGTCTCACTCTTCCTTCTTAAAACTTAAAAATTCGGCGGCCTTCGCCTCCTAGTGCCTCTGACTGTAGGTCAGAGATTTGGTCTTTGACTATCGCACCATCACCATGCACGGTGGTATTGGGCACGTGGGCTGGGATAGCTGCAATTGACTTATAGCTTCAGCCCCCTATTTTCCGTCTGCTTCCGCGCTTAAAGGAGGGCGAAAAACGAGGGATCCTTTCGGATGACCTCTGAAATCCACCCAAAGGTAGGTGATCACGTCATTTCGTAGGAGAGTGGGTAGTTCCACGTTAGACATTTGGGTATCACGAAGGAAGATGAGGCCAGAGTCCATGCTCTGGAGGCAAATCATGGCCCCGCCCCGCTGGCTTGCGATCGGCTTGTTCCTCTTGATCACGACCGCATGCGCGGTTCCGTCATCATCGCCGGCGGCGTCCTCCGCTTCCACCCCAACTCTCGCCGAGGTCCATATGCATCCCACGCCTACCCCTGGGGGGCCGAAGGTCCTGGTTGTCCGGGATCCCGCGGACGTTCCTCCGCCGATCCAGCGGACCGAGCCGACCACGGTGGAGGTGACCTTGACGGTGCGGGAGGTGGTGGCGGAGCTCGCCCCCGGGGTGACTTTTCCGTTCTGGACCTTCGATGGGACGGTGCCCGGCCCCTTGATCCGGGTGATGGAGGGGGACACGGTGGTGATCCACTTGACGAACCCGCCCGAAAACCACGTCTCGCACAACATCGATCTCCACGCGGCCACCGGCCCAGGGGGCGGCGCAACGGTCACCACGGTGGCCCCGGGGGAGACCCGGACGCTCACCTTCAAGGCGCTGAAGGCCGGTGCTTATATCTATCACTGCGCCTACCCACCCGCGCCGTTGCACATCGCCATGGGGATGTATGGGATCATCGTGGTGGAGCCGAAGGGTGGGCTCCCGCCGGCCGACCGGGAGTTCTACGTGGTGCAAGGGGAATGGTATACCTCGGGCGCTTTCGGCCAGGGCGGCCTTCAGTCCTTTGACTCGGCGAAGGCCCAGGCCGAGCGGCCGGAGTATTTCACCTTGAACGGCCACACCCAAGCCCTCACGGAGCTCTATCCCATGAAGACCCGGACCGGCGAGCGGATCCGCCTCTTCTTCGGGGTGGGCGGCCCGAATGTGGGATCGAACTTCCACATCATTGGAGAGATCTTCGATCGGGTTTACACTGGGGCGCCTGAGACCTTCGTCGCCAATGAGGAAACGTTCTACGTGCCGCCCGGCTCCGCGGCGATTTTCGAGTTCACCGCTGAGGTCCCCGGCCGTTACGTTCTGGTGGACCACGCGTTGTGGCGGATGTTGCGGGGGCTGGCCGGTTACCTGGAGGTCGAAGGGCCGGAGCGGCCGGATCTGTTCCAGGGAACGCCATCGGCGGGATCCGGACATTAATCGGTTGAGGGCGGTGTTTCGCGGAGGGGGCGTGTGGAGGACACGCCCCCTCATTTTCTGAGCGAGGGCAACGCCCCGCTTCGCCCTTCTTGGGATGGTAAACTGGAGGACAAGGCGCCCGAGGGGATCTGTGCGCAAGGTCTCCCGAAGGCGAAGCGTGGGGGCAGGGACCTGCGATCGGAGAACGTCGCAATGGGCAGGGGGAAGCCATGGCTCAGGGAATCCCAGGTGATGGAGGCCCTGGATGCGCACCCGCTCTTCCGAGGGGTGCCTCCGGAGGAGCTGAGGATGCTTATCCGGGCTGGGACGTGGCGGGCGTGGCCGGCGGGGCGCTTTCTCTTCCTGGAGGGCGATCCAGCGGAAGGCCTCTACATGCTCCTGGAGGGATATGTGAAGGTCGTTCAGACGGATGTCGCAGGGCAGGAGGCCGTGGTCCAGATGGTGGGTCCAGGGGAGCCCTTGGGCCTGATCGCGCTCTTCGCCGATCAACCGTATCCGGCCTCCGCCCAGGCGATCAGCCCCTGTCGGGCCCTGTGGATCCCTGGGGCGGTCTTTCGGGAGTTCCTCCTTCGGCATCCGGAGATCACCTTACGGATCCTCCGCCTCCTGGCAGAACGGTTGCATGAAACCCATCGACGGCTGCTGGAGGTCAGCGCTCTCCGAGTGGAGCGGCGGCTGGCCCGGGCGCTGGTGCGACTGGCCGGCCGGTTGGGCCGGCGGACCGAGGAGGGGATCGAGCTGATGTTGCCCCTCAGCCGGGAGGAGCTGGCGGAGCTGTGCGGGACCCGACTGCATACCGTCAGTCGCGTGCTGAACCGGTGGCAGCGCTCCGGCTGGGTGCGCTTGGGACGACGGCGGATCCTTCTACGGAAGCCTCACGCCCTGGTGGCCCTGGCGGAGGAACTGGAGAGCCCGCAAGGCGGTTCATAAAAAGGCCACTGAAGGTGGCCTCCCCAATCTTCAGGATGTTGTGCTTGCGCAAGGTTCGATCAAGGGAGGTTCGTTAAGCTAATTAGAGGTTACACAGGGGCGAGTCAGGCGCCGAGGGCGCCCGGCTCGCCCCCAACCCCCCGAAGGCTGATGGAAAGCGCCTTAAGTAGGAGGTCGCGATGATCGATCCGCGGTGGTCCGTCGAGGAGCTCCTGGAACGCTGCCCCGGATCCCGAGAGGTCCTGGTGCGTTACGGGATGTGGTGTCCGGTGTGTGCTCTGGCGGGATTGGAGACGCTGGCCGATGCCGCCCGCGTGTACGGGATCGAGGTGGATCGGCTGGTTCAGGAAATCCAAGAATTATGCACCGGCAGCGCCCAGGGGCTGAGCCGGCGTCGGAAGGGTCGCTCCGTTCCATGAACCTCCTCCGCGGTGGGCCGAGGCCTGATCGTTCACCAGAATCCCCCCTCCTCCGGCATCAGCGGCGCCAGGTATTCGATCTCCACCACATGGCGGGACCAGAGGTGCTCCCCTTCCCGGGCCTCGGCGATCACCTGATAGCGGCCGGGCGGAATCTTCCGTAGCATGGATTCTGCTGCATCCAATGCCTCCCGCGTCTCGAGGGGAGCCTCGAAAAGCTCCATCACGTTCATCAGGCAGCGCGCCTCATGGGGGGCCAGGTCCACTGTCATCTCTCCCAGAGGAAAGGCCACCGGCCCTTCCAGGCGCAGGGAAACCCGGAGGGAGACCGGACGGTCCAAGTCGGAGATCGCCCAGATCTCCCGGAAGGGCGGCTGGCCCACCCCAGCCCGTTCCACATAGGGCACGATGGAGATCAGCACCGGACTGGAAGCCTGCTGGAGGGCGAAGTAGCCGCGCTTGGGGACCCGCTCGACATCCAGCACGGCCCAGGTGATCCCCTCCCAGGGCTCAACGAACATAAAGTGGAAGTAGCCGACGACCTTCCCCTTGGCCCGCCGGTAGGTGTGGATCGCGAATGCGATCAGCTGGGCCTGGTAACGCTGGCTGTTCTCCACGAAAGCCTCCAGGCTGTCGCCGATCTCGATCCCGGCGATCCGGAACGTCTGCTCCGGCTGGAAATTGTGGTAGACCCACTTCTCCCACTTCGGCGGCCACGCGTCCTCTCCCAGGGCGCGGCGGAGCAGCTCGGCGCGGGGCAGGGCCTGGGCGCCGAACTCGGAGGGCAGCGGCGCGCCGGGCAGCGCCTGGAAGTCCCGCATGTGCCCCCAATACCATCCGGGATAGGGATGCTCTCGGAAATCCGAGGCCTCCTTCACCAGGCGCGTGGGATCCGCGGCGCGGATGGCCGCGGCCACCACCGGGGCCAAGGTGTAACGGTTATGGGTGGGCTCGTTGTGCGCGCACCAGAGGAAGATACATGGGTGGGCGCCGAATTGCTCGACCATCGCCCGGGCCTGGCGCACCGCTTCCTGGGCGAAGGCCTCGTCCTCCGCATACCCCCACTGCAGCGGGAAGTCCTGCCACACCAAGATCCCCTCCCGGTCGCAGGCTTCGTAGAAAGCCGGATGGGTGAGGTGAGCGTGCACCCGGACCGCGTTGAGGTTCGCTTCCTTCAACAACCGGACATCGCGGGCGGCGTCCGCCGCAGTGTAGGCCGCCAGCCACTGGGTGGGGATGATGTTCGTCCCGCGCAGGAAGACCCGTCGCCCGTTCAAAAGCAACCACGAACCGTCTTGGGTGATCGTGCGGAAGCCGAGGGGAACGGTGAGGCGTTGATCCCCCAGCGCCGCTTCCAAGCGATAGAGATGCGGGAACCCCCGCTCCCAGATCTCCCAACGGGGGAGATCGGGGAGATCCCACATGAGGGAAATCGTCTGCCGTCCCGCGGCCAGGTTCACCCGGCGGGTTGTAGCGAACGATTCCCCATCGAAGTTATCCGGGTGAAGCGAGAGGCGCATCTCCACCGGGCCGGCGTGGCGGGCGTCGAGGGCCAGGTCCACTTTCAGGCGCCAGCCCTTGGGTTGGGGGAAGGCGGAATGGGTGAGGTGGAGCAGCGCCACGGGGCCGGTCTCGAAGATCGTCACCCCACCCCACAGCCCGCCGGTGCCCCGCTCCTGGCCGCGGGGGGTGGTGCCGCCCGGGCGGCAGTCATGCTGGCCGAAGATCCCCTTGATCTGGCGCTTGAGGCGGGGCCAGACGGTCCCATAAGGTTCCTTCGGGGCCGCTACGCGCAGCCAGAGGGTGTGGGGCTCGCGGGGGAGCTCCAGGAGCCAGGGTTCGAAGTAGCCCTCGTGGCTCCCGATCAGCGTTCGATCCGCCCATGCTTCCCCGAAGTAATCCACGTAGATCCGGGCCCACCGCCGATCGCCCGACGCCGCCGGCAGGTCCAGGCGATACCAGCCCACCTCGGCCTCGATGCCTTCCAAAGTCCATTGGTGGGGAAGGGACGTTTCACGCCAGCCCTCCGCGGGCAGCTCCTGTGGGGACTTCGCCGGATGAGGAAGGAACATCGCGCGCATGGAAGCCGCTCCTTGGGAATGGTGTGTGGGGCGCAAGGCCCGCTCTCCCGCGTCGCGAAATTTAGAAAGTGTCGAAAACTTGCTCTGGGTAACGACCTGCCCTGTCCGTGGGGAAGGGCTCTACCCCGAGCCTCTCGTTGTTGAGAGGCTCAGAAGGGATCACCGGACGGGGTTCTCCGGCCCGCGGCCGCGGAAGGCGTCGATAAAGGCTGCCGCCGCGTTCACATCGAAGGATTCCAGACGCAGCATGCGGGTCCAGGCGGTGAGGATCACCGCGCGCCCAAGCCCGCGTTGGGGCACGACCACCACGCCGTCCCACTGGCCGTTGAACATGCGCGCCCAGGCCTGCAGCGTTTGAAGCGCCTCCGGGCCCGGATCATCATAGTAGATGACCACATGGCCGTGCTCCAGGGAGTGGACGAGGCGCTCTGGGGGCTGTTCCTGGGTGTAAAAGCCCGGGTTGACCCACTCCGAGCTGTGCGGGCCGGAGGTCGGCGGATCCGTGCGATAGTTGGCCCGCTCGCCCAACGCGAGGTGGACCCGGCCTTCCTCAGGAAGCGTCTCCACACGGCTGAGCGCGGGCTGTCCGCGACGAACGGCCTCCTGAAAGGCGGCGTAGGCCTGGCCTTGCTGGTAGATCCACCAAGCGA
>DATMAC010000259.1:0-5848 GCA_035573655.1 Thermoflexus sp.
GGAACCCCCGTCGAATTAGGCGACAAGTCTAATGAGTTGAAGCCATATGCCGGCCCAAGCTTGCTTCATTGCAAAGACGAAGAGCCCGAGGAGAGGAGCTAACCTTGTTTGCAATAGAACACCCTACATTCATTATAGCTATGAATACGTAAAGCCGCAGTCTGCCAAATCCGTTGTGGGGTGCTCTCTCCCCTTCAACAGGGTTACGCCCATCGCTTCCTGGACGCCCAGCGCTTCGCTTCGCCGTCCCCTCTCTCCCCAAGAGCCCAAACGGCTGAGAATGAGACTTTGGACAAACAGACAGTCCAACTCCTCGTCCGGGCCCTTCCCGCACGCGAGGCAAGCCCTTCCCCGTAGCCCTTCGGGTCGCAGGGAAGGAGAAACGCTGAAGAGTTTTGGAGTGGATAGGGCTGCCGAAGGTGGTCCCACCCATCCCACAATCCCCCCGCGGAGGACCTGGATGCGTTCGTCCAAAGTCCAGTGAGAAAAGGTTCCTCAATAAGGATACCGCTAAAACCGAGGCCTGGGGCACAGACAAAACCCGCACCCCAGGCCTCGGTTCTTTAAATGAGGATATACAACGGAGGAACCATTTATGGGATAGAGAGGGTCAACAGCCCCAAGGGCTATGGAGAGGGGGATAAAGTTCCAACGCAAATCAAGCACCCCCTACCCAGATCCCAGCACCCTCTCACCCACGGGCTTAGGGATCCCATGATGAAAGTAGAATGCCAGGGAGGTCGAGGTGCTGATCTCCAGCTCCTCCACCGCGGGCAGAAGGTAAGGGACCGCGATCCAACGCACCATCCGCCCCATAGCAAACGCCGGTTGGAACCCCAGCGCTCGTAAGGCTTCCGTCAGGCCAGCGTTTTCCCAACGAACCTGTACATAAACCGGATGCCGCCAGCGGGTGCCTAAATCCGCCAGGGTTTGCGCCAGCGCCAGCAACGGGTCCTCCTGCACGCTCCGGAGCTCCTCCACCCAGGCCCCTCGCGCGCCCCGATACAGCGCCCAGGGGGAAACCCGGATCCCAGGCTCGCGGCCCGCGAGAGCCTCGAACGCCCGTTCCACCACTTGCGCAGAGCCCGCCCACACGGTGTAACGGCGGGTTCGCTGGAAACCCAGGCGGCGTAGGAGGGCCGGCCGGAGCTCATCCAGCGCCACCTCGGCCACCAGCCGCCGGATCCTGTGGGCGGCTGCCCACTCCACCACCGCATGGAAAACCGCCTCCCACCTGGTGATGGCCTCCCGCTCCGAGAGCGCCGGGGCCGGAGCCATCCACAGCAGGCGTGCCTCCTCCCCCTCCCGCCAGTACTTCAACTGCAGGAAACAGGATCCGGCGCGATCCGAAAGGGTGAGCACCGGCGTCAGATCTAGGAAGAAGAGGGATGCGGTGGCCGCTTCGATCGGATGGAAGCGATCCACCCGCACCGTCCGCTCATCCAGATATAGGCCATCCCGGATGGCCGTCAGGAAATGGGGTCCATCCCTCATCCGGAAAGGTCGAATCATCGACGGGACGCCTGGCGAACGATTTCCAGGAAATATCGATGGAACCGAAGATCGTCGGTCAGCTCAGGGTGGAAGGCGGTGGCCAGCAGATGCCCTTGCTGAGCCGCCACGACCGTTCCATCCTCCAGGCGGGCAAGGACTTCCACACCCGGCCCCACGGCTTCGATCACGGGGGCTCGAATGAACACCGCATGGAAGGGCCGAGGATCCCCCAGCCGGGCCAGAACGGGGATCTCCAAGTCCGCTTCGAAGCTATCGATCTGACGGCCGAAGGCATTGCGCCGCACCCGGATATCCATCAGGCCCAAAATCGGTTGGGGGCGGCCCACGTCCTTGGCCAGGAAAATCATGCCGGCACATGTACCCCAGATCGGCACGCCGGCCTCCGCCATTTCACGGATCGGCCCGATCAAGCCGTAGCGCTCCGCCAGCGCTCCAATCGTGGTGCTTTCCCCTCCAGGGACGATCAGACCCTCCACGCCTTCCAGATGCGAGGGGAGACGAACATCCACCGTCTCCACCCCCAATCGCCGGAGCACCTGGTGATGCTCTAAGTAATCCCCCTGTAAGCCCAGCACCCCGATCCTCACCATGCACCTCCTATAGGTTAGTTGATGAAGAAAATCCAAGCAGTCCCCAAAGGATGTCCGACCATCGTTTTGAGCGAATGGTTTACCATCCTCGCAAGGCCAAGCGTTGGGCTTCCGTAAGCTGTCGGACATCGATGCCATACATCGGCTCGCCCAGATTGCGGCTGACCATCGCCAGGATTTCCGGCTCCTGCCAGTAAGTCACCGCCTCCACGATCGCCCGCGCCCGCTTGTAGGGGTTCTCGCTCTTAAAGATCCCACTTCCGACAAACACGCCATCCATCCCCAGCCACATCATCAGCGCCGCATCAGCAGGGGTGGCGATTCCACCCGCCGCGAAGAGGACAACGGGCAGTCGCCCGAGGCGTTTGGTTTCCAGGACCAGCTCATATGGGGCCCCGATCTCTTTGGCATAGGCCACCAACTCTTCCTCCCCCATCCCCTGGATCCGCCGGATGGCGCCCATAATCGCCCGGGCATGGCGCACCGCCTCGACCACGTTCCCGGTCCCGGCTTCCCCTTTGGAACGGATCATCGCCGCCCCCTCGGCGATCCGACGCAGGGCCTCCCCGAGATCGCGGGCCCCGCAAACGAAGGGGACCTTGAACTCCCACTTGTTGATGTGATATTGCTCGTCCGCAGGGGTCAGGACTTCGGACTCATCGATGAAATCCACGCCGAGGGCTTCCAGGATCTTCGCCTCCATATAGTGGCCGATGCGGCACTTCGCCATCACCGGGATGGTCACCGCTTCCATGATCTCCAAGATCTTCTCCGGGTCCGCCATGCGGGCCACTCCCCCTTGGGCCCGGATATCCGCAGGGACCCGCTCGAGGGCCATCACGGCGACGGCTCCTGCTTCCTCAGCGATTTGAGCCTGTTCCGCATTGGTGACATCCATGATGACGCCGCCCTTCAGCATCTGGGCCAAACCCCGTTTCACCGTCACGGTCCCATAAGCCCGTCGAACCTCCCCACTCATCATCGACCTCCTCCGCAGTCTCAGCTTCTTCTATTTTAACTCAGGATCCTGATGGTTCCCCCAAGAGCTGAGGGATCATCCGATGGCCCGATGCATGCAGATCACTCACCCTCCCCGGGCATCTGTGTCGGTGTAGAGGCACCCCTTGTAGGTGCCTCCATACGGACAGGCACAAGGCCTGCCCCTACGCGGCCCTTCCAGGCCCTGCCTGCCCCGGGGCACCCAGGTACCCATGGAGGCGCACCCCCTGCCGATACTCCTTTTTTGTTTTTTGTGGGGTGTGGGCCGCCTTCGGTGGCCTGCACCCCTAGGAACATGTCTCCCCTTCCCCCACACGGCAAAGCCGCATTGGAACGGGAAAGGAAGTGAGGAGATTCGCCACGATCTGCGTTAAGATAAAGTTAATGTGGAAGAAACACCGCTGCTTTCTTCAATTTGGGGTTTTTGGGGATGGGCCGGGGCCTTTGGCCCCCGGCCCATCCCCAAAAGATTTTTCTTCTCCTCACTCCCCGCAGCCCTTCGGGCTGCGGGGAGGAGGAGAAGATGAAGCATTAGTGCTTTATTCGGATGTGATCCGTGGTTTGGGGGCATTGACTTGCCCCATTCCCTATCCTCAGAACAAAAATGGATGCAGCGCGAGCTTCCAGAGGAGCGAGAACCTTATGAAGGAAGAGAGCGAACTGGGGCGAATTGAAGTATTGCCCTCCGCGATCGCAACGGTCATCGCCCAGGCCCTGATGCAATGCTACGGGGTGGTTGGGTTGGCTCCACACCGCATGACCGACGCGGTCGCCAATTTCTTCGCTCCGGATGCACGACGAAGCATCGAGATCCGGGAACGGCCGGACGGCCTGGTGATCGATGTTTATCTCATCCTGGCGCATGGGGTTCGCTTGATCGCTGTCGCTCGCAGCGTACAACACACCATCAAATACCATGTGGAGAAAATTGTGGGCTTACCGGTGGCTGAGGTGAATGTTCATATCCATGGCTTGCGACCGCAGTGATCACATGGATATGGATGGATCGCCCTTATCGCCGCTTTCAAATCTTCCACAGGAGGAAGCTGTGGAATTGGAGGTGGATCAGGCTTCACGACATTCCCTCCAGGCGGTAGATGGACCGACGTTCAAGCGGATGATCCGGGCTGCGTTGCTCTGGCTTCGCCGCCACCACGAGCTGGTAAATGCCATGAATGTGTTCCCGGTCCCAGATGGCGACACCGGGACGAACATGTTGCTGACGATGGAGGCCGCCTGGCGGGAGATCGCTGACATGCCGGATCAGGAAGTGGGCGCGCTGATGCAGCGGGTAGCCCATGGGGCCCTGATGGGCGCTCGAGGGAATTCCGGGGTGATCCTCTCTCAGATCTGGCGGGGGATGGCTCAGGTGATCAACCATCGCCCGACGATCACGGCGGAGGACCTCGCCCTCGCCCTTCAGGAAGCGACACGCACCGCTTATCGCGGGGTGATGAAGCCCGTCGAGGGAACCATTCTCACCGTGATCCGCGAGGCCAGCGAAGCAGCGCTGGATAGCGTGCGGCGGGGAGGGGATTTCATGGAAGTGATGGAGCAGGTTGTCCGCCGGGCCGGCGAGGCCGTGCGACGCACCCCGGATTTGCTTCCCATCCTGAAAGCGGCGGGGGTGGTGGATTCCGGCGGGCAGGGGCTCTATCTGATCCTGGAGGGGATGCTTCGCTATCTGAAGGGGGAGCCCGTGGAGCTGGAGGAAGCTCCGATGGCCGTCCAGGCTCCCTCAGGCGCCCGGGCGACCGAAGCGTTGGAGCCCGGATCGGAAGGCTATGGCTACGACGTCCAGTTCATCCTGGTGGGCCGTCACCTGGATGTCGAGCAAATCCGCCGCGACCTGGAGGCGATGGGCGATAGCGTCCTGGTTGTCGGCGACGCGAACACGGTCAAAGTCCATTTGCACGTCCACGATCCCGGGCGTCCATTAAGCTACGCGATCCGGTGGGGCAGCCTGCGGGATGTTGTGGTGGAGGATATGCAGGCCCAATATCAACGCTTCATCGAGGAACGAACCCGAGCGCCAGAGATCGCTTTCCCTTCCGTACAGCCCGGACAGGTCGCCACCGTCGCGGTGGTTCCGAGCGAAGGATGGGCCCGGATCTTTCTCGGCCTGGGAGTCAGCGCGACCCTGCGCGGGGGGCAGACGATGAACCCCAGCGCCGAGCAGTTCGTAGAGCTCCTCAAAGCGCTGCCCACCGATCAGGTGATCGTGCTGCCCAACAACCCCAACGTCGTGCTGACCGCCCGCCAAGCGGCCGAATTGGTCCCGGATAAGCGTGTGGAAATCCTACCCACCCACACCCTGCCTCAAGGCGTGGCCGCCATGGTCGCATATCGCGCCGAGGCGGACCTGGAAAGCAACCTACAGGCGATGGAGAGGGCGGCCCAGCAGGTGCGCAGCGGCGAGATCACCCGGGCCACACGGGATGTGGAATTCGAAGGCGTAGCGGCCCGCCATGGACAATGGATCGGGCTGGTGGAAGACCGCCTGGTAGCTGCGGGGGATGAGTTGGCGGAAGTGGTCCGGAGGACCCTCGAGGCGATGGGGATCGCCTCCGCCGAATTGCTGACCCTCTATGTGGGGGCGGAGGCGGATCCTGAACAAACCGCCCAGCTGGTGGAGATGCTCCGCTCCAATTATCGCGATCAACAGATCGAGGTGGTGGAAGCTGGACAACCTTACTATCCTTATCTTTTGAGCGTGGAATAGTGTTTCATCCTTGAAAGGATAA
>DATMAC010000260.1:0-3751 GCA_035573655.1 Thermoflexus sp.
CAGCCAGAAACCGCCTGTATCCGTATGGGCATCGCCTGAGAACGGCTGAATCGTTGGGGTGGAGAGAGCGGATGGCCCTCTCCCCGTGCCCAAAGAACCGCGGGGGGAGGGGAAAATTTTTTCGGGGCTGGATCGGGGGCCAAAACCCCGCGAGAAAACCCATTACAAAGTTGGAACCTATGCTGGAACTGGGGATCGCTCATACTTGGCCAGGTTTCGATCTTGAGCTCAACCTGACGGTCGGATCGGAGTTGATGGTGCTGTTCGGTCGATCAGGGGCTGGCAAGAGCCTGACCCTGCGGGCCGTCGCTGGGCTCTTCCGCCCCGCCTCCGGCCGCATCGTTCTCAACGGCCGCGTGGTGTTCGATTCCCGGTCCGGGGTGAATCTGCCCCCTCAAGCCCGACGGGTGGGTTATGTGCCCCAGGGGTATGCCCTTTTCCCCCATCTCACGGTCTTTGAGAACGTGGCCTACGGTCTCCGGGGCCGAGCGGAGGAGATCCGCCGTCGGGTGATGGAATGGCTGGATCAGGTCGGCCTGGCGGATCTCGCGGAGCGGCGGCCGCATCAGCTTTCCGGTGGGCAACAGCAACGGGTCGCCCTGGCGCGGGCCCTCGCCATCCAGCCGGATGCCCTCCTTCTGGACGAGCCGCTTTCCGCCTTGGATGCGCCCACCCGTTCGGAGCTGCAACGTTTGATCCAGAGGCTTCAGCGCCAGCTGGGCATCCCGGTTCTTTTCGTCACCCACAGTCTCGCCGAAGCGGCCTTCCTGGCCGACCGGATCGCCGTTCTGGAGAAGGGGCGGCTCCTCCAGGTGGGCTCCCCGAAAGACGTGCTCCATCGCCCGGCCCGATTGGAGGTGGCCCATCTGGTTGGGGTTCGCAACCTCCTGCGCGGCCAGGTGCGGGGGGCGGATCCCGAAAGCTTGCGCCTGCAGGTCGGGGAGCGGGAGCTGCGAGCCCGCCCTAACCCATCGATCTCCTCGCTCCCCGTGGGGGCGAACGTTCTGGTCTGCCTTCGCGCCGAGCACATTGCCTTCGTCCGGCCCGATCGCCCACCCCCTCCGGATCGCGAGAATCTGTTCGAAGGGGAGATCGTCGGGGAGATCGACTACGGCCTGGCGTGGTTGCTCTTCTTCCGGCTCCAAGGCCCTCGGTTCACGCCCGAGCGGGATTACGATCTGGAGATCGAGGTCCCACCCTACATTTACGAACGGCTGGGCTTGGATCGGACCCGCTTCTGGACCATCGCCGTTCGCCCGGAGTCCATCCATCTGATCCTGGAGGAGTCTTAACAGGGCCATGTAGGGGCACCCACAAGGGGTGCCCCTACATAACGCGGCCCGAAGGGCTATGGGGAGGGCGGAGATTTTTTCTGGGGCTGGCGGACTACTCCCAGAAACCTGGAAATCCGTTGAAAAGCCTCAGATCGCAACGCCGCCCTGGAGACGGGGTGAGGACCCCACTCGCTCGGGGTCCCAACGCGTGTCCGAACTTCAACGTCATGCGCCTTGCACGAGGATGGTCTGGCAGGGCCGGGCCGGGAAAGCGCGGTCGAGCGGATGCCTCCGGCGCCGGTTGGTCTGGACCTTCCACACGGAGGCTACGCGGTGAGGGAAGCAGGAGGCCCCACCCCTTCCCCTGCCCCCATTCGGTGGCGGGGGAACCTTTCCGCCCCCGCCACCGGAGCCCTCCGTTTCCTACGGCTCACAGGTTGTTTATCCTTCCCTTCCGCCGACCCCTGTGAGGAGAGGCAGCCTTCCACGCCGGGCCGAGCCACAGCACCCCGACTTTAGTAGTTGCGCAGCACCAAGGGCAGATACAACCGATAGCGGACCATCACCGAATCGGCGCAATCGTTGTTGTTTTCATTGCCTTCAGCCACCACGCCGTTCGGGTCGGCGCGGCAGAGGCCGCCGGAGGCCGGGTTGGTCAGGGTGCCGGTCGTTGTGGGTGTGACGCTGAAGGCCACCGCAAAGGCCCCGCCGGCGCCCAGGGTCACCGGCCCGCCGTTGGCCGTGCAGGTGAGAGTGTTGGAAGCGATGGAGCAGGCGATGTTGCCGGTTACGTTGATGAAGTTCTGCACGGACGGTGGGCCGTAGGTGGCCCCCGAGGGCAGGTCGTCGCGCAGGATGACCTGGTCGGCTGCGAAGGAGGCGTTGGCCGAGCCGGTGTTGGAGATCGTCACCGTCCAGGTGAAGGGGTTGCCCGGGGCGATGGCCCCACCCACGTTGTTGCTCTTGGCCGCCACCAAATCGGGGGCCGCTTGCCCTCCCCCTATCGCCAGTTTGACCACAAAGGCGTCAGCGCCGCCGTTGTGACTCGTGTCGTAGGCCCCCGGCGTCGTCGGAAAGTCGGAGGAATCGGTCCAGCCCACGACGTAGGCCGCCCCGCCCCCGTCCACGGCAAGGCCGTAGCCAGAATCCCAATTACTTCCCCCCAGGAAGGTAGCATAGACCAGGTCCGCATTCCCCTGTCCCGCTGGATTCAGCCTCACAATGAAGGCGTCTAAGACACCGTTCTGACTCGTATCGAAGGCCCCCGGCGTCGTCGGAAAGTCGTTGGAAAAGGTCACGCCCACGACGTAGGCCGCCCCGCTCCCGTCCACCGCAATGCTAGAGCCCCCGTCAGAGTTGCCTCCTCCCAGGAAGGTGGCGTAGAGGAGGTCGCTTGCGCCCTGTCCCGCCGGGTTCAGCTTCACAAGGAAGGCGTCCGGGTAATAGTATGTGCCATCATAGTTACAGTTCCCATCGGTCCCGCAGGTCGTATCGTAAGCCCCTGGTGTCACAGGAAAGTCGGAAGAATCTGTACCGCCCGTCACGTATATCGTCCCGCTCCCGTCCACCACAATGCCAAAGCCAGATTCATCAGGAGGCTCCCAGTTACTTCCCCCCAGGAAGGTAGAGTAGACCAGATCCGCAAGCCCCTGACCTGCCAGGTTCAGCTTCACGACAAAGAAATCCGAGTATCTGTATGTGCCATCATAGTTACAGTTCCCATCGGTCCCGCAGGTCGTATCGTAAGCCCCCGGTGTCACAGGAAAGTCGGAGGAAATGGTGCTGCCCACAACGTAAACCATCCTGCTCTCGTCCACCGCAATGCCGAGGCCCTCGTCCCAATTACTTCCTCCCAGGAAGGTGGCGTAGAGGAGGTCGCTTGCGCCCTGTCCCGCCGGGTTCAGCTTCACGAGGAAGCCATCACTGCCGCCGCCGTTGTAGGTCGAATCGAAGGCCCCCGGCGTCGTCGGAAAGTCGGAGGACCAGGTATAGCCCGTGACGTAAACCACCCCGCTCCCATCTACCGCAATGCCATAGCCCTCCTCATAGCCACTTCCTCCCAGGAAGGTGGCGTAGAGGAGGTCCGCATTCCCTTGTCCCGCCGGATTCAGCTTCACGATGAAGGCATCACTGTTGCCGCCGTTGTAGGTCGAATCGAAGGCCCCCGATGTCGTCGGAAAGTTGGAGGAAGAGGTATAGCCTGTCACGTAAACCGCCCCGCTCCCGTCCACTGCAATGCTGAGGCCAGAGTCCCAGCTACTTCCCCCCAGGAAGGTGGCGTAGAGGAGGTCTGAAGGATTGCTCTGCAACGAGACGGAGGCAGGAGCAGCGGGCATAGCCGTCCGAGCGAAGGGAGCGATCACTTCAAAGCCCCCCGCTCCCAACGGGATGACCGCCGGCAGAGCCCCCGGCCGGGCTCCCTCCACCGCCAACAAGGGCAGGGTGAATGCCCCCACGGCCGTGATAAGGCGCAGGCC
>DATMAC010000261.1:0-8663 GCA_035573655.1 Thermoflexus sp.
GGGGCCCTCCTGTCTCCCCGTGCGGGCCCCAAACTGCGTAACTCCTGTTTCGAAACGCCGAGGGTCAGTTGGGGGATGTGCAGATCGTCCTGGGTTCCCCGGCCCGCCGGCTATGGCTTAACCCAGTCGATCCCACAGAAACGCTTTGGCCTGGTCCAAGCGGCGCAGCACCGAAGCAGTCTTGACTTCAAAGCCCAATTCCGCCGTCAGAAGCCGAAGCAACCCCGACAGCAGGGGCGAGCGCACGGTGACTCGACGGGGGATCTTCCCGATCTTTGCGAACTGATATACCACCTTCACCGGAATCAACCCCCACATGGTCTTCAAGTCCGGGTCAGGCTTCAGGAAATCAAAAGCAAGGATCAGCCCGCTGTTCGCATCGACCGTCAGCAGCATGTAAAGCAGGTAGGGGCGCTTGTCTTTCTCGCGGATCGGTCCGGGGAGAGCGAAGAAATCCATTTCAAAGGTATTCCGAGCGTGCGGCAACTGCTTCACAGCCTCCAGGGCTTCCTCATCCATTGGGATGGGGATGAAGGTGGGCTCTGGCGGGGGCACCCTTACGATCCGATCCTCCCATACACCGTCATCACGCAGCACCCGCACCAGGTAGCTTCCATCATCGGGCGGCTTCAACAGCGCCGGGTCCTCTTTAAAGCGCAGCGCGACCTCTACGGCCTGGTTCAAAACATGGGTCAGGAAGCGGGCCTCCGCAGCCTCCAGATACCAAGGCCAGAAGCCGGGGCGGTAACTGCGGAACATCGGCCAGGCCTGCGCGCCGCGAAACTTCAACCCCAATTGCTTGATCACGGCGCGATCTTCCTGGCTCAATTGGGTGCGATCCTCAAACGAGGCTTGGAGCTGGGGGATCTCTAACAACGTGAACAACGTTTCTGGGGCAGGGGTGGGTGAGCTTTCCACCATCTCCCGGAAATGCCAAAAACCATACAGCCCCTCCGCCCCCAGATAGACCGCCAGGGCCAGATGCTCCCCCCGCATCCCCATGACGCTGACAAAGCCGACCTCGCCTGTCTCGGGGTTCTGCACGCCGAAAACGTCCGTTTCGGTCATCCACTCCCAGGGAGCGACTTCCTTCACACGGATGGCCGCCTGATAGAGTTGGCGCCACTCCTCTAGGGTGGGCTTGGATTCCGCCATATTGTCCTCCTCATAAAGCACCATGAGGTCTGTTAGGTGAGCGACCAGGGCCGCACCCTTGCCCAACCCCGCTTTCGCCGTAACTGACCCGACTTCCAGGCCCTGGTCGGTTGGCTGCACGGCATCTACCAAGTAGGTGGCTATGTGGGCTAGATATCGCCGCTGAGCCATCGGACTGTTGTAACTTCTATTCTACTATCTCGAAGATGGTGCGAAGCCGTAGATAGCGATGGCGCAGCTGTCAGGTTCGCTGAGGAAAACCACGCCATGCCGCCGTGTCATTTCGGCATCATTTGACGACGACCTGGAGTCTGAACAAGAGCGATGGCATGGCGCAGGACGGCTGCGCCTGGCTGCAGATCGGATCGCCCGTTGCAGTCAGAGTAGCTGTCCCAGGCGTGTGCGCTTCATAGATCCCTTGTGCACTTTCGATCACCAGGCCATTCATGACACGGCTGAGGACAGCCGGGTTGTCCACGTCGACCATCCAGTTATAGCCGGCACCCAGGTTGAGCAAGAAGCGTTGACCGACGTGAAGCGTGATCATCTTACCATTATCGGCCAGGGTGACGGTCCGCTCCACCGGCGGGCTGCCGGCTCCGACTCGAATCATGAAACGTGACGGTGGCATGCCTAACCCCTGCGTGATCTCAATGATCAGGTCACCTGGGCCGTCGCCGCGCAGCGAAAAGGCAAGCGTGTCACCGGTGGGTGGGTTTTTCATCTCCAGCTGCCAGTTCCCACCCGTCTGCCGCACGACTTGCGCCATGGCGCGTCCCTGGATCAGATAGGGGAAGTGCACTACGACGTACACCTCGCCGTTGTGGAAAGGCACTGTCGCAGTCTGACCTGGCGCAATGGTCGTCTTCGTGGAACCGGTCTGGATCTCGATTGAGATGGCTGAAGGGGTAGTGGGGGTAGGATTCGGCGCCTGGGTGGGCGTCGCCATCAGCGCCTTCGTCGGTGTTGGACTGGGCGGCGCCTTGGTCCGTGTCGCAAGCGGCTGTGTGGGCGCGGGGGTCGGCGAAGGCATGGCCCGCGCGCAAGCCGCTAGGGCCAGCATCGCAGTCAATCCCATCCCACTGAGCCATCGAAGGGCCCGAAGGGACATCTTCTCCTCCTTTCAGCGGATTTTCGCGCGAAGACCTTATGCGGGAGCGAAGAGGCTGTCCTGAAGGGAAACTGAAAAAAGCTTAAGAACCACCGAAATCCCCTGTGGAAAGGTCATCCTCACGCGCTCGGGTGACGATCGAACGGCAGGACGATGGTGAAATCGCTGCCCTCCCCAGGTCGGCTCTCCACTTCCAGGTGCCCCCCATGGGCCTCAACGATCATGCGCGCCAGGAAGAGCCCCAAGCCCAGCCCCGGATGGCCTTCCTGGCTTCCCCGGTAGAACGGCTCGAAGAGGCGGGGGAGCTCCTCCGGCGGGATCCCTGGCCCGGTATCCTGAACCCGGATCCGGAGCTCCCGGTTCCTGACCTCCGCCCGCAAGGTGACGCAGCCTCCCGCCGGCGTGAACTTGAAGGCGTTGTCCACTAAGTTGTCCAGCGCCTGGGCCAGCCGCTCCGGGTCCACTTGAACCACCGGTAGATCCGGAGGGAGCTCCGCCTTCCAGTGCAGCGCGTGCTCCCGGGCGATCTCCGCCCAGATCGCGGCGTGCTCCCGGAGCCAGATCCCCAGCTCCAGGGGCTTTCGCTGAAGGGAGAGCGGGCCCGCCACATGACGGTAAATCTGCGTCAGATCCTCCAGCAGGCGGGTGAGCACCCCCGTGGTCTGATCCATCCCTTGCAGTAACTCCCCGCGGAGGCCGGGATCCTCCGCCGCGCCGCCTTGAAGCGCATGGACCGCCGCCCGCAGGGCGCCGATCAGCCGTCCGAACTCGTGAACGATGCTCCTCAGCAGCAGGCGGCGCGCTTCCTCTAACTGGACGCGCCGGGCCTGGAGGCGATTGTAGGTTCGGATCAGCTGTTGGATCTCCTGGGGTCCGCTCTCCGGCAGGAAGGCCGCGGGCCCCTCCAAGGGGGCCTCAGCGATCGCCCGCGTGACCTGCTGGAGCGGGCGGCTCAACGATTGCGCCAGAAGCCAGCCGATCCCGCCGCTCAACATCAGGCCCAGCGCCAGCGTGCCGAGCACGAGGCGGCGGACCTGGTGCAGCCCTTGCGCGACGTCGGGCAGGCGGCGCAGCAGCCGCACATATCCGAGGCGTGCTCCCGCTGGGTTGGTGACCGGGATGAGGACGTCTAAGACGACATCCGAGTTGGCTCCCCGAGGGGAGACCTGCCAAGCGACCTCTCCCTGCTGGGCGCGTTCAAGCAACGATCCCCATCCGGGTGGGCGCGGGAACGCCTGCCTTTCCTCCGAGGGCGCCAGGGGGCGACCGGCTGGATCCACCAGGAAGACCTGGGTGGGCTGGCGGATCATGAGGGCCTCCAAGAAGGCCTGCGCCGCCGCGGGATCCGTCCAGATCTCCGGGAGGACCGCTCCCAAGCGCGCGATCAGGATCCCCTGGTCCGCCATCTCCTGAGCCAGAGATGGGAGGAGGATGCGCTCCTCCACCAGCGTGGTGAGCGCCAACCCCAGGGCGGGGACAACGAGCAAATAGGGAAGCATCGTGCTGAGCAGCAGGCGGAACCGAAACGTGCGGAGCATCGTTCACGCTCCCGATCCATGGGGAACCAGCTTGTAGCCCACCCCTCGAACGGTAACGATGCGTTTGGGGTGTTCGGGGTCTTCCTCAATTTTCTCCCGCAGCCAGCGGATATGCACATAGAGGGTTTCGGATTGGCCGGCGTATTCCGCCCCCCAAACCCGGGTCAGGAGGGTCTCGACGGAGAGCACCTGATTGGGGGCCAGCGCCAGCGTGTAGAGCAGGTCGAATTCCTTCGGCGTGAGGGAGAGGGGCCGGCCGGCGACCGTGGCCGTGCGCCCCGCCGGATCGATGACCAGATCCCCCACGACGAGCGGGGAGGGGCCGGGCGAGGGAGCGGAAGATGATCGGAGCCGCCGCAGGACCGCCCGGATGCGGGCGATCAGGACGTCCGTGTCGAAGGGCTTGGTGATGTAATCCTCCGCGCCCATCTCGAGCCCGATGACCTGATCCAGCTCCCGCCTCCGGGCGGTGAGGAAGATCACCGGGAGGCCGAGGGTCTCCCGGAATCGTCGCAAGGCCTCCAGCCCATCGATCCCCGGGAGCCGGATATCGAGGAGGACCAGGTCCGGTCGCTCCCGGGCGGCGATCGCCAAGCCTTCCTCCGCGGTGGCGGCGGTGTGCACCCGGAAGCCCGCCTGCTCCAGGCTGAACGCCAGGCTGCGGCGAAGCAACTCGTCATCATCGATCAACAGGATGGAAGCTCCCATCGTCGAACGTTCACCCCCCTCGGAGAAGGGTGCGCGGGAAGGTGTTCCCATAGCCAGAGCACGAAGCGCCTTCACGAGAAGCCGCGAGGCCGCCGAGCGAACCCGCGCGCCCTGAACATCTGGATGCTGGTAAAATCGTAGCCATGTTCGGATCAAGAGAACGCTGGGAGTCCGGACGGTAGGACGCTTTCCGCAGTCTACATCGACCCGGGAAGATTTTACTCCCTGCAGGGGAGACGACTGAAAAACGGCCTTCCCCATCCCCGATATCCTCCAGATGAGGAAAGTCAAAGTTAAAGTTAAGGAAAGGAGAGGGCGATCAACTAATCAAATTCCCCAGGGAAGGAGGCAAACCCATGGGCTGGCGCTTTTCACTCCTCATCTTGCTGATCGCGGGCTTGAGTGTCCTCGGTTGGGGGGCCGTCCGGCTGGCCCTCTTCTCGTGGGACAGCGTGGTGGAGTACCGGGGCCCCTATCTGGAGTCGGAGCTTTCCCCACCTCCAGCCACCCCACCCCTCACCGACCGGGTGGTCCTCGTGATCATCGACGGATTGCGCCAGGACACGGCGGCCAGCGCGATGCCGACCTTCAACCAGCTGGCCGCTCAGGGGGCGCGCTATCTCGTGCGCGTCGGAGAGCCTTCCCTCTCGTATCCCGGATGGACGGTCATCGGCAGCGGGGCCTGGCAGGGCATCAGCGGCGTCACCACCAACTGGTTCAAAGGGCCGGTCCGGGTGGATTCGATCTTCCGGGAAGCTCAAGCGGCCGGGGCGCGGCCCAGCGGGGCGGGGACCGGCGGCTGGGTGGAGCTGTTCGGCCCGTGGTGGGAGCGGTTCGAGGTGCCCGATGTGCCGCTGTCCGCACCGGAGGAGGTGAACCGCCTGGACGAAGCGATCCTGGAGCGGGGGCTCACGTTGCTCCAGGATCCTTCCGCGCGGCTCGTGCTGATTTACTTCGCCGGGCCCGACGAATACGGCCACGCCTTCGGGGGCGCTTCCCCGGCATATCGGGAGATCGTCCAGCGGACGGACGAGCGGCTGGCGCGCGTAGCCGCGGCGCTGGATCTGAGCCGCACGACGTTGGTGGTGACCACGGATCACGGCCACACCGATCCGGGTGGACACGGGGGATGGGAGCCCATCGTGAAGGAGGTCCCCATGGTGATGGTCGGGAAGGGGATCCGATCGGGGGTGAAGGGGCAGGGGACCCAGGCGGACATCGCCCCCACCCTGGCGGCGCTGTTGGGGATCCCGATCCCCGCCCACGCGATGGGACGCCCGTTGTTGGAAGCCCTGGAGGGGCCGCCGGAGGCCATCGACGCCGTGGCGCGGGCCTCGGCCGAGCAGCGCACCCAGCTGATCCATCGGATCGCGCAGGTCCTGGGGCGCCCAACCCCCAGCTTGCCGGCCGTGAAGACGGCGGCCGATCTTCCGGCCTTTGATCGGGAAGCGGACCGGGCGCTGAACCAGGTGTATGGGGAGCGGCTGGCGCAGGACCGCCTGGGGCGGGCTCCTCTGGCCCTGCTGGGCCTGGCGCTCATCGCCCTTCTGGCCGCCCTTCTCGTTCGTCCCCCCTACCGCGGCGCGGTCTTGGTGGGCCTTGTGGCGTTCATCGGCCTCGTGTGGGGGCTTTACTTCGGGCGCGGGTATCAATGGTCCCTCTCTGTTTTCAACACCGAGGCCCAGATCGAAGCCTTTTTCATGGGCCGGGTCCTCGATGCGTTGCTGGGCCTGGCGGTGGTGGCCTTGCTGGTGGGGATCTGGAAGGGGCGGCGCTGGGGGGAGGCCTTCGAGGGGATCCTACGGGCCTATGGAGGGATCGCGCTGGCTTTTGCGTTTCAGGTGTTGCTCTTCTACTGGGCCTACGGGGTTTCCTTCCTCTGGGGGCTGCCGGATCTCGGGTGGGGGTTTAAGTATTACCTGGATCTGCTGACCCTGAGCGCCTTCTGGCTCGATCTACCGGGCCTGCCGGATCCGCTCGGCGCGCCGACCGCCTTGCTCCTGCCGGCCCTTGGCGCGACCCTGGGGGTCGCCCTGCAGGCCGCCTTCCGCCGGCTCCGCCCGGCCTGAAAGGGGTTTCCTTTGATGGGCTTTGGGGGCCGAGCGGCGCGCCGCTCGGCCCCCAAATTTTTTATCTCCCCTCTCTACGGTCCTTTGGGCCGTGGGGAGGGGGAATCCAGGGGATAGGGTCCTTCCCTACTTACATGATTAGATCGCTACTCAGGACAAATTTTTCAGACATTCTGTTCGTGAATGATGCAACAAAAAGGTTAGAAAATATCATATTGTTCATCATTTTGGTATTTTGTATAATGCATTTAACGAATTTGGAAAGGAGGGGGCCATGAACCGTTGGATCCTTTCGGGGCTTTGGGTGTTGGGTTTGATCCTGGCGTCTGGGAGTGGACTGGGGGCGGCGTCGGCATCTAGGGGGCGGGAAGTGTTCCCAGGCAACTTCGTCGCCATCCTCTCAGGGGATGAGGAGCGCCCCCCGGTGCCCACCCGTGCCCGCGGCGTGGCGCTGTTCGACGTGGCGCCGGACGGATCGGCGATCCATTACAAGCTGATCGTGGCCAACATTCACAACCCCGTTGCGGCCCACATCCATCTGGGCCCGCGGGGGGTCAACGGTCCGATTATGGTTGGGCTTTTCGGGCCGACGCCCCCTGGGGGCGGCCGCTTCAACGGCGTGCTGGCGGAAGGGACGATCACGGCGGCGAACTTGGTGGGGCCGCTGAGTGGGAAATCCATATATGACCTCCTTGAGGCCATGATCAGCGGCAACGCCTACGTGAACGTGCACACCAACGACGGTGTACCGCCGCCCAACACCGGGCCCGGGGATATGGCCACCGGGGAGATCCGGGGACAGATCGATCACCGGACGTTCCCTGAAGTGGATCCGGACCAGGCGTTGCTGGAGGCGAACGCGCGGCTGATCGCCTCCGGGGCGCGGCCCTCTTTCGACCGGGCCCCGCGGCTCCGGAACCTGCGCCTGGTGGGATCCCTATCCCTAGGGGGCTTCAACGCCGATGTGTGGGGCCACCGGGGGTTCGCCTACGTCGGCACGTGGGGTACGGCGGCGCGGCCGGACACCTGCCCGGCGACGGGGGTGAAGGTCATCGACCTGGCGGACCCGGCGAATCCTCAATGGGTCGCCACGGTTCCCGGCCGCCCGGGGACCTCTTCCGAGGATATGGTCGTGGCCCGGATCAACACCCGCTTTTTCCACGGGGACCTGCTCGCAGTAGGGATTCAGCGCTGCGTGCCCTTCGGGCAGGGGGCGGAAGGCGGCCTGGACCTTTGGGATGTGACGGACCCGCGCGCCCCGAAGCACCTGGCCTTCTTCAGCGTGGGGGAGGGCCAGTTCGGCCGCGGCGTCCACGAAATGTTCCTCTTCCAGCGGGGGGACCGGGCTTACGCCCTCCTGGCGGATCCCTTCGCCGAGCTGGACACGTTCTTCGCGGGCCTCACCTACCGCGGCCTCGACTTCAAGTTGGTGGATGTGACCGACCCCCGGAACCCCATCCTGGTCTCCCAATGGGGAGCGTTCACAGAGCTGGGCATTCCGCCGATCCAGCCGGGGCCGGTGACCCGGGTGAGCCTTCTCCACAGCGTCTGGGCCAATGAGACCGGCACCATGGCTCTCCTCTCTTACTGGGACACGGGAATGGTGTTGCTGGACATCACTGATCCGGCGAACCCGCGGTTCCTGGGGCGGACCCTCTATCGTCCCCAAGAGGAGGGCAACGATCACTCCGCTATCCCGGTCCCAGGCAACCGGCTGGCCGTTGTGAACGACGAGGACTTCACGCCACAGGGGCCATCGGGCATCGAGGACGGCTGGGGCTACACCCGGATTATCGACATCTCGGACCCGACGCGCCCGATGGAGATCGCCACCTTCGCCACCGCCAACGCCCGCTCGACCCGGACCGACGGCTTTTTCTCCGTGCACAACCCCTTCGTCCGCGGGCGGACCCTGTATCTCTCCTGGTACAGCGACGGGGTGCGGGTGGTGGACCTCTCCCAGCCGGCTGCGCCGCGGGAGATCGCCTCCTTCGTCCCGCCGGCCCATCCGGATCCTTTCAACGTCTTCCTGCCTGGCTTCGCCTTCCCCTTCGTCTGGGGGGTGTGGGTCGGCGGGGATAC
>DATMAC010000262.1:0-9646 GCA_035573655.1 Thermoflexus sp.
GGGGCCCGCCATATTGGAACTGATCCCCTTTCCGACGCAAATGCTGGATTCCGTCATACATGGGGATCACCCGGGCGATCTCCTCCCGGATCGCCTGGGTATTTGGGAAGCGAACCCGATCGGCCAGCTCCGGGCGGACCCGGGCGGCCAGCTCCCCGAAAACCCACCACTCCGGGCGGGCCTCCCCAACGCGCGGCCCGGGGATCTCCGGGCTGAAGATCACCCGCCGCTCGGTGGTCGTCTCCGTCACGCCGCCGGGCCCTTCGTAGCGGGTGGCCGCGGGGAGGAGGATCGTCGCTTCCCCTGGCTCGAAGAACATGGGCGGTGAGAGCACGATATCCATATGAACCCGGAGCGGGATCCGCTCAAGGGCCTCGCGGACGAAATCCGGGCTCGGGAGCACATCATGGAAGTTGCCCCCGACGCTGAAGAGCAGATCCAGCTCCCCGCGGTGGGCCGCCTCGATCATCTCGGGGGCGGTCAGGCCGCGTTTCGCGGGAACCTCGAACCCGTAAAGCTCGGAGAGGCGGCGGGCGTTCTCTTCGTTAATCGGAAGGCCTCCCGGGAACGCCGTGGCGTAAGCTCCCATTTCCGCCCCGCCCTGGACGCCGGAGTGACCCCGGATGGGCATCAAGCCGCAACCCTCCCGGCCGATGAACCCCTTCGTCAGGGCCAGGTTAATGATCGCGTGGACGTTGTCCTCGCCATAGGGGTGCTGGGTGATCCCCATGCTCCACACGAAGACCGCCCGTCGAGCTTCGGCCACCATTTGGGCGAAGGCCTGCATCTCCTCCCGGGGGAGACCTGCACCTTCCTCCAGCTCCTCCCAAGGGGTAGCCTCGAGTAACGCTCGCAGCTCCTCGAAGCCCCTCGTGTATCCCTGGATGAAGGACTCGTCCATCCATCCGCGCTCGATCATGTGTTTAATGGCCCCGTTGATGAAGGCGATGTCGCCTCCCACCTGGACCTGGAAAAAGCGATCCGCGATCCGGGTGCCGAACAGGGCGCTCTCTATGTCGGAGGGCACCCAGTAGCGCTCCATCGCCGGCTCACGGTAAGGGTTGACCACGGCCACCCGCGTTCCCGCCTTCCGGGCATAATAGAGATACTTCATCATCACGGGCTGATTGTTGGCCACGTTGGAGCCGAAGAAGACAATCAGATCAGTCCCAATGAGGTCCGAATAGGAACATGTGGTGGCCGCCACGCCGAGGGCTGCTTTAAGGGCCATGGTGCTCGGCGCATGGCAGATCCGGGCGGCGTTGTCGATAGAATTGGTCCCCATCGCTCGAACCGCTTTTTGGGCCACATAGTAGGCCTCATTGGTGAGGCCCCGGCTGGTGAGATAGAAGCCCATGCGATCGGGCGTGGTGCGGCGGATGAACTCAGCGATGAAGTCCAGGGCTTCCTCCCACGAGATCCGGCGGAAGCCTGGCTCGCCTCGGCGTCGGATCATCGGGTAGGGAAGGCGACCCAGAGCCCGGAGCTCTCGAGCGGATCGCTGGGCCAGGGGTCGGATGTCGGAGAGCAGCCGGATATCGAGTGGAGGCATTGTGTTGAGGCGCAGCAGGCGCAGGCGGATGTTGCAGAGGTGGATCCCGGTGATGGTCCAGTCCCGCATCCCGATGGTGCCCAGGGCACAACCGTCACAGACCCCATCTCGCAGGATGCGCCAGGCATAGGCCAGCTGGTCTCGGTTTTCCCAGATTGCCCGCAGGATCTCGAGGTAATTGTTTGGGCGTTGCTCACCGATCCCGAAGGGTTTCCAGCTGGCCCATAGGTGAGGCATCCACCGCCGGGCCGGTGGCCGAACGGCTTGCCTGACCCCTCCCACGGTTGCTTTCCCTCCCCGAGGATGGCGGCGCGAGCGGAGCGATGCATGCAATTATTATAACATCGCTCAGCATTTTATTGCGCGTGCTCTGTTGCACACAACGGAGGAGGTCATCCCAGCTCGTCGTGATGAGCTTTCGATTCGTGGAGTGTCTATGAGGGGTGGGCCGCGTAAGCGGCCCACCCCTCATAGACATTCGATCTTCGCAACAGAGCATATTGCGCTCCATATGGCGAGGAAGACGACATCGCCTTTATCGGAGAGGGGTACCCCGGGGCTTTCGAGTAAAGCCGATGGTCCCACTTCCTTTGATCCCTCTTCCCCACGGCCCCTGAGGTCGTGAGGGGGGAAGCATTTTGAGGATGTCCGATGGCGCGTTCCTAGGCTTATCCGAGTGAACTCAGGCGGATCCATTCCTTTGCTAAGGCCTCGAATTGGATCCCCAGCCAGGGACCCAAGAACAGCAAGAGGAGCTCAGCGATCCACCAGGTGATTCCGAACCAAACAGCGGAGCGAGGCATTGGACGGAGTGGGGCGCCCTCCCTGGGAGGCGTAAGGAGCTCTCGCAACAGACTCCATCCTAAGAGGCCCAGGCTCCCGATCAAGACCAGCGACAGGACGGGATGGGAGGGCAATAACAATCGGGTGAGCGTCCATCGGGCGGTGAACCCAGCGAAGGGGGGGACATCCAGCAAGGCCATGCCGCTGGCGAGCAACAGGGCGATCACCCATGGCCCTCGGTCCAGTGGGATGCGGCCGGATTCCGTGGAGCCGCTCATCCGACGGTGTGCGGCCAGCCCGAAGGCCAGCCCCAGCAAGGCAACCATTCGAACGCCTAGGGTCCAGGCGCTCAGGTGGATCCCCTCGATGGTGCCCATGCCCAGAGTCAGCCACGAGAGGCCGCTGGAGGCCAACCAGGCGTATCCGCCGATCATGCCCCAGCCCCGCTCGGCCAGCGCCAACACGGCGCTGGTCAACATCATCACCACCCCGATTGTCTGAAGACTGGTGTTCCAGCTGGGGATTTGGGTCAGCCAGGGGAATGCCTGAGCCCAGGCAAGCAACCAGAACCAGGTCCCGTAATTCAGCAGGAACACGGTGAAAGCCGCTCCGATCGGTGCGCCTTCCGCGAACAGGAACAACACCCAGCGCTGTGCCGGCCAGACACCCAGCCAGAGAACGAGGGCCATGGAGATTAACACAACCGTTAATGCGGTCCAGAGCGGTTGACCGGGATTTAGGGTCACCTGTTCGGCGGTCCAGGCCGCTGTGACCCACATGAGGAAACCCAAGCTGGCGGCGATCAGGTATTGCATGGTCCCTTCCATCCCGTGGCCTTCCCCCAGCAAGGTCAGCGCGAGCAACAGGGCGGCGCCGCCGATAAAAAATACTCCTAAGCTGATGGGCCGCATCAGGAAGCCGATGACCCATAGCCCTCCCGCAGCCAGGCCGATCGGATACAGGCGGCGCTCAAACCGGAAAGGCCACGCGGTCAGGAACATCAGGGCTGCACATCCCCATAGTGTGCTTAGCACCCATCGGTCGGTCTCCGTCAGGCGAAGGGTTCGCCCCAGCAACGTGAGCGGCGGGCCCAGGATCACCTCATCCGGCCGAATGGCGGTGGGAGACCAAGGGATGACCCATAGAAAGCCCACCAGGGCGGCCGCCACGGCGGCCGCGAAGGGGGCCGCCAGAGGGGTCCGGCGAAGCGGATAGACCACGAGGGCGGCCAGGAGAGGAAGGGCGAGCAGGATCAATAATGGAAAATTCACGCGGACACCTCCTGACGGACCAAGGTGAGGGCGGCGGTGAGAAAAGCCACCAGGAGACTCATCCCGGCCATCAGCCCGATGGCGAGCAGACTATCCTGTACGGAGAGATAGAAAATTTGATAGCCATTTAGCATGGTCAACACGCCCAGCCCGGCCCTGAGCGGGGAACGGCTCAGCGTGGCGATGAGCAGACCGATCCCGATCAGAGTGTAAGTAACGACCAGGAGAGATGGAGGGATGATGGGAAGGGGGAAACGGACCTCGGCCATCCGGGCGATGATGTGCAGGAAAAGAGCGGCCAGGATCCGGAACCGCCAGTGGATCATCGAGCGGGCCGTCAACGTCTTGGGGGCTATCGTCCGGGCACGCCGGCCCGTTAGATAGAAGAGCAGCGTCAGAAGCGTGCTGTTCAGGATTTGGATCCCAGCGAGCTGTTCCGGGATCTCGCTGGCCTGTTGAAGGAGGATCCCGCCGGCCGTGCCCATCAAGGCCCAAGCCAGAAGCATCCAGCGCCAGTCATCTAAGGCCAAGACCAGCCCAGCCAGCCCCGCAATTCCAAAGCTCATCAGCTCGTTCAGGCTCCATCCGCCCGCCATGCCTTCACCCCTGACGATGTGGATTTCCGAAACGATTGCGAGGGCCGCGTGGCCATCGCAAGTGACCGTATGCCCCCTCTCGAGCTCCAAGTGAATAAAGTCGTAGCACCAAAAGCCGCCAACCCAGTTTAGCTGCGTCTAGGCCGGGCGCACAAGTTGTTATAGAGACAGCCAGGGCTTTTCAATGTTCTAAACATGGGCAAGATACCGCTTTTTTCGGGGGCTGGGGCCCCTGTCTTCCCACTTGCATACTCCAATAGGATGTTGAGGGCCAGCAGCCCGATTCCCTGGATCCCCTCTCCCCACGGTCCCGAGGGCTGGGAGAGGGAAAACCGTGATTATGCATAAAGCCTTAGATTCGGGTTATGATAAAGTTCGGCTTGCTGGGGTGCGAAGATAAAATTTTCTGCGAGGGGCGGGCCGCGTAAGCGGCTCACCCCTCACAAAAATCCCACCATCGTTGGAGCTTGAAATGGCACGCAAGGGAGGTCTGTCGACCTTGACCCTTCAACGCGCCCGGACGTGGACCGTTCCCGGTCCGCGGACGATCGCCCGCGAGGTGCTGCCCAACGGCAGTGTGGTGCTCGCTTATGAGAACTTCAGCAGCCCGTCCGTGGTTCTCTCCGGCCTGCTCTGGGCCGGCGCAGTGGATGAGCCTCCAAACCGAGCTGGGCTGGCGGCGTTCACGGCGGAAATGCTCACCCGGGGCACCGCCCACCGGACGTTCCATGAGATCTATGAGGCGATCGAGTCCGTTGGCGCCAGCCTGGATATCGGGGCGGGTTATCACACCACCGGCTTTGGCCTTAAGGCCCTGGCCGAGGATCTGCCCGCGCTGCTGGAGATTCTGGCCGATGTCTTGCGGAACCCTACATTCCCCGAGGAGGAAGTGGAAAAAGTGCGCGGGGAGATCCTTACGGACCTCCAAGAACGCGAGCATGACACGCGGCGGATGGCTGGGTTGCGGTTCCGCGAAACCCTCTTTCAGGGCCATCCTTACGGACGAAGTGTAGATGGGTACCCGGAGACGATCCGGGCCATCACGCGGGAGGATCTGATCGCTTTCCACCGGACGTTTTATAGCCCGGAGCGGATGATCATCGCCATTGTGGGGGCGATCCGCGCCGAGGAGGGCATCGAGCTCGTTCGGCGAACCTTAGGGGATTGGGAAGCCCGGCGTCCGGAGCCGGATCCCCTGCCACCCGCCTCCCGCCCGGACCGTTGGATCTATGTGCACACCCCGATCGCGGGCAAAACCCAGACCGATTTGGTGATGGGCACGGTGGGTTTGGCCCGCAAGGATCCGGATTATTATGCGGCCATGCTGGCGAATTGTATCCTTGGGGTCTTCGGGATGATGGGACGACTAGGGGATCATGTCCGGGACCGGGATGGGTTGGCCTATTATGTCTACAGTCGCCTCGATGCAGGCTTGGCCCCCGGGCCCTGGAGCGTGATCGCAGGGGTGGCTCCAGAACATCTTCCCCGGGCCGTGGAGGGCATCCGAACGGAGATCCGCCGTCTGCAAGAGCGACGCGTCCCGGCGAAAGAGCTGGCAGAGAACCAGTCGTTCTTGATCGGTTCCCTCCCGCTCCGGTTGGAGACCAATGAGGGGATCGCGGAGGTCCTGGTCGATATGGAGCTGTTCGAGCTGGGATTGGATTACCTGGAGCGCTATCCGGAGATCATCAGCAGCCTGACCGCAGCCGATGTCCAAGCGGTCGTGCGGAAATACCTGGATCCGGATCGGATGGTGCTCTCCACCGCAGGTCCGGAGCCGGGGCTTCCTTCCAAAGAGTGAAGGAGCGGAGGAGCGATGGGCGCGGAGGTTCGAGTGGAAGTGGTGGCCTTGGCCGACGAGGCGGTCTGGCTGATCGAATCCCCGCAGGGGGACTGGACGCTGCCAGGAGGCCCCCTGATGGAGGGCGAGGATCCGGCAAGCGGGGTCCGGCGATGGCTTGGTCAACTGGCCGGTGTAGAGCCGGAGGAGCCGATCCTCCTGGAGGCGATCTCCCGACGGGAGGGCGAGCGTTGGCAGCTGATCCTGCGTTACGCTTGTCGTCTGCTCCAGGAACCCCGCCCTGCTCCAGAACTCCCCGGATCTGCGCTCTTCCACATCGAGCATCTCCCCCCACTGGATGTGGGACAGCGCGCGGCGATCTATCGAGCGCTGCAGGTGCTATGATAGACTAGATGCGCCCATGGTATGGGCCCTCGCCCGTTCTTCGAGGGGAGGAGAAGGAGAGGCTGCAGGGGGCGGCCTCCCTGCCTCCTAAGAATCTCGAAGAGAAACGTTCGAATGAACCCTGTGAGAGGAGGAGCTGCATGCCGTTTCCACCTGTGCCAATGGTCATTCGCTGTCCGTTTTGTGGCCAATCCGTTCAAGTTCAGGTTCGTCAAATCATCGATGTTTCCGAGGAGCCTCACCTGAAGCGGTTGCTTCTGGCTGGGCGTCTGAACGCTTTCACATGCCCTCGTTGCGGTAACCGGGTGAGCTTCGCGGCGCCGTTTCTTTATCACGATCCGGAGAAGGAGCTCGCCTTTGTTTTTATCCCTATCCAGGCGAACCTGAAAGAGGCGGATCGCCAGCGCATCGTGGGGCAGCTGATGGACGCCGTGATGCGACAGCTGCCCAAGGAGAAGCGCAAGGCGTATCTGTTGCAGCCCAAGGAGTTCTTCACGATCCAGAGCCTCCTGGAGGCGATCCTGCGGGCCGATGGCTACACCGATGAGGACCTCCGGGCCATGGAGGAGCGGGCCCTCCTCCTGCAGCGGATCCTGAACACCCGGCGCGTGGAAGACGCGGAAGAGCTCATCCGGGAGAACGTGGAGAAAATCGATGCGGAGTTCTTCCGCCTCTTCCAAGAGGCGCTGGCAACGGTTCAGGAGGAAGGATCGGCGGAGGAGTTCGCTCGGATCATGGCGATCCGGGATCGCCTGCTCGAGTTGACGCCGTACGGGCAAACGATTCGCGCCCGAACACAGATCATCGAGAAATTCACTCGGGCACCCAGCGGGGAGACCCTGTTGGAAGCCCTCCTGGAAGCTCCGGATCCGGCGACCCGTCAGACCCTGGTCGCCCTGGGCCGTCCCTTCCTGGATTACCGCTTCTTCCAGAACCTCACCCGGCGGATCGAGGAGGCGGAGGCGGCGGGTCGACGGGAGGAGGCGGAACGCTTGATCGCCCTGCGACGCGAGATCCTGGAGGCCCGGGAGGCGGTGGATCGGGAGATCCGCCAGATCTATGAGGAGCGGGCCCGATTGATCCGGGAGCTTCTGAGCGCGCCCTCGGAGCGGGAGCTCCAGGAGCGCCTGCTTCAGCGGATCGGGGAGATCGACGACATTTTCTTCGATGTCCTGCAGATGAACATTCAAGCCGCCTTGGAAGCCGGCGATACCCGGATGGCCCAGGCCCTCAACCTGCTGGGGCAGATCGCGATGGCCGTTCTCCAACAGACGTTGCCGCCGGAGCTCCGGCTGCTGAACGCCCTGCTGAATGTCCGCTCCGAGGAGCATCGCCGGCAGATCCTGGAGCGGAACCGACGGCTGCTGACGGCGGAGTTCCGCGAGTGGCTGCAGCAGATGGAGACCCGGATGCGAGAGGAAGGTCGGGCCGAGATGGCGGAGCAGATCGCCGCGATCCGGTCCCTGGCGGAACAGGTGGCCGCCACACCGGCGATCCTTCGGCCTTCGTAAACGTGCTGGTGCTTGGCGATCGTCCCTCCTCGTATCACGAAGTGGGGCGGGCACGGAGGTGCCTGGCGACAGACAGGGAACGAAGGCTCAAGGGCGCGATGATCTCCTCGGGGGCGTGAAGCATGATCGCCGAGCGCACCATGTCTCGGAGCTCCAGCGTCTGGTGGGCGGGAGGGCACCCCCGCGCGCTGCGGGTGGTCCGGGTGGATCCGGAGAGCCCGCGGGTGAAGACCCTGGTGCTGGAGGCTCGGATGGAGGCCCAGCCGGGCCAGTTCGTCATGGCCTGGCTGCCAGGGTACGAGGAAAAGCCGTTCAGCCTGGCGGAGTCGGAGCCTGTGACGTTGACCGTCGCCCGGGTCGGCCCGTTCTCCACTGCCCTCCACGCGCTGAAGCCAGGCGAGTGGTTATGGATCCGGGGTCCTCTGGGCCGTGGGTTCACGATCGAGGGCCGGCGGATTCTCTTGGTCGGTGGGGGTTATGGGGTGGCCCCGTTGGCTTTCCTGGCACGGATGGCGATCGCGCACGGGGTCCAAGTCACCGCGCTGACGGCGGCCCGGCATGCGGAGGATGTGCTTTACGTGGATCGCTTTCGAGCGCTGGGTGTGGAAGTGGTGGTGGCAACGGAGGACGGATCGGCGGGGGAGCGGGGACGCGCCACCGAGGTCGCCCACCGCCTGTTGAGCTCCGGATCTTATGATGCGCTGTATGGCTGCGGGCCGGAAGGCATGCTGGAGGGCCTGAGGGCGTTGGCCGCCGATTTCGGCATCCCTGCGCAGCTCAGCTATGAGGCCTATATGCGCTGCGGGATCGGACTGTGCGGCTCATGCGAGCGGGCTGGGGTGGTGCTTTGTGTGGAGGGCCCGGTGCTGCGGTTCCCTCCCTCTTAAGCAGGGCGCTAAGGAGCGAAGGGATGTCCGTGGAGGAAAGCCCCATCCAAACGAGTTTAGAGCCTTTTCGTTTCTGTCCCCGCTGCGGAACCCCCTTAAGCCATCGCTTTTTGTTCGGTCGGGAGCGCCCGGTCTGCCCCGCTTGTGGCTACATCGTCTTCTACGACCCGAAGGTCGCGGTGGGGGTCTTGGTGGAACAGGAAGGGAAAGTCCTGCTGGTGCGACGGCGCTATGCGCCGGGGAAAGGGGGATGGGCGCTTCCTGCGGGGTTCGTGGAGATCGATGAGGGGCCGGTGGCTGCGGCCATCCGGGAATGCCGTGAGGAAACGGGGATAATCATTCGCATCTGTGGGATCTTGGATGTGTTTGCAGTTCCCATCGATCCCCGCGGCCCGGCGGTTTTCATCGTGTATCGGGGCGTCCCAATCGGCGGCGTCCTTCAACCAGGGGACGACGCGCTGGAAGCCGGCTTCTTCCCCCCCGATGGCCTTCCTTCTCCTTTGGTCTTCGCCAGCACTCGCCGTGCCCTTTGGCGATGGCGGCGCGAGAAGGGGTTCACCGGAAGGCGGTTTTAAGGCGCCGATCGCGCTCAGCCGCTGGGCGTGGGTTGAGCGGAATGCGACCGAGGGTGTTTTCAAGTCCTCCCCTCCCGAGGCGATCCAAAACGGGCGCACCAGCCTTGATTTTTAGATATAACTCGTAGCTACCTGCTCATCTGACCCAGTGGTCTCCCCGGACGGTGTAAGGATTTCCAGATGGGGGCTTTTTGGGCCGAGCCGCACGCCGAAGGCGCGCGGCTCGGCCCAAAAAATTTTTATCCCCCCTCCCCGCGGCCCAAAGGGCCGTGGGGAGGGGGGATAA
>DATMAC010000263.1:0-24884 GCA_035573655.1 Thermoflexus sp.
CTATCTCGACTGGAGGAACCCGCCCGCATCCTCAAGAGCTTTGGATCCGCGATCCTGAGTAAGGATCATATCACGCTGGCCATCATCAATGTGGGCGTTGAGCTGGCTGTTAAGGTGGTCTCCCCAGCCTATGGCTCTCGCAAGGTGTATGGCGTCTTCGCGACCATCCCGGGCTTTGAGATCGAGGGGACCATTGAGTTCACCGGCCGTCCTGATCTACACGCGCTCCTGGTGACAAATGTGGAGCGATTCATCCCAGTTATGAACGCGAAAGCGGTGATGAGCGCGCGACCTGAGGTGACTTTCGCTGGCGAACTGATTTTTGTGAATCGGGATTTCATCGGATTGTTCTCGCTGAGCGGAGAGGTAGCCCAGGGATGACTCGCATCTTGGTGATCGATGATGATGTCGAGCTCCTTCAGATGGTCCGTCTGATGCTGGAACGGGCCGGGTTCGAGGTGTTCACCAGCGCTGATGGCGCGGAGGGGATCGAGAAGACCCGCCAGCTGCAGCCGGATCTGGTGATCCTGGACCTGATGATGCCGGAGATCGATGGCTTCCAGGTGTTGCAGGCCATCCGAAATGATCCGTTGGTCAACGACACGCCGGTTCTGGTCCTCACCGCTCGGGCGCAGCCAGTGGATCGAGAAGCGGCTCTGGCGGCCCGCGCGGATGATTACCTGGCCAAACCGATTTCCCAGAAGGAGCTTCTAGATCGTGTTCAGGAGGTGCTGAACCGACGCCGGCGAGCAGGCGGACAGAGCCCGGTGGTGCTCTTCCTGAGTCTTCGCGGAGGAACCGGGGCCACCACTTTAGCGGTGAGCACCGCGCTGGCGCTGGTTCGTAACGGCCCCACGGTCCTGTGGGATGCCAGCCTCAACTCCGGCCACGTCGGGCTCCATCTGCGGATCGCTCCACGGACTTCATGGCTGGATTGGTGGCAGGAGGGAGGTTCTAAGGAGAACCTGGAGGCTTATTTAATGGCTCATCCCACTCGGCTCAGTTTGCTCCCTGCTCCGCTGATGCCGGTCACCGAGGCGGTGGAGGATTCGTTGGTGAGCCTTACGCTCAGCCTTCTACGGGAACGTTTCGCCTTTGTGGTGATCGATGGGCCTTCCACCTTAGTCCCCCTCGGCCTTGCCTTTTGTCAGCATGCGGATCATATTTTCCTGGTGATGAGCCCTGAGATCGGATCTCTGCAGACCACGGTGATGACCCTGCGTGCCTTTCAATCGGTGGGGATCCCAATGGAGCGGGCCCAGGTGGTGGTCAATCACGCCGCGGGGCCGGGCACGTTGAATCTTCAAGCGATCGAGCGGGCATTGGGCCGGCCACCCGCGCTGACGGTGCCGTTTGACTCGAATCAGGCTGTGGCGCTGGCTCATGGCACGCCGCTGATTTTGAGCCATCCCAATAGCCCCCTGGCCGCGGCAGCTCAGCGACTGGCTGGGCATGTTCTATCGGCCGTGCGGCAACTCGGGAGTTGATCCCTGCAGCATGGAGAAGCGATGAGCATCTTTGACCTCTTCTGGATCTTCCTGATTTTCAGCACGCTGCTTCCGGCTCTGCAGCGACGGCTCCTGGAGGAGGCCCGAGCCCGGCTGATCCGTCAAATCGAGCGCCGGCGGGGTACCCGTCTGATCACGATGATCCATCGCCAAGAGACCATCGGGTTCTTTGGCCTCCCGCTCTCCCGCTACATCGACATTGAGGATTCCGAGCAGGTGCTCCGAGCCATCCGGCTGACCCCCCCGGATATGCCCATCGACATGATCCTTCATACCCCGGGTGGGCTGGTTCTGGCGGCGGAGCAGATCGCTCAGGCGCTGGTTCGACATCCGGCGAAGGTCACCGTGTTCATCCCTCACTACGCGATGTCCGGTGGAACATTGATCGCGCTGGCGGCGGATGAGATCGTGATGGATGAGAATGCGGTGCTGGGCCCGGTGGATCCTCAGCTGGGCCAGTATCCGGCGGCCTCTATCCTGAAGGTGGTGGAAACCAAGCCGCTGGCGAACATCGACGATCAAACGCTCATCCTGGCGGATATCGCCCGTAAGGCAATGAATCAAGTGCGCTCTACGGTGATCGAGCTGCTGACGGCCAACGGGATGGATCCGGAGCGGGCCACGGCGATCGCGGAGGCTTTAAGCAGCGGCCGTTGGACTCACGATTATCCGATCTCCGTTCGGGAAGCCCAGGCGTTGGGGCTCCCGGTTCGGGTCGGGTTGCCCGAGGAGATCTATCACCTGATGGAGATGTTCCCTCAAGCGGCCCCGAGGCGCCCCTCGGTGGAATACATTCCCATCCCCTATCGCCATGAGGGTCCCGCGCGACCGCCGCATTAACTCCCAACCCTTTACGAGAGAGGCAACGATTCGGCTTGGTCCCATTCGGTTTGAAGCTCTCACGAAGAGGAGGAGGATCCTCCTCCCATCATCCCCCTTCCACCGGCCCTTTGGGCGGAGGGGAGGGGGATGGAAAATGTTTTTGGGGCCGAGCCGATCCGTGGAGCCCCTTGTCCTGGCTCTCCTTCTCCGGTCTGCCGCCTGCTACCCAGGGAGGGCGCCTTGGATCTGTTCGATAAGCCATCGTGGAGATCCGTGCGGTCCGGCATAACTCCCGCTTACTTGGTCATAAAAGTCGGTGTTATACTTGATAAGAGATCGAATGTTCATCTAGCCTTTTACTTTTAACACTTTGGGGGTGCAGGGCCGCCTTCGGTGGTCCCTAACTTTCGAGGGGAAGATGAAGAGGCCATCCCCTCCTTCGCGGCATGCCTCTAAAACTCGATCAAGCAGTAGGCATTGAGCTTAATCACTTATTTGCGTTGAGGCGATCTGGATGGCCCTGATCCTGCTGATCCGACACGCGGCGAACGATTCGATGGGCAAATGGTTGGCCGGGTGGACGCCGGGGGTCCATTTGAACCGGGAGGGGCGGCAACAGGCGGAGGCGCTGGCGGAGCGCTTAGCCTCCTTTCCGATTCGGGCCATCTATAGCAGTCCGCTGGAGCGTGCCGTGGAAACCGCGGAGCCTTTAGCCCGCCGCAAGGGGCTGGAGATCCAAATCGTGCCGGAGCTGGGGGAGGTACGCTACGGGGAGTGGACGGGGAAGTCGTTGAAGCGGTTACGGCGTCAGAAGGCCTGGCAGCGTCTGGTTTCGCTCATCAGCCGGGCCCGTTTTCAGGGCGGCGAGGCGATGGTGGATTTGGTCGCGCGGGCGATCAACGCGGTGGAGACGATCGCGAGCCGTCATCCACGGGATGTCGTGGCGCTCTTCACCCACGCCGACTGGATCCGCGCGGTGACGGCTTACTATCTGGGGATGCCGCTCGATCTCTACCATCGCTTGATGATCGCACCCGCTTCAGTGACCATCTTCTGGCTGGCGGAGGGGCCGCCGTTGCTCCTGCGGCTGAACGATACCGGCCCCCTGGAATGGCCGATGAAGGACCTAGCGTATCTCTCCAGTCAGCGGAAACGATAATCGGCCATTCGCATTTGGGTCTTGGGGCGGTCGCTTGAAAATCGTGAGAGGAATAAGGGGCATGTTGAACGATGTGTTGGGAAGCACGCTCGCCGTGTGGGGGCTTTTGGGGTAGGCAGGGCCGCCTTCGGCGGCCCGGGAAGGGGGGAAAGGAAGCGAGGGACTTGCCCCGCACCGAGGAGAGGGCCCGGATGAGAAGTCAGACCGCTCGTTTGCCCAGAGCGATAAGGAAGATTTCTGTGAGGGGCGGGCCGCTTACGCGACTCGCCCTGCGCGGAAATCCCACGGGTTATCTCTGTTCGCAACAGAGCAAGATCCTTTCAATACGAGACTGAAAGGATGCCTCGATTGATTTACGACTTGCGGCCGGTCGATCGGATCACAGCGGATGCGGTGGGCGAGCCTGGACGACGGACCTTCTACATCCAGGCCCGTCAGGAGGACGTGCTGGTCACCATCCTATGCGAAAAGGAACAGGTGAGGGCGTTGGCCCATTCCTTGGAGGAGATCCTGGAGGAGATCAATGAGAAATATCCACGCCCCCTGGGGCGGGAGCCGGATGAATCGGAGCTGCAGCTGGAGGAGCCCTTGGAGCCGCTGTTCCGGGCCGGTCGGATGGGGCTGGGCTATGAGCCCCGGGGGGACTGGATCGTTCTGGTGATTCAAGAGCTGGCGGAAGAGGATCAGGATCCGGATCTGCTGCGGGTGGTGCGTTTCTGGGCCACCCGGGAGCAAATGCATGCCCTGAGCCGCCATAGCGCCGATGTCGTCGCCCGAGGCCGTCCCCTCTGTCCGCTGTGCGGCCGCCCAATCGATCCGGAAGGGCATATCTGCCCTCGCCGGAACGGCAAGGCAGTGGTGTTCTGAATGGGAGCAGAGTTGCACCGCAAGCCGGGATCGTCCTCAACCTTTATGCGCTAAGGAAGCAAATGGATGGTTCCCCGTCGTTCGCGCTCTGGCACAGCCCGAAAGATCCCCGAGCCGTTGCCTCCTGAAACGCCGAAGGAGATCGTCCTCCGATGGCTTCGGGAAGGGGAGATCCAGCTCCTGGGCCTGGTCCCCTGGGGATCCAATGCGACGTTTCTGGCGGTCGTCACCCATGAGGCAATCACCGGCCTGGCGATTTATAAGCCCCAGCGGGGGGAGGAGCCGCTGTGGGATTTCCCCCACGGCACGCTCTGCTACCGCGAGGTGGCTGCCTATGTCGTGAGCGAGGCCCTGGGCTGGGGGTTGGTGCCTCCCACCGTGCTGCGATCCTCTGGCCCTTACGGGCGGGGGGCCCTCCAGCTCTATATCGACGCCGACCCGGAGGAGAATTACTTCACCTTCCGGGAGGACCCGGCGCTGCGGCCTGTGTTGATGCGCCTGGCGGTGTTCGACCTGATCACCAACAACGCGGATCGCAAGGCTGGGCATTGCCTGCGGGACCGCAACGGGCGGATCTGGGCGATCGATCACGGGATCTGTTTCCATGCGGAGCCGAAGCTGCGGACGGTGATCTGGGATTACCGGGGCCAAGCGATCCCCGAGGACATCGTGGCGGAGGTTCGCGTGTTCTATCAGCGTTTGAAGGAAGATGAGGGCTTGCGGGCGGAGCTGGCCCGTTTGCTGAGCGCAGAGGAGATCGCGGCGCTGGAGGCGCGGACGTCGGCCCTCCTGGAGCGCCCGGTCTTCCCGCACCCCGGCCCCTGGCGCTCCGTGCCGTGGCCGATGATTTGACGTCCCCCTATCGGAGATATCTCCTCAGGAATTCCAACTCCGGGCTTCCTCTCGCCCTGAGCTCCTGAACCAACTGCTCCAGTTTGGGGAGGTTCCCCGGCCAGGCTCTGTGCAGCTCGTCTGCTTGATTCGGGAGCTCCAATTGCTGTATGCTCACCCGATTGCGCCCGGCGACTCGGAGAATCCAGCCCTCGAGGTTGGGGCAAAGGAGAAGGATCCAATGGTTGCGCTCCGGATCTCGGAGCACGCGGATCCCAAAGTCTTCCTCCCCCTCCTCGAGTTGGATCTCCTCAAGCTGATTTAGATAGCGGGGCTGAGGGCTTTGCGGATCTTCGTCCATGATGGCGATTTCGTCCTTCGACCTCCTTAAACGATTGCAAATGTTCCCTTTGTTCTTCTCCCGACGGATTCGCTTAGGCGGGATCCCCAGCGCTTGGACGAGGGTTTGATCGGCATAGCCTTCGACCAGGATGGGTCTCCGGTGTTGGTTCATTCCTCCCCCGCCGGATCAAAGAATTGATCCAAATTAAAGAAAACGGACGATCCGAGATCCAGGAGCTCTGGGATCTCCGTCTCCTCCAGCATACGGACCTGCGTTTGGCCATCCTTCCAGTTCGTGAGGAACACCGCGACGTCCTCGCGGGGGGCCTTCTCCACCACCGAGAGCAGGAAATCGGGATGATGCGTGGAGATGAAGTATTGATTCGAAAGATCCTTGGCGATCCGCTCAGCAAGATAAGTGATGTAAGGAGGGAAGGCGTGGACCTCGGGCTCCTCAAAAATCAGGACGGCGTTTTCGTTGGATTCGATGGCCACCAGGTAGAAGATCATCCGCTGAAGGGTATCGGAGAGCGTGATGTACGGGTAGGCGATAGCGATCCCGTCGCTTTCTTTCTGGACCTCGATCTTCGACTCATGCGGCTTGAGCACCAACCGCATGCCGTATTTTTGAAGGTCCGCGAGCGAGGCCACCTGCCGGTGCAAGCGCTTGTGGGTTAAGAGCACGTACAGCAAGTTGTCGCCGGCCACCGGACGCAGGAACTCCGGCTCCCGCATTGGGAAGTCGTTCAGGGGACGGAACCGATACAGCCGGAAGGGGGAGGGGCTGCCTGCGCCGCCCCCGCTGTAGGACCCAACATTAAATTCATATCGATAATCGTAAGAGAGCATCCCCTTCGGCCCGCGGATGGTCAGGTGGAAGGGTATGGGCTCCTCTTTTTCGAACCTTAGGATTCCCTTATAGTCCCCAGCGACAATCTCAATAGCGTTCTCTAGGTCGTGGTCGTAAAACAAATCGGGGGATTTCTCGCACCGGACCACATTTTTTAAATCGCCCTTTGTATAGGGTACAGAGAACAATCCCAAGGCCTCGAGCAGGTTGGATTTCCCGGTGTTCGGTGGGCCGATGAAGAGGTTCACCCGGCGGCAGGGGATGCGCAGCGCTTTGATCGATTTGAAGTTCCGGATTTCCAGATGTTCAATGCCCATTAACGGCCTCCGGTCGTAGTTCGCATCTGGGGTGAGGTTCCTTCTTCCGATCCCCTTCGACCTTCGCTTTCATTATATTGAGAGTTGCGTAGTTCGGAGCTCGTGTGAGGAGGCGTAAGGATCCCTTTCTACGCCCTTTCAGGCCGTGGGGAGGGGGGATAAAAGATATCTTGGGGGTGAGCCGGGCGCCTTCGGCGCCCGGCTCACCCCTAAATCCCCAAGGGACCAAAACCAAAAATCCAAAATGCATTCATCCGTGGCGAAGTTGCCTTAAGGGATGACGCAGGGCCTAAGTCATGGGGCGATCACCACGCGCACGGCGTGCTGTTCATCGGTCCCATCGGGGAAGGTGCCGCTGAGGAGCCGGCCGCGCCCCCTGGGCTGGACGTAGCCGTCGTTCTGTACCACTCGGGCCCGAAGCACATATTCCCCCGCCTTCGGAGGGGCCCACCGGTAGCGCCAGACGGTCCAGATGTAGGGGGTGGGCCCTCGGATGAGCTCAGCCTCCTGCCAGGTCCGGCCGTCGTCGGTGCTCACCTCCACCCGCGCGATCCCCACCGGGCCGGAGAAGGCGATCCCCTGGAGCTCCATCGGCCCCGTCGGGAGCATCCCAGGGCGGGGCGCATCGATGCGGGAGTTGGGTTTGATGATCGCCTCCTTCGACCAACCCTGGCCCTCCCAGTAACCGATGTGCTCCCCCCGGATCAGCTCGATGCGGGTGATCCACTTCGGCTGCTTCATGCCGTAACGGCCCGGCCAGAGGGCTCGAAGCGGGAACCCATGCGCCAGAGGTAACACTTCGCCGTTCATCATATAGGCGAGGATGGAATGGGGATCCCGAGCCAGGTCCACCGGGATGCTGGTGTGGTAACCGTCCGCCGCGTAGAAGACCACCTCGGTGGCCGTTGGGCGAACGCCCGCCATGGCGAGCAGATCCGCCATCCGGATCCCCTTCCACACGGCGTTGCCGATGAGATCCCCGCCCACCGGGTTGCTGATGCACTCCAACGTTCGCATCTCGATCACCGCGGGCATGGCGAGGATATCCGGATAGGTGAGGCGAAGCGGACGCTCCACCTCCCCATCGACCTCTAGGGTCCAGGTTTCAATTCGCACTTGAGGGATGGTGCTGTATTTCACCTCGTAGAATTCCGGCGTTGGGGTGATGGGGACAGGGGATTCGATGTCCCAGCGCTCCGGGCCGGGGAGCTGGATGGGGATCGGGGTGGAAGCCGGGGTCGGGTCGGGGGTGGGTTGCGGGAGCGGGAAACGCCGGGCGCACGCGGCGGCGGCCGCTCCGACCGCCCCGCCGATGAGGAACCGCAACACCTCTCGCCGTCGCCAGCGCACGGAAAGCTCCTTTCGAATGGGCCTTCAGGTCACCGTCTGCAGCCGTTCGGCGATCTCCTGCGGGGTGCGGGCGGGCGGCAGGCAGCGGTCACCCACACACACGTACGCCGCGGGGAGCCCATCCAGCGGGAACCCCTGGGCCTGGATCGCCGATGCGTCGCGTTGAGGGTCCATGGGCACGACGATCCGGAGGAAGGGATCCCCCCGCCAGGCGGCCGCGAGCAAGCGCCGTGTGGCCGGGTCCTCCATCGGGCCGATCACGTGGATCCGCACGGGTTCCGTGATCGCCCGGTAGACGGCCAACCCATAAGGGGCGGCCACAAAATCGTATTTTCCATATTCCTGCTCGAAAGCCAGTAAGGTTCGCTCCGCGACCTCCCGGGCCGAGCGCTCGCCGGTGAGATCGTGGAGGGTCAAGTAGAACTCGGCGGCCACGGCGTTCTCCTCCAGGGGCTTCTGGCGGACGCGCAGGGCGCCAAGGGCGTGGGGATCCTCCGGCCGGTCGAAGAAGCCCCCGCCCTCCGCATCGGCCAGGGCGGATTCCATGTAAGTCCGAAGCCGGCGCGCCCGCTCCAGGAAGCGCGGGTCGCCGGTGCGCTGGAAGGCCGCCAGGGCCGCCCGGGCGTAATGGACCTGATCCGTAAGCAGCGGGGGGACGCCTTTCTGGTCCGCCCGCTCGCCATGGACATCCACATAGTGAAGGAGGGCGCCGATTTGGGCGTCGAAGGCCAGCGTCCAGAGCGCCTCCAGGGTCCGGATGGCTTCTTCATGGAACGCGGGCTCTTGGAGGAAGTCCCCCGCGATCATCCACGCGAGGGCCATCTGGCTGTTCCAGTTGACATAGACCGTGCGATCCACCGCGGGAGGGGTGCGTTGCTCCCGCTCGCGTCGGGAGAGGGCGTAATATTCCTCGTCCGCGTCCTGGCTTCCCCAGAACACCCCCCGCTCCGGATCATACAGGGTCCGCCGGATGTATGCGATGGCCTTCACCGCCGCCTGTCGGAGCCCCTCATCTTGGAGGACCTCCGCCGCGCACAGATAAACGGGGATCAGGCGGGCGTGGTCCTCCAACATCTTCTCGAAATGGGGGAGGCTCCAATCGCGGGTGGTGGAATACCGGAACCACCCACCCTCCACGTGGTCATACATCCCGCCGTCTGCCATCCCGTGGAGGGTGCGACGGATCATTTCCGCCAGCCGCTCGTCCCGCCGTCCGCCGCGGAGGTATTCCACCAACAGAAGGAGACACGCTTCGGGGTGGGGGAACTTGGGCGCCTCCCCGAAGCCCCCATAGACCGGATCATAGGCGCGGGCGATCAGCCCGATCAGGTGGAGGGGGATTGTCCACGACAACCGAGCGCCGGGCCGGGCCGTGGGGCGGCTGGTCTCCTGCCGGCGGCGGGCGATCTCCTGAGCCCGGCGGCGGATCTCCTCCCGTCCCGTTCGGTAGTACTGGAGCACCTGAAGGAGGACCTGGCGCATCTGCATCGGAGGGATGTAGGTGGCCCCGGTGAGGACCTCGCCGTCGGGGGTGAGGAAGACGGTCGTGGGCCATCCGCCCATGTTGTAACGGGCGTTGATGTCCGGCCGGCGGTCCGTGTCCACCCGGATCGGGATGAAATAGGTGTTGATCAGCTCGACGATCTCGGGGTCGGAATAAGTGCCGGTGTGAACGGGGTCGCCGGGGATCCCGCGGTCCATCACGTGGCACCAATGACACCAAGTCGCGGAGATACTGAGAAGGATCAACTTGTCCTGTTCCCGGGCCTCCCGGAACGCCGCCTCGCCCCACTCCCGCCACTGCACCCGCGCCTCGCCCATCGTGTCCTCCTTCCCCGCGGGAGAAATGATCAACGTAGTGATCGTTTTTCATCTCCATCATACAGAGCAGAGGGGAAGGGGTGCAACTTTCCATCGGTCTCTGCCTTTCCTAAAAATCCACAATCAGTTGGGTGGGGCATAGAAGGCCTGTCGGGACGGGCACAAGGGCCTGCCCATATCCTCATATTGCAGGGGCTGCACCGGGATGGGGTAGGGGCACCCACAAGGGGTGCCCCTACATTGGTGCCCCTACATCGTTGCCCCATTGAGGTCAGGTTGTTCGCATTCACTCCAGCGTCCTGCCAGTGGGATTCCGAGGGGAGTTCATAGACAATGGGAGGTTCTGATGTGGATCACCTCATTCCGGAGCAACTACCCCAAAAGCAAACAGCTGCCTGGTGCATCTATTGACAAATTTTTTGACCCATCTGATGATAGATAAAGCGCTTTACAAATTAGCAGGAAATCGTTTGTCAGAGCGCTACAGATCCTTGCTGATCATGATCGGAGGGGACCCATGCGGACACGGAGACTGTTCCTGTGGGTTCTGGTAGGGATCTTGGTGAGCTGTCGGCCGACGCCGAGGCCCACGCCCACGGCGTTGCCTCCGTCCCCGACGCCGTCGCCAGCAGAGGAGCCCCTCTACCTGGCGCTGATCTGGCATCAGCACCAGCCGTTCTACCCGAAGGATCCCCAGACGGGCCTTTACACCCGTCCGTGGGCCCGGGTGCATGCGACCAAGGATTACTACGATATGGCCGCTATCCTGCGGGGTTACCCCAACGTCCATGTGACCTTCAATCTCACCCCTGCTCTCATCCGCCAGCTGGAGGATCTGGCCGGGGGGGCGAAGGATATCTATTGGGCCCTCGCGGAGAAGCCGGCCGATGCGCTCACCGATGAAGAGAAACGCTTCATCCTTCGTCGGTTCTTCGACGCGAACTGGGATCGGGTGATCCCGCGTTTCCCGCGCTATCGGGAGCTCCTGGAGAAACGGGGCCGCCAAGCGGATCCGGCGACGATCGAGCGGGCGCTGGCGGTTTTCACGGTTCAGGATTTCCGGGATCTGCAGGTTCTCTTCAACCTCGCCTGGTTCGACCCCGATTTCCTGAACCAACCTCCGCTGGAGGATCTGGTCCGCAAGGGGCGGGACTTCACCGAAGCGGATAAGCAAACCATCTTCCAGGAGACGCGGCGGATCCTCCGGGAGGTCCTCCCCTTACACAAAGCGCTCCAAGATGCAGGCCAAATCGAAGTGACCACCACGCCCTACGCCCACCCCATCCTTCCGTTGATCGTCTACTCGGATCTCGCCCGGGTGGGAAACCCGGAGGCGCTGCTGCCGGATCCCCCCTTCGTCGCCCCGGAGGACGCGCGGGAGCATCTGCGTCGCGCGGCCGCGCTGTATGAAGCCCAGTTCGGCCGGGCGCCGCGAGGCCTCTGGCCCGCCGAGGGCGCGGTGGCCCAGCAGATCGTCCCCATGGTCATCGACGCCGGCTTCGTCTGGATAGCCTCCGGGGAGCCGGTTCTGGCCCGCTCCCTGGGCTTGAGCGACTTCACCCGCGATGCCCAGGAGACGGTGGAGGAGGTCGATCTCCTCTATCGCCCCTACCGCCTCTCGGATCCTCAGGATCGCCCCCTCTTCATCGTGTTCCGGGATGGAGTGCTCTCCGATAAAATCGGCTTCACCTATTCGGGGATGCCCGGGGAGGCGGCAGCGGAGGATTTCATCCGCCGTTTGGAGCGGATCCGGGACAAAGCCCGCGCGAAAGGAGTGAAGGGTCCGCTCTTGGTCTCGGTGATCCTCGACGGCGAGAACGCCTGGGAGTATTACGAGAACGACGGCAAGGCGTTCCTCCACGGCCTTTACCGGCGCTTGAACGAAAGCCGGACCATTCGGACGGTCACCCCTTCGGAGTTCCTCCGGATGTTCCCGGAGGCCGCGCGGCCGCTCCCGAAGTTGTTCCCGGGCGCGTGGTTCAGCCCGAATTATGACACCTGGATCGGGGAGGTGGAGGAGCGGGAGGCATGGACGGCGCTCCGGCGCACCCGCCAGATGTTCAAAGCGTACGAGGAAGGCCGGAAGCCGGCCTCCGCGGAAGCGCTGGAGCGGGCGCAGGAGGCGATGTTGCAGGCGGAGGGATCGGATTGGTTCTGGTGGTATGGGTCGGATCAGGACAGCGGGCAGGACGATTACTTCGACGAGGCCTTCCGGTCGCTCCTTCGACAGGTCTACGAGGCCTTAGGGGAGCCCGTCCCCGATTTCCTCTCGATCCCCATCGTGCCCCCGCGCGCGGCGGAGCCGGCGACGCCGTTTGCGGGGCCGATCACGCCGACCATCGATGGCCGGGCGTCCTCTGGGGAATGGGATGCGGCCGCCCGATACGCAGGGGACGATCCGTCCCTCCAGGGGTTCTGGCTGGGGGCGGATCGGACGCATTTCTATGTGCGGGTGGATGGGACGTGGGAAGGGGACGTGGTGTTCGGTTTCTATATCGCTGCGCCGCAGGGGGCCGGACGGGCGGGCTTCTCCATGGATCCCTTCGGGCCGCGGGCCCCGTTGGGGTTCGGGGCCACCCACGCGATCCGGGTGATCCGCCAGGGTGGGACGGTGAAGGCGGAGCTGATGCAGGCCGGGGCGGATGGCCAATGGGTCCCGGGGCCGGGGGCGCTGCAAGCGCAGCTCGGGGAGGGGACCCTGGAGCTGGCCTTCCCTCAGTCGGCGCTGGGGCCCCTGCAGGCTGGGGATCCGGTGCTTTGGAAGGTGATCGTCTCGCGGCCGGGCGGCGCGGCGTCGCTCCCGGCGTTCGGCGTGGCGCGCTTCCCGATGCCCGATTTCGGGCTTGCGGAGGTGATCCTGGACGTCGAGGATCCGGAACGCGACGATCACGGGCCTGGAAGTTACGTGTATCCCACCGACCCCGTGTTCCTGCCGCAGGTCTTCGACCTGAAGCGGTTCCAAGTGGGGAGGGAAGGGGACGATTTGGTCTTCCGTTTCGAGTTTTACGGGCCGATCCCGAATCCCTGGGGTTCCCCGAACGGCCTGGCGCTCCAGACCATCGATGTGTACATCGATCGGGATCCAGGGAAAGGGACGGGGGCGCGGTTGCTGCTGCCCGGCCGGAACGCGGCGTTGGCGGAGGGGTTTGGATGGGAAATCGCGTTGTGGGCGGAGGGGTGGACGCCGGGTATCTACGCGCCGGATGCCCAAGGGAAGCCCAAACCGGTCCCAGGCGCCTCATTGCGGATCGCAGTGAACCCGAACCAGCGCACTGTCCTCCTGCGCGTCCCCCAGCGGATCTTCGGGGCCGGTTTCGATCCCCAACAGGCGGCTTACCTAGCGGTGGTGCTGAGCCAGGAAGGGTTCCCATCGCCGGGGGTGTGGCGGGTGCGGGATGTGCTGCCCCGCGCGGCCCAGTGGCGGCTGGGTGGGGGGCCGGAGGACACCAACCACACCCGCATCTTGGATGTGGCCTGGCCGGCCGGGGCGCAGCCGACCCAGGAGGAGATGCTCTCCGCCTACCGGCCGTCGCAGGAGACGAACATGGACCGTCTGGGCCCGGAGGATTTCGCCCAGTTGCGGATGCGATCCCCCTCGAAGTGAAGGAACACAAAGCGAGCGGGGCGCCGGAAGGCGCCCCGCTCATCACATCTCCCCCTTACGGGCGGGCGGCGAGGGCTTGGCGTTCCATTTCGGCCCGTTGGCGGCGCAGCTCGGCCAGCGTTTTCTCGGTGTGGGCCATGAGTTCCGTCAGCTCCTGGCTGGAGCGGTGGAACGCCCGCCCCAGAACCTTGAGGAAGAGCAGGAGGATCCCCAAGCCCCGTTGCACATCCGGGTCCCCCATCGCCTTCAGCAGGGAGGCCGGCCCGGCCCGTGGGAGCTCCCTCATCCGTTCCGGCGTCAGCTCCCGGTTTAATTCCTCCACCAGCCGGCTCATGATCACGGTGATCAGGGTCGGCTCGAGCAGTTCCACCACGTGAAGGAGATAGGCCAGGTTGGCCCCGATCTTCAGCAGGCGGGGGTCCATCAGATACGACAGCGAGTCCGGCACGAGCTCGGCGACATCTTCCAGGAAAGTCAGCGCGCCGCTCTCGTTCATGCGAACCAACAGCGAGAGGGCGCGCTCCAACGCTTCCTGCACTTTTGGATCCTGAACGGTCAGCTCGGTCATCGACGGCCTCCAAGGCACGGGGTTAGCTCAGGTAGGTCGCGAACCACATGGATTCGAACATCATCTTGACCAGACGGATGGCCTTGCTCCGGCCCAACACCCCGCACGAGGGCGGCCCGGACAGATCGAGGATGCGGGTGAAGTCGCACATGGGCAGCACGGCGTCGTCTCCGAAGTCCATAATGCACATCGCCACCGGGGTGAAGCTCTCACCGATGTAGGCACCCTTCAGCTCCGCCAGGATCTGATTGGCCACGAACTCCGCTTGGAAGTGGGCCACCACGCCGGCGGCCGGCAGGTTGATGGCAGGGTTCACCATGTCCCCGATCGCGAAAACATCGGGATCCGCCAAGCACCGGAAGGTCTTCGGATCGACCAGGGGGAATCCAGCGGGGGTCAACAGCCCCGGACACATCCCAGCCGAGCTGGGGCGGTGCGGCGGAACCATGATGAGCAGGTCGAAGGGGATCTCCCGGCCGTCGGTTCCGATCAGCGTTTTACGCTGCGCATCGATCGCCTGGGCGTTGAAATTCCCTTCGAAGCGGACGTCCTTGGCGGAGAGGATCTCGGAGATCACGCTGCTGATCGCCGGCCCCATCGCGGAGAGGGGCTGGGGATGGGGATGGGCCAGGATGATCTCGGATTTATCCCGCAACCGCCGCGCCCGTAGGGCGAAATCCAGTTGTCCGGCGATCTCATAAGGGGCCGGAGGGCACCGGTAATAGGGCCCGGAGACGCCGATCACAATCCGGCCCCCCTCGAACCTCTGGATCGCCTCCCGCATCCGCAGGGCCCCATCGATGGTCCACGGGTGGTAAGCGACCTCGAACCCCGGCATGAGGTCCGGCTTCACCTCGGCCCCCAGGGAGACTACCATCAGGTCATAGGAGAGATCCTCATCGTTCACCCGCACGCGTTTTTCGGGGATGCGGATCTCCCGAACCTCCCCCTGGATCACCCGCACGCCCTTTCGTTCCAGGTTTTTCAACGGGCGCCGCACCTGTTCCGGCTCCTTAAATCCCAACGCCACCCATGGGAAGGACGGCATGAACCAGTGATAGGGGTTGCGGTCCACCAGGATGATCTCATGAGCGGTCCCGCGGAGACCGCGAGCCAGCTTGTTGGCCACCACCAGCCCCCCGCTTCCGCCTCCCAGGATCAGGATCCTTGCCATATCTCGCCTCCCTTAAAGGTGCTTCTCGAATCCGACGGTCGCTGTAGCCACAGACGGTGACGGATCAACCCCGCATCCGGGGGATGGGCGCCGGGTCTCCCGTTGTTCCGGAGGGGGATTTGCCCCACTTGGTTGGATGCACCGACAACGGGGAAGGTGACAGGATCAAGGAGGCGCTGGACTCAACGAGGGCGGAGAAGGTGTCCTATTCGATGCGGGCGTTGCGCGTCAACTGGAGAACCTCTTCCAGAGGGTCCTGCCAAGGCCTCCACTCAGGGCGCTCGCGGTGGCGCTCGAGGAGGGCTTGAAGGGCAGGCCATCCGGGGAAAGCCCCGATCACCCCCCAGGTGGTGCAGGCCAGGGCGCCGGCGGCGTTGCCCAGGAGCGCAGCGGCGACCGGCCGGGCTCCCCGAGCCAGGCCCGTTAGGAAGCCCGCGTCGAAGGCATCCCCCGCGCCGGTGGTGTCCACCACGTGGACCTGGAAAGCCGGGAGCTCGTGATCTTCGCCTTCGCGTCCCAACAGCCGGCATCCGCGCTCTCCTCGTTTCAACACCACCCATCGCAGCCGCTCGGCGATATGGAACGCGACGCGGGGATCCGGCCCGAAGAGGGCGACCGCCTCCGCTTCGCTCAGGAAGAGAAGGTCCATCTCTTGGAGGGTCCGAAGCACCCTCTCCGGGACCGCTTCGCAGGCCGGCAGGCCCGGATCCAGGGCACATAGACAACCTGCCTGGCGGGCTTCCTCGAGCAGCCTCAGGGCGGTGAAGAAGAGGGGGCTTTCCTCCAGAAGGGCGTAGCCGGAGAGATGGAAGATATCGAACTGGGCGATTTGGGCGCGAACGGTTTCCTCCAAGGCGGCGAACCGGCTGGCGCCGCGCCCGGAGATCATGGTGCGCTCCCCATCCGGGGTGACCATGATGGCGATCACCGTGGTGGGGGCCTCGGGGCGGCGTTGCAGGGCGGCGATCTCTACGCCACTCTGGCGCAGCGCCTGAAGCGCCCACTCTCCCAGGGGATCCTGCCCGACCGCCCCGATTAAGGTGGCGGGAAGCCCCAGCGCGGCGGCCACCGCCGCCACGTTGGCCGCGGATCCGCCCGCCCGGAGGATCACTTGCTCGGTGTGCACATCTCCTCCGCGCTCCGGGAGCCGGGGAAGCCTCAGGAAGAGATCGACCGTCACGTCGCCCACCGTCAGCAATCGCATGGAAGATCGGCTCCGAAAAGGCGGGATCGCGCGCCAGATCTATTCACCTCGAGCCCGGGCCAGGGCCCGGTGGACGGCCTCCTCCGGTGTCGAAACGGTTTCGATCGGCACGGCCACGCCCGGCCGGTGAAGGCTCCACGTCCCCAGACCGATCACCGGGATCCCCCATTTCAAGGCCAGGGCGATCTCGGAGAGGGTTCCAAACTCCCCTCCGATGGCAATTACAGCGTGGGCGACCCGCACGACGAGGGCGTTGCGCACTTCGCCCAGGCCCGTGGGCAAGGGGAGGCGCACGTATGGGTTGGCCTCCCGGTGATCGCTCCCGGGCAGGATCCCCACGGTCAGCCCGCCGGCTTCCACCGCCCCGCGGCAGACGGCTTCCATTACACCCCCGCGGCCGCCGCACACGACCACCGCACCGGCCGCGGCCAGGCGGCGGCCCACTTCATAAGCCCACGCTTGTTCCTGAGGGGTGGCCTCCCCGCTTCCCACGACGGCGATGAGAAGGGGTCGGTCAACGTTCCAGACGTTCGACCTCATCCGCCGCTCCTCGCCCCAGCTGTCGGGACCGGACGTAAGCCGCCCAGATCGCCCGGGAGATCACCGTGCGGAATCCACCCTTCTCCAGGTGGTAGAGGGCCTCCGCGGTGGTGCCACCCGGCGAGGTCACCTGGTTGCGTAACGCCGCCAGATGCAGGCCGGATTGCCGGGCGTAAAGAGCCGATCCGATGACCGTCTGGTAAACCAGCTGCTCGGCTACCCGTCGAGAGAACCCCAGATGGACCCCCGCGTCCACCATGGCTTCCATGAACAGGAACACGTAAGCGGGCCCTGTCCCGGTCAGGGCCGTGGCCATATCCAGGTAGCGCTCGTCATCCACGTAGACTTCCTCACCCATCGCCCGCATCAGGAGGATCGCCTGCTCCCGCTGGCGGTTTGTGACCTCCTCGGTGGCCGTCCACACGGTGATCCCTTGGCCGATCTGGGCGGGCGTGTTCGGCATCGCTCGGATGATCGCTGGGACCCCCAAGCCCTCCCGGATCGTGGCGATGCGGACCCCAGCGGCGATGGAGAAGACGAGGGCATCGGGGTGGATGTGGGCGCGCAGCTCCGGGAGCACGCGGGGGATCACCTGGGGTTTCACCGAGAGGACCACGATCCCGGCCTCCGAAGCCGCCTCCGGGTTGGAGGTGGTGGTCCGCACACCATAACGGCTTTGAAGCTCCAACCCGCGCTCCGGCCGCGGCCCGCTGGCGATGATATCCTTCGGATCGATTAAGTTATCCCGCAGCAGCCCGCGGATCATCGCCTCGGCCATCACCCCGCTGCCGATGAACGCGATCCGCGGCAGACGTGCGTCAATGGCCATCGTTCCCCTCCTTTCGCTTCTCGCTATGGATTTGAAATTGAGAGATGTGCTGTTGCCATTGGGCAACGATTCAGCTGTTCTCACGCAGTGTCCATACGGATATGGGCGGTTTCCTCCTGGGGCTTTTGGAGCTGAGACGCGCGCCAAAGGCGCGCGTCTCAGCTCCAAAGTGTTTTCCATCTCCTCTCCCTGCAGCCCCAAGGGCTGCAGGGAGAGGAGAGAAAAATCCTTCATGGGCTGAAGGCCACCGAAGGCAGCCCCCAACCCTAGAAGACTCTTAAGGAAACGGTCTGATTTCAAGCTGCAAAAGCGCCCTACTACAAACGGCCCCCGCTCTTCGCTTTCTCCCGCCGTCGCTTGGATGGGAATGGTCTGAGGACCCTGGTTGCTGTAGAGTATAAAAAGCTTGGATTTTGCGCACAATTTGTAGGTAGTTATCCTCTTCAACGGTGGCAAGCCCCCAAGGTCGGAAAGTCAAGGGGGCTGTGCGGTGAGGAGAACGGTCCCCCACCCACAAAGATCCCCTCAGGATATCCAGCAGGGCGAGGCCGGGCACATCGGATTGTGTATAAAGTTCGGTGTGTTATAATTACCCACTGCGCAGCTTCATTCAGGAGGTTCAGCCCACATGCCGAAGCGGACTTACCAGCCGAAGCGGCGTAAGCGGTTGAAGACCCATGGCTTCCTCGCTCGCATGCGCACGAAGGGCGGACGGCGCGTGCTGAAGGCGCGGCGGTTGAAGGGGCGCTGGCGGTTGACGCCTCAATACGAAGGGGCTAAACGAATCAACTGGAAGGGGAAGTATCGTGGCCCCTCAGGCGGTAAAGACTGAGCGTTAGGGGTGCGGTGGCCTCGCTGGTTCGGTTACGCCATCGGAAAGCGATCGAACGGGTTCTGCAGGAGGGGCGATCCTGGTCCAATGCGCTCCTGAGGCTGAAGGCGGCCCCGAACGACGGGGGGGTCATCCGGGTGGCGGTGATCGCCGGACGTCGCGCCATCGGCAAGGCGGTCCAGCGAAACCGAGCCAAACGCCTGCTTCGGGAGGCGGCCCGCTTGCACCTCCATGAGATCCGGCCGGGATGGGATCTGGTCCTGATCGCCCGGCCGGGTCTGATCGGGCGCAAGCGGCAGGATGCGGAGGCGGCGTTGTTGGAAGGGTTGGCCCGGTTAGGGCTGTTGCGGGAAGAAGGGTCCTCATCCCATGAAACCACGCGCGATGGGGATCCCCTCCGCCGCCCGCCAGGATCTCATTGATCGAGGAATGCCGGCATGAAGCAAACTGAATGGAATTGGACGCGCTTGCCCGCATGGGCCGCGTTGGGGTTGATCCGTCTCTACCAGCGGCTGATCTCCCCATGGTTGCCGCCCAGCTGTCGGTTTTACCCAAGTTGTTCCCAATACACCTATGAGGCCATCGCCCGCTATGGGCTGCTCCGGGGGGGATGGTTGGGGATCCGACGGATCGCCCGGTGTCATCCTTTCCACCCCGGAGGATACGATCCTGTGCCATAGGGAAAGGGATCGGGGCTTTGAGAGGCGAACGGCACAAGGCGTGGGCGAGCCTCTCAGACTACGATGAGGGAGGAGAGGTTGTTCAAAGCAACAGCGATTTCATGGAAGCTCTTCGCAGGGATCGGGATCCTTTCGGCGATTCTCCTGGCCGGTTGCAGCGGGGCAGGATCCAGCTGGCCTGGGATGCAGGTGAGCGGTGAGGTGATTTACGTGGCGGATCTGGACGCTGTGTTCGCGGTGGATGGGCGCTCCGGCCAGGAGCTTTGGCGCTTTCCCCCGAAGAATGGGAACGCTGGGGCTTGCCCGGGAGCCTATCATGCGTCCCCCGCCGTGCTGGAAAATCGGATTGTGATCGCGGCCGAAGACCCTGGGACCGGCGAAAGCCGCCTCTGTGGGCTGGATCGGGGGAGTGGGGCGCTTCAATGGGTGTATCCTCCAGCGGATCAGCGCCCGCTGGGCCCGATCTTCGCCGGCCTGGTCTCGGACGGGACGCGGGTCTTTGTAGGGACAGGGGATGGATGGGTGTTGGCGCTGAACCCGGAAACCGGCCAGGTCCTTTGGCAGACTCGGCTGCCCGAGGCCGGGCGAGGGGCCGCCCGGGTTTGGGCCACCCCGGCCCTCTTCGGAACCACGCTGATCGTCGGGACCATGGACCATCGCCTGCTGGCGTTGGATGGGAAGGATGGCACGCTGCGGTGGGCGGCGCCGTTCCAGGCCCAAGGGGCCATCGCGGGCGCGTTGACGCTGGATGGGGATACGCTTTACGCGGGAGCCTTCGATGATCACCTTTACGCGGTGGATCCGGCCACGGGCCAGGAGCGATGGCGCTTTAAGGCGAATCACTGGGTCTGGGATGGGCCGGCGGTGGCAGGGGAACGTCTGATCGTGGGCGACATGAGCGGGCGGGTCTTCGCCCTCGATCGACAGGGGAAGCCGCTTTGGCCCCGCCCGTTCCAGGCCAACGGCCCTGTTCGCGCCCGACCCCTGGTGGTGGAGAACCGGGTTTACATCGCGGATGAGGCGGGCTGGCTTCATCTGGTGAATTTAGAGGATGGAACGAAGTTGAAGTCCGTCAATCTCGCCCCGGGGCGTCTCCTCACCCCACCGATGACGGTCGCGGGTCAAATCGTGGTCGCTCCGACCGGCGGACCGTTCCGGCTGGTGGCGTTCCACCCGGATTTGACGGAGGCGTGGAAGTTAGGGCGTTAAACGGCGGCACTTCGATTTTAAATTTGAGGTTTTCGGGGGCTGGGCCGGGGGCCTTTGGCCCCCGGCCCAGCCCCCAAAAGATTTTCTCCCTCCTCCCCGCGGCCCAAAGGGCCGCGGGGAGGAGGGAGAAAGGGGGGAGGGGCAGTCTCCCCACTGCGTATTCCCCAAATGGAAGAAGCACTCGGGTGGATTCGCTCTCATTTTTACAGCGCGAGGCGTAAAGGAGGTTGGATGAATCCGATCACGCTGGTGACGAACCTTTTGTTCTTTCAACCGCTGGTGAACCTCCTGCTGGTGCTTTATGCGGCCCTGGGCCGGAATTTCGTGCTGGCGATCGTGGCCCTGACCGTGTTGATCCGTTTGTTGCTTTATCCATTGATGGCCCAACAACAGCGGGCGGCGAGGAAGATGCAGGAGCTGCAGCCCCGGCTCCAGGAGCTCCAGAAGAAATACGCTAAGGATCGGGAGAAGTTGGCTCAGGAGCAGATGAAGCTTTACAAGGAGGCCGGGGTCAACCCATTTGGGGGGTGCCTGCCCCTGCTGATCCAGTTCCCCATCCTCATCGCTGTCTACCAGGCCATTATCCATGTGCTGGCCCTCAATCCGATGTCTGTCATCGACTTGGCCAAGCTGCTCTATCGGTTTAACGGCTTCCCCGCTCTGGCCACGCTGCTCCCGATTCAGAGCCAGTTCCTGTTTTGGGATCTGGGGCGGCCGGAACGGATCTTCCTCCCGATCGGGGGCATCCTCATCCCCTTGCCGATCATGACCCTGCTCGTCATCCTCACGACGTGGTGGTCTCAGAAGGTGATGACGCCGCCGAGCACGGATCCCCAGACCCGTATGACGACCCAGTTGATGAACCTGTATATGCCCCTCTTTTTCGGATGGATCAGCTACAACCTGGCGGTAGGGCTGAGCATTTACTTTATCGTCACGAACCTGATCTCGGTGGCCCAGTTCGCCTTGGTGGGGCGGGATTGGAAGGGATTCCTGCTCCGCCGCTTCGCCCGGGGAAGGGATGCATCGGCCGCTGCAGCCCCTCCGCCCCCGACATCCTCGGGCTCCTCTTCCCCCGCGGCCTCTGTCCGGCCTCGTCGGAAAACGCGGGGAGCCCGCTGACTCGGGATGGCCTGACCCACCCGAAAATCATTCGGCTTCCCCCTTTCCAGTGCTCCGAAGGGCCGTGGGGAGGATGAAAGGGGCGAGAGGCTTGCCCCGTGTAAAGGCGAGGGCCCAGACGCGGAGTCGGGCCATCCGTTTGTCCAAAGTCCAGCGATGATGATCAAGCGGACAGCGAGCACTGATCCATGTGAGGTGCGTATGGAACTGGTGGTGAGCGGACCCACAATTGAGGCGGCGATTCAAGCTGGCCTGGCCCAACTGGGCGTTCCCCGTGAGGCGGTGGAGATTGAGGTGTTGGATCCAGGTAGCCCGGGGTTCCTGGGCATCGGCGCCCGCGAGGCGCGGGTCCGTCTGACGGTGCGGCGCCCCCCCGAGCTTCCCGCCCGAGAGTTGGCGCCGCAACAAATCGAGGAGGCGGTGGCAGAGGCGGTCACGGGCCTTTTGACCTCCTTGGGGATACAGGCAACGCTTTCGATCGCTCAGGAAACAGTGGAAGGGCCTGAGGACCGGGGGAGTTATTCCATCTGGACCGTGCGAATTGAAGGCCCCACGGCCGGCCGGCTGATCGGCCGTCACGGCCGCACGCTGTATGCTTTCCAGACCCTGGCGCGGGCGATCGTCGCCCGCCGGGTGGGCGCTTTTGTGCCCCTGGTGGTGGATATCAACGGCTATCGGGCCAAGCGGGCCGAGGCGCTCCGCCGCTTGGCGCTGAAGAAGGCGGAACAGGTGATGGCCACGGGCCGCCCCGTGGAGCTGGAGCCCATGCCTGCTGCAGAGCGACGGGTCATCCATATGGCTTTGAAGGATCACCCCAAGGTGACAACTTACAGTATCGGCGAGGGGGAGGAACGTCGCGTCGTGATCGCCATGCGCTGGACGTCTGAGAATGCATAATCCAGGAACATCTATGTCCCCAGTTGATTATGTGATTATCGGGCATGTTTGTCGGGATCGAACGCCGAGCGGTCCGGTGTTTGGGGGGACAGCGGCTTACGCTGGGCGCACCGCGCTGGCCCACGGCTGGCGGGTTGGGGTGATCACCAGCACGGGGCCGGATTGGGATCCGCGGTTCGCGCTGGATGGGGCGTTGTTGCTGAATTTGCCCGCCGAACGCACCACGGAGTTCGAGAATCTCTACACCCCTCACGGCCGGCGGCAGCGCCTCCACGGCGTCGCCGAGCGTTTGCTCCCAGCCGCGGTCCCTCTGGAATGGCGGCGCCCCCGGGTGGTCCACCTGGCCCCTGTGGCTGGAGAGGTGGATCCGTCCCTGTTGTTTCTGTTTGAGGGTGCTCTGCGGGGGATCACCCCTCAGGGTTGGATGCGCGCCTGGGATGAGGCAGGCCATGTCTATTCCCGGCCCTGGGCGGAGGCCGAACAATTCCTTCCCCATGCGGATGCGGTGGTCTTCAGCGAGGAGGATATCCAAGGGGATTGGGAGCTGGCCCACCGTTGGGCTCGTCGGACTTCCATTCTTGTCGTCACCCAGGCGGCCCGCGGGGCCACCCTTTTCCAGGATGGGATCCCCCATCCCATCCCCGCGTATCCTGTACAGGAAGTGGATCCCACCGGGGCAGGGGATGTGTTCGCCGCGGCCTTTTTCATCCGGCTATGGGAGACCCGGGATCCCCTCGGCGCCGCTCACTACGCGGCCCGGGTGGCCGCCCTCTCGGTGACCCGTCCGGGCCTGGAAGGAACACCTCGCCCGGAGGAGATCGAAGCGATCCGGCGGGAATTCCAGTTGTCCAGTTAGCGCCCCTTCGCAGCCGGAGAGCGGGATGCCGGTTTACGCGTTCGCGAACCAGAAAGGAGGGGTGGGGAAGACCACGTCCACTGTGAACCTGGCTGCCTGCCTGGCGGCGGCTGGGCGTTCGGTGTTGTTGGTCGATCTGGACCCACAGGCCAACGCGACGGCCAGCCTGGGGATCGACCGGAGTGGCCTTCGAGGCTCTGTGTATGAATCGTTGGTCGATGGCCTGCCCCTTGCGGAACGGGTCCTTCCGACCCGGTGGGCGAACCTTCAGTTGGCTCCGGCGACCTCCGATCTGGCCGGGGCGGAGGTGGAGTTGGTCCCGGCGCCACGGCGGGAGTTCCGCCTGCGGGAGGCTCTGGAAGGGGTTCGGCGGGCATATGATTACATTTTGATCGATTGCCCACCCAGCTTGGGTCTGCTCACGCTCAACGCGATGGTCGCGGCCGACGCCCTGATTGTGCCGGTTCAATGCGAGTATCTGGCGCTGGAGGGCCTTTCCCGGCTGCTTCAGACCATGACACGGGTGCGGCAGCGGTTCAATCCCCAGCTGCATGTCCGAGGCTTCTTGTTGACGATGTTCGACGCCCGCTCCCGTCTGGCTCAGCAGGTGGTGGAGGAGGTTCGCCATCACTTCCCGGGACGGGTGTTCCAGACCGTGATCCCCCGAAGCGTTCGCCTGGCGGAGGCCCCCAGTTATGGCCTGCCGATCATCGCCTATGCCCCGCAGTCGCCGGGGGCCATCGCCTATATGGCGCTTGCCCAGGAACTGATGCGAGGGGATGGGATCCCGGTTCCTTCCGCACAAGGAGGCGTGCATGGCGCGTAAATTCGGGTTGGGGAAGGGCTTGGAGGCGCTGCTGCCGGCGGGCGAAACCATGGGTCTCCTGGAGGTCCCCATCGACGCCATCGAGCCCAACCCGCATCAGCCTCGCCGGCAGATCGATGAGGCGGAGTTGGAGGAGCTGGCGCAATCGATCCGGGAACACGGTCTGCTGCAGCCGTTAATTGTGACCCAAACCCAGCTGGAGCCTCCACGGTATACATTGATCGCGGGGGAGCGCCGGTGGCGGGCTGCGCAGCGCGCCGGGTTGACCACGGTCCCGGTGGTGGTGCGGGAGGCAGCTCCCCAGCAGATGCTCGAGCTGGCCTTGGTGGAGAACCTTCAGCGGGCGGACCTGAACCCCATCGAGGAGGCTCAAGCGTATCGCTATTTGATTGAGACCTTCGGACTGACCCACGAGGAGGTGGCCCGTCGGGTGGGCCGGAGCCGCGCGACGATCACCAACGCCCTCCGTTTGCTCCAGCTGCCTCCTTCGATCCAGGCCCATCTGATGGAAGGGCGTATCACGGAAGGGCATGCGCGAGCGCTGCTGATGCTTAGCAACCCCGCCCAACAGGAGATGGTTCTTCGGCGCATCTTGGAGGAAGGGCTGAGCGTCCGTGCGGCGGAGGAGCTGGCGCGCCGCCTGCAGGGCCAGCGCCCGGCGCGGCGGAAGCCCGCC
>DATMAC010000264.1:0-12061 GCA_035573655.1 Thermoflexus sp.
CGCCGCTGGAGCGGCCGGTGTGTCCCTCGACCCCGACGCGATCTCCTTGTGGATCCAGCGGGGGGACGAATCCCCGATTTTGCTGTTCGATCGGGGCGCCCCGGCCCTCTATTTCGAGGAGGAGGCCCGCCGGGTCTTCCAAGCGCCATCGTTCCGGGTCCTCCTGGATCTAGGTCTAGGGGATGGGGAAGATTGGGTGTGGACCTGCGATCTCTCCCACGACTATGTGACCATCAACGGGCGGTATCGAACGTGAACGCCGGGTAGGGGTACCCACAAGGGGTGCCCCTACCCCATAGCGGTCACGGTTCGTCGGTTCCCCTTGATGTCCGATGATGGAGAAAGGCCTTTCGCATACCATGCGGTCGATGAAGGCTCGCCCTGCGTTCGATGCTGATAACGGGCACTCAAGCGCTCTACTACGCACAGGGCTTTGTTCGTAGTAGGGCGCTTTTGCAACCGGAAAAATGATTTAGGCAATCCACCGCAACGCTCCCTCCCCCCGTTTCTGGGGGGAGAAGAGGGACAAGGGAGGATGAGGGGGCAAATTCCGCCTCAGGCGATGGCCCAAATCATTGGTTCAGTCGCAACAGTGCCCGTCCCACGCGTCAGACAAAGAACAGGTCTTCATCCACCGTCAGACAAAGAACAGGTCTTCATCCACCGAATGATGTGTGAAAGGTCCTCCCGGCCATCAGACGCCAGAGGAAACCGAAGACCCGCAATGGGTGTCAACAAGAAAGAAACGAGCGCTGAAGCGCCCTACTACGAACAAAAACTTCGTTCGTAGTAGGGCACTTCAGTGCCCGTTCTATGCGTCAGACAAAGAACGGGCCTCCACTCGCCGAACGGCGCGTGAAAGGCCCTCCAAGCCATCAAACGCCAGAAGAAACCGAGAGCCTGTGGTGGGATTTCTGTGAGGGGTGGGCCGCGTAAGCGGCCCACCCCTCACAGAAATTTCTATCTTCGCAACAAAGCAGGTTAAGCCGCAAAAACGCCCGACTACGAACGAGATTTTGTTCGTAGTAGGGCGCATCAGTGCCCGTCCCATCTCCGCGAACATAGGTTATAATGCTCCGATTCCCATGGCGATGTCCGTGGAGGGAACAACGGGTGGATCGAACCGAGGATCTGGACGCCTTTCTTCGTGATCTCTTGATCCGGTTGATCGCGATCCCCTCCCCGAGCGGGGAGGAGGGGGCCCTCCTCGCGTTCCTGGAGGACTGGTTCCGGAGCCGTGGCTTCCCGGTGGCCCGCTTCCCGGTCCCGGATCATCCATGGCCGAACCTGCTCATCCACCCCCTGCCCCGCCCCCGGCTGCTGATCACCGCCCACCTGGACACCGTGCCGCCGCTGAACCATCCCCAGCCCTACAAGGCGGTGGAGCGAGATGGCCGGATCTACGGGCTGGGCAGCGCGGACGTCAAAGGAGGGTTGGCCGCCCTGATGGGGGCGCTGGAGATGGTGGGGCCGGAGCGGCTCGCCCGCTCCTCCGTCACCATCGCCCTCACCGTCGATGAGGAGAACATGGGGCGGGGGGCGGAGGCCCTGGCCCGAGCCTGTCGGCCGGGGGCTGTGTTAGCGATCGAGCCCACGGATTTCGCCATCGGCATCGCTGAGGCCGGGACCATCGAGATCGCCCTGGAGATCCACGGCCGCCCGGCTCACGGCTCCGTGGTGGAGGCGGGCCGGAACGCGATCCGCGAGGCCCTGGCGCTCCTGCGCGAGCTGGAATCCCTCCCCTCGATCCAGGCCGACCACCCGCTGATCGGCCGCGGGGCGGTGACCCCCTTGTTCATCCACGGCGGCGAGCGGGCCCTGGTGATCCCGGATCGCTGCGCGCTGCACCTGGACATCCGCTGGCTGCCGGGGATCCCGCGGGAGGCCATCGTGGGGGAGATCGAAGGGGTGCTGGCCCGCTACGGGGCGACCTGGCAGGTGGTGGATCTTTCCGCCCCTTTTGAGACCCCAGCGGAGGCCCCGCCGGTTCAGGCCCTCGCCGCCGCGCTGCAGGAAGCCGGCCTCCCGGTCCGCCTCAGCGGGATGCCCAGCTGGACGGACGCCGAGCCCTTCGCCCGGTATGGAGCTCCCGCCGTGGTGTTCGGGCCCGGCGCTTTGGCCCTCGCCCACACTCCTGAAGAACACATCTCGTTGTCGGCGCTGCGGGACGCCGTTCGCGTTTTCGTCTCCCTGCTTCAGAAAGCGTCTTCCTAACCGCCTGCTTGCTCTGCCTCATCCATTTGAGTTTTTTAGAACGCAGCCAGGCGTCAAAGCACCCGCTATGTGGGCTCGCCTACCGGCACGCCGCGCTGACCAAGGGCAGATATACGCGATAAGGTCCGGGCGGTGGGGCTGGCGTCACCGCAGGACGCCATCGGACCGCTGCTTCTGCGTTCACTAAGCCATAACCGAAATCCGGATCCCAACCCAAGCTTCCCAAGTCCGTGGCAGTGGAAAATAGTATCTGCCAAAGCGCGGCACCAGATCGACCACACCACCCCGTCACATGCGGCGCGGCCATCGAGGTGCCATCCATCCAGGCATAGGGTTCACATCCCGAGGGAGTCTAATCTGCTGGGAAGGTGGACAAAATACTCACCCCCAGCGCGGCGATATCGATGTAGGATCCGGAGTTGGAGAACGAGGCCCGAAGGCAGGGCGAGCACAAGGCCCACCCCTACAACGGGCATTCACAATCCTGGTGTGGGGGCATCCCTTATGGATGCCCCCACCGGCGCCCCCAGTCGTGGGCGTCCCCATTTGCAGGCGCAAGGGGGGCGGGCACAAGGCCCGCCCCTACAACGGGCATTCATATCCTGATGTAGGGGCACCCCTTGTGGGTGCCCCCCATCGGCGCCTCCATTCGTGGGCGTCCCCATTTGCGGGCACAAGGAGGGCAGGCACAAGGCCCGCCCATATAACGGGCATTCGCATCCTGATGTAGGGGCACCCCTTGTGGGTGCCTCATCGGCGCCTCCATTCGTGGGCGTCCCCATTTGCGGGCACAAGGAGGGCAGGCACAAGGCCCGCCCCTACAACGGGCATTCGCATCCTGATGTAGGGGCACCCCTTGTGGGTGCCCCCATTGGCGCCCCCATTCGTGGATGTCCCCATTTGCAGGCACCCCAGCAAGGCAGACGGAAGGCCTCCACCCGCACGGGATCTATTCGCGCCCCTGTATAGGGCGCCCACAAGGGGCGCCCCTACAAAGGATATCTGCACCCTGCCCTGCGGGCGGGCACAAGGCCCGCCCATATAACGGGCATTCGCATCCTAACGTAGGGGCACCCCTTATGGGTGCCCCTATCGGCGCCCCCATTCGTGAATGCCCCCATTTGCAGGCACCCTACCAGGGCAGACGGAACCCTCCACCCGCACGGGATCTATTCGCGCCCCTGTATAGGGCGCCCACAAGGGGCGCCCCTACAAAGGATATCCGCACCCTTTTAGGTGCCCTACGGGCAAGGCCCACCCATACAACGGGCATTCGCATCCTAACGTAGGGGCACCCCTTGTGGGTGTCCCCATTCGTGGGGGGCCCTCATTTGCAGACACCCTATCAGGACAGACGGAACCCTTCACCCACACGGGATCTATTCGCACCCCTTTTATAGGGCGCCCACAAGGGGCGCCCCTACAAAAAGATATCCACCTCATCCTGATGTAGAGGCGCCCCCTGTTAGGCCCCTGGGCCTGATCCTACCAAGGCAACAGCCCTTCACCAATCCCCGGGATACGCTGGGGGTTCTCCCGATCCAGAGGCCAGAGCGAGGGATTTGAGAGGATATACGCACGGATGCGCTTCAGAGAATGCTCATCTCGGATGATGTGTTCATAATAATTGCGTTGCCACAAACGCCCAAAAAATGGGGTCCACCCGAACTGCCGAACCCCGTGGGCATACAAAACCGTCGTGAGCGATTTAAATGCACCGATCACGACCCCGATGGAAGGGGCACCTTGAGCAGGCGCCTCTTGATGCCCCCCAAAAGTCGCCCGATCCGCGCGGGCATCGATGGGCTCGATGAGGATGATCCCGTGCAGGTGATTCGGCATAACCACAAACGCATCCATGCGGATATGGGGAAAACGCTCCGGCAGCGCCTGCCATTGCTCGGCCACCATTTGACCGGCGTCGTTCAGTTCCATCTCCCCATCCACAACCTCACCGAACAGGCATTCACGATTCTGAGTGCAGATGGTGATGAAGTAGGCCCCAGGCTGACTGTAATCATATCCTCGTAATCGAATGCTGCGCCGATGATGTCTTTGGGGATCATAGGGCATAGTTTTGTGCTCCGGATTGGATTCGTAGGGCCGCGCCTCGAGGCAGGCACCAGGCCAGCCCCTACCCGGGATATATTCGCGCCGATATCCTGGATGCCCCAGGACAGGCGCAAGGCCCGCCCATATAACGGGCATTCGCATCCTGATGTAGGGGCACCCCTTGTGGGTGCCCCCATCGGCGCCCTCATTCGTGGGCGTCCCCATTTGCAGGCACAAGGGGGGCGGGCACAAGGCCCGCCCCTACAGCAGGCATTCACATCCCGCTGTAGGGGCACCCCTTGTGGGTGCCCCCATTTGTGGATGTCCCCATTTGCAGGCACCCCATCAGGGCAGACGGAAGGCCTTCACCCCCACGGGATCTATTCGCGCCCTTTTATAGGGCGCCCACAAGGGGCGCCCCTACAAAAGGATATCCACACCCTTCTTGGATGCCCTTAGGGCAGGCCCTGTGCCTGCCCCTACAACAGGCATTCGCATCCTAACGTAGGGGCACCCCTTGTGGGTGCCCCATCGGCGCCTCCATTCGTGGGCGTCCCCATTCGCAGGCACCTCATCAGGGCAAACGGAAGGCCTCCACCCCCACGGGATCTATTCGCACCCCTTTGTAGGGGCGCCCCCAAACGGGATGTCCATGCCCGAACGTGGAGGCACCCCTTGGGTACCCTCACCCCCACAGGCTGACCTGCATCATAGCTCTCCCCGGAAGGCCTTCTCCAAAATCGCCTGCTCCAGGCGCTGAAGCTCCGCGTCGGTGGCCGCCTGCGCCTCTTTGAGGGCTCGGATCTTCGCTTGCACCGCCTCCAGCCGCGCTACAATGCGGCGTTGCTCGGAGAGAGGGGGGAGGGGGATAAGATAATTCTCTAAGAACTCCTGTGGAACTCGTTGCTGTCCGACACCCCCGCGAAAGGCTTTTCGGGCCGCTTGGCGAAATGACGCCTGCCGCACAAAATGCCAAATCCACTCGCTCATCACTGAATCCCGAGGCCTCAGAACATGGAATTCGGTGGAGCCGAATCCAATGCCATCCCTTAAGCCACGCGCTATCGCTGCTTTTCCGTTTTCCATACAGGGCGTTATCTTAGCGAATAGAACATCCCCTTCCTCAAAGTAAGTGTAACCGCGTCGAACCAGAGCAAACGGCTTCTCTTCAGCAGCGACAATGGTTCCGCTTTCCTCATCCACCGCACTCATGGGCACAAAAGTCGTCGGCGCCTCAGGATCTCGCACAATTCGAGGACGACGAGGATTAATCTCACACACCTCCCCCAACCTCACCCACCGCCACCCTTTAGGAAGCTCAGCGCCGGGGCGGGGGAAGGTCTCGGCCAGGACGGCTTGCCAGAGGCGCTCGGTGTCCTCTTTGGCCTCCTGTCGCAGGCGCTTCGCCTCGCGCACCCGTACCATCAGTTCCTCAATCCGCGCCACGATGCGGCGCTGCTCGGAGAGAGGGGGGAGGGGGATAGGGTGCTCCTCCATGAAATCTTGCGGAACGCGCTGTTGTCCGACACCCCCGCGAAAGGCTTTTCGGGCTGCTTGGCGAAATGGTTCTCGTCGCACAAAAAGCCAAATCCATTCGCTAATCACTGAATCCCGAGGCCTCAGAACATGGAATTCGGTGGAGCCGAATCCAATGCCATCCCTTAAGCCACGTGCTATCGCTGCTTTCCCGTTTTCCATACAGGGCGTTATCTTAGCGAATAGAACATCCCCTTCCTCAAAGTAAGTGTAACCGCGTCGAACCAGAGCAAACGGCTTCTCCTCAGCAGCGACAATGGTTCCGCTTTCTTCATCCACCGCACTCATAGGCACAAAGGTAGTCGGCGCCTCAGGATCTCGCACAATTCGAGGACGGCGAGGATTAATCTCACACACCTCCCCCAACCTCACCCACCGCCAGCCCTCGGGGAGCTTGTAGGGTCCCTCGCTCATGCCTCCGTCACCTCCTTGTTGTTGCCGAGGAGTTCATCCAGCTCCTCCACGATGCTCAAGATCTCCCGCTCCCGCTCGAGCAGGCCTGCCACAATCTCTGCGGGCGAGGGAAGCGCTTCGGTTTCCTTGCGATTCGGGTTGCGGGCGGTGAGGTCGTAGCCGCGGGCCTTGACCTCCTCCACGGGCACGATCCAGGAAAGCTCGGACAGGCATGCCTCCCGCGGGCCCCGCCCTTTGCGATAGGCGTCCCAAGCCCGCCAGAGCCGGCGGGCTTCCGCGAAGTGCTCATCCTGGATGGGGCTGCCTTTGCTGAACTTCTTCAGCCCCTCGGGTAAGGGAAGCTCGTAATACCAAATCTCCTTGGTCGGCCCCGGCCGCTCAAAGAAGATGAGGGCGGTCTTGACATCGGAGTAAGGTGCGAACGTCCCGGGCGGCAGGCTGACGATGGTGTGGAGGTTGAACTCCTCCAGAAGCGCCCGCTTCACCTCCGCGAAGGCGCCCCCGCGGAAGAGCGTCCCTTCCGGGACGACCATGCCACAGCGGGCCCCGTCCCGGGGTTTCAGTTTCTTCATGATGTGCTGCAGGAAGAGCAGCTCCGTCGCTTGCGACCGCACCGGGAAGTTTTGCTGAATGTGGTACCCTTCGGTCCCCCCGAAGGGCGGGTTGGTCATGATGACGTCGTAGCGCTCGGTGACCTGGCGGATGTTCTCCTCCAGGGTGTTCTTGCGCAGGATACGGGGGGCGGTGACCCCGTGTAGGACCATGTTCATCAGGCCCAAGAGCGCTGGGATCGGTTTCTTCTCCTACCCGAAGAAGGTGCGTTCTTGCAGGGTTTTGTGATCCTCAACGGTCTTTTCCTGGCGCTTCATCCAAAGGTAAGCTTCGGCCAGAAAGCCGCACGTGCCGCAGGCAGGGTCGTAGACGGTCTCCCCGATTTGAGGGTTGACCAGCTCCACGATGAAGCGCACCACCGGACGGGGGGTGTAAAACTCCCCCGCCAGCCGGTTCTCGCTGCCGAGGCGGCGGAGCAGCTCCTCGTAGACCTGGGAGACCGTGAAGATGTCGTCTTGGCTGTGGAAGTCAATGCCGTTGATGATGGAGAGCACGTCTTTCAGGTTGTAACCGGAGGCGCAGACGATGACGTTGCGTTCGGCGAAGACCCCTCGGATGGTGTCGCGCAGCGGATCGCCGCCAAGGGTCTGCAGATAGGGAATGAGTTTCCCGTGGACAAAGCTGAGCAGGTCATCAGCGGGCCAATCCTTCGTGGCCCAGTCCCGCCAGCGATAGGGCGGCTCCAGGACGGGACGATAGCTCCGCCCCGCCAGCTGGGCCTGGGCTTCCCACTCCTCCTCCTGGGCGTCCAAAAAGCGCAAGAAGAGCAGCCAGGAAAGATGCTCCACATATTCCATGACGCCGCCGCAGTTGTTGTCGCGGCGCAGGATGTCGCAGGCCCGCCAGATCTCATTGGCCAAGGTCTCACGGGTTTGGGGTCGGTTGTTCACGAAGCGACCACCTCCGAAACAGGGTAGATGCGCTCGCGCATTTCCTGGAGCGTCCGACCCAGGCCTTCAATCCCCCCGAACCGCTGGCTGATCTTCACGACGCCACCCCACTCCCGGAAGGGGGAGACGCTGAAGATCTCGGGCTCTATTTGCTCGATTCCACCCACGCGGTATTTGTCCAGCAGCTCTAAGATGACCTGGCGAGCGTCATCGGCGTATTTTCGGAGAAAGCGCTGCTCGCGGTTGAGGAACGCCGTGGCGCGCTCGCTGCGAGTGCGCACGGGTGCACCGAAGGCGATGTGGGCGAGGAGGTCGTAGGTGTCCGCCTCCGGGTTCCCCTCCACCTCCGCGAGGATCTCCGGATGGACGCTGAGGCGACGCAGCTCCTCCAAGAAAGCCCGTCGGCGCTGGGAGTCCACCCAGATGCTACGAAGGTCCTTGAAGGTGGGCGCATGCCGACGCACCTGATGGCGGGTGTAGTCCCGGTACTCCGCCAACGACAACTGTTGGCCCGTGGCGTCTATGGTGAAGATCGCCTCATCGGCGATGGTCACCTCCAGCCCTTCCACGCGGATCTTGCTGGGGGATTTGCGTTCGGGTTTGAGGGGGACCTCGATGAAGACCGTCTGATCGGCGGATGTGTCCACTCGGAGCTCGCGCCGGACAAAGCCGGGCGCGCGCACAATGAGGGTCAGGGTCCCCTCCGGAAGATGGTCGAAAGCAAACCTCCCTTCCCCATCGGTATAGATAGGGCCTTGTTGCGAATTGGGACCTGTGCGAACGCTGACCGAAGCGCCGGCGATGAGCGCGCGCGTCTCCCCATGGAGGACCACGCCTTCCAAACGGGCCGTGAAGGGCCCCTTCGGGGGCTCGGGGGGCGGCCCCGGGGGACGATCCCACTGATCGAAAAGCCGTGTGGCCCCGGTGTAGTCGATGATGCGGAACCAGTACTTATCGGTGCTGGGATCGATACGGCTCCCGCGCCCGATGATCTGCTTGAAGAGAACGGGAGAGGAGACCGTTTTCATGAACACGATGTTGCGACACGCGGGCACGTCCACGCCGGTGGAGAGGAGCTCGGCGGTCGTAGCCACAACAGGCGCCTTTTTGTCGGAGTCGGCGAAATCCTCCAGCCAGCGACGGGCCTCATCGCCCTCCTCGGAGATGATGGGGACAGCGTAGTGATCCAGACCCGTCTCAGGGCCGAACTCCTCCTGCAGAAGCCGTGCCACCAGGCGGGCGTGCTCCATGTCCACACAGAAGACCATCGTCTTCTCCATATGCCCGAAGCGCCGCAACAGCCCCGCCAGATGCTTCACCATCGCGCGGGTTCGGTCGGGCAGGGTGATCTCCCGCTCGAATTGCGGCGTGGTGTAAATCTCCCGCGGCTCCACATCCTCGGGGATGAAGACCTCGGCCCCCTGCTCGATGGCGTCCTCCAAACGCAACCCGGTGGCATCCACCGTGGTGCGCACCCGGTGAACCTTATAGGTGGCGAGAAAGCCGTCCTCGATGCCTTGCCCCAAACTGTATTGGAAGGCCGGCGGACGCCACGTCCCCCGCGCCGGCTCATCCGGATCGATGAACACCTCGGGCTCTTCGGCGCAGAAATAGGCATAAGTGTCCACGTTCTCATCTTGCTTCGGCGTAGCGGTCATGCCCAGGTGGATGGCGGAGGCGAAGTGATCCAGAATCTCCCGCCAGGTGCCCCAGCCGGAGCGATGGCACTCGTCAATGATGATCAAATCGAAGAAGTCCGATGGGAACTTCTCGAAAAGGCGCTCTCCGGTTTCGTCCGGGCTCCAAAGGGTTTGGTAGATGCCGAAATACAAATCGCGGTTTAGGTTCGGTGGATGCCCCTCGATGAGATAACGGGGGTCGCTGGTGCCGGTGGCGAAGGGAGAAAAGGTGTTGTAGGCCTGATTGCGAAGCACCACCCGATCGGCCAAGAAGAGCACGCGAGCGGGGCGGTCGGGATGCTGCCTCTGGAGCCATCCGGACTTGATGAGTTTCCAGACCACTTGGAAGGCCACGAAGGTTTTGCCCGTGCCGGTGGCCATGGTCAAGAGGATGCGCTTCCGCCCGCGCATGATGCGGAGGATCACTTCTCGTATCGCGGTCTCCTGGAAGTAGAACGGGCGCTTGCCGCAGAGGCTTTCCGGACAATACGGATAAAGCAGCGGATTCGAGGAAACCTCCTCGGCGATCCCGTAGACGGCGGGCGCCTCCCGCAATTGTCCCCGGATGGGTTGATCGAGACCCGTATTGGCTTTCCAGCGTCTCCAAAGCTCCTGCGGCGTGGGGAAGGCGGTTAACTCCCTGGTCGTATGAGTGAAGAAATCGTATTCGAGTATCCGATGGCCGTTGGTGGCGTAGGCGAAAGCCAACCCGAGGTCCTTAGCGTATCGCTTCGCCTGCTCCAAGCCCGCTTCCGGGGAATGATCCTCCGGTTCAGCCTCCACGACAGCGATGGGGAATCCATCGGTGTAGCGCAGGAGATAATCCACACGCTTCGCCTTCCCCCTTTGCACCCTGTCTCCCACCAAGAGGATCTTCCCCGGGGTGTATTGGTAGTTGGCGTTGTAGTAGAACTCCCGAGTGATCTCGCGGTCGTTCCAGCCTGCGGCTTTCAGTTTCGGCTCGATCAATCGGGCGCGCGTGTCGGCCTCGTTCAGCATGTCCCACCCCCACCACGATCTGGTGTTTCTTCCCTCCTGTTTTTAGGGTGTGCAATCAGGAAGACCGACAGCCCCCCTGCTCCTCGCAACTCTCTGAGCTAGGGGAAGGGGAAGGAGAAATTCTTTGAGGGCTGGGGGCGGCCTTCGGTAGCCTCCAGCCCCCCAAACCCCTACTTCTGCTCACCGTGCCCTTGCTCCGCGAACACTTCCGCCTCGAACCGGAAGAGCCAGGCGTCGGGCCAGCGGTAGGCGTCCTCCGGCAAGCCCGCCTTGAGGCAGAGGGCCCGCAGGAAGGTCTCTCGGTCCCACCCCTGCTCCACCGGGACCTGGGGGAGCAGCAGGCCGCTGCGCCCCCCGGCGACGATGAAAAGGCCATCCCGCCCCACCACGATCTCCTCCACCCGCTCCACCGGATCCATCGGGGTGAGCAGGCTGATCTCGTACTCCAGATGGGGCAGCTCCTCCACGGTCACCGGCGGGAAGCGCGGGTCGTCCAGCGCGGAAAGCACCGCCACCCGCTGCACCGCGTGGGCCACGTCCGAGCGCGGCCAGATCTCCCCCCGGCACCCCCGCAAATGTCCGCCCTTGGTGAGGGTGACGAAACAGGCGCGGGGCAGTTGCAGGGCCGGCGAGGAGACGTGGAGCGTCGGCAGCGGCTTCCCCTGCACCGCATGCTCCACCGCCTCCCGGGCGATCTTGAGAAGGGTCCGCCGATCCTCCTCCCCCAGTGGGGGATCCGGCTCCCGGGCGAAGCGGATCGCCGCATAGCCCACCACGTGGTCCTTGCGCCCGTAGGGGACATCGCTGGAGTTGGCGTATTTGAGCAGGCGCGCGTGCCTCGCGCCGACGCGCTTCGCGTACGCCATGGCGGTGAGCACCGGCCCCTCGCCGCACATCAGCGTCGCCAACCCGGGGATCCGCCGGGCCATCCACTCCTCGATCGTGTGGCGCACCAGCCGGAGGTCCAGGGAGAGGATCGCCCCGATGGCCGCCGTGTCCACCTGACGGGCGTGCTCATCCCGCGGGTAATGCGAGAGATCGGTGCTGGCGATGACGACCGCCCGCCGCCCCGCCAAGGCCCGGGCCAGGGCGTCCGCCAGGGCCTCGACGTTTTCCAATGAGGGCTCCCCGATCATCACAGGGACGAACCGGAGGTCCGGGAAGAGGCGCTGGAGGAAGGGGAGCTCCACCTCGATGGAATGCTCCTCGAGGTGGACCTCGGGCACGAACCGCAGGGGCGGGCCGGCGGCCAGCAGGGCCTCGGCGAGCTCCTCATCGATCGGCACCTCCCCCAAGGGGGTCCGCCACGCCCCGCGCGCCCACACCGAGATCTCGCGGAAGAACGGCTCCACGTGGTTGGTGCCCAACACCACGATCGCGTCATAGGCGCGATCCGTTAGCTGTTTGAACCCCCACGCGGCCACGTGGCCGGAATAAATGTAGCCCGCATGGGGGACGATGAGGGCCATGGGCTCCGGATCGTAGCGCGGGGCCTCCGCGAGCAACTGATCGACCATCTCCGCCAGGGCCTTGGGATCCGCTGGATAGAAAGCGCCCGCCACCGCGGGCTCTCGAACGCTCATCACCGTGCGCGCCATCTCGGACTCCTTTCGGATCCAGTAGGGCGCTTATGAAATTCATCAAATGAATTCCCATATGGGGGTT
>DATMAC010000265.1:0-4755 GCA_035573655.1 Thermoflexus sp.
CCGCCCCTCACAGAACATTTTCCATTCAGCACATCGCCCAACCCATCGGCTCAGCGGACTATGCCGGTCATGGGCACCCACAAGGAGTGTCCCTACCCCTGATCTCCGGGCTATCGCACAATGATCCGGCGGCGGACCAGCGTATACCACTCCTCGATCCCAGCGAAACGGTCTGCCGGCGAGTAGAATAACTCTCCCACCTGGATCCCGGAGATCCGCTCATCCACAACAAAGGTGTAAACCGGGTAAAACAACAAGATCGCCGGGACTTTCTCCTGGAACAACTCCTGAAAGCGCCAATAAAGCTCCCGGCGGCGAACGATGTCCATGGTCCGACGGGCTTCCTCAAGGACTTCGCTGATGTCCCGATCCCGGAACCCACCGTAGTTTTGCCCGGAATCCACCTGGGTTTCATGCCAGAAAGGGTAAGGGTCCGGATCCCCCGGCACCATCAGCTCAACCAGCGCGGCGTCGAAGCGATGGGGGGCTAAGACCTGACCCACCAGGTCCCCTGGGATGGGTTCCACATCCACCGCGACCCCAATCGCCCGCCACTGCCGGGCGATCTCTTGAGCGATCAGTTCATGGAACCCATCAGCGCTCGCGGCCAGCCGGAACCGCAATGTCAGATCGCCTTTCTGGCGTACTGTTCCGCCTTCAGGGATCACCCAACCCCGCGCCTCCAGCAGGGCTCGGGCTTTCTCCGGATCGTACGGGATCGCTCGAAGCTGTGGGTGATGAGCCCAGTTTCCGGGCGGGATCGGACTGTCAGCGATCACACCCTGGCCGGATAGGAACTGATCGATCAAGCGCTGCCGATCTAAGGCAAGCCAGAGGGCTTCCCGCACTTCCCGCTCGCGGAACAGCGGCGAGGCATGGTTCAACAGGATCGCCTGATAGCTGGAAAGCATCGCCGAGAACAAGTTCAGGGAAGGGAGGGCGCGAATCTGATCGAGATCTAAGGGAGCGATGCGGGCGATCCCTTGGACCTCCCCCGCGCGATAGGCCAGAAGGGCCGTTCGAGTATCTGGGAAAATGCGGAACTCCACCTGCTCCAGCAGCGGCGGCCCTCGGAAATATGAAGGGTTTGCGGAAAGGACGACCCGTTGGATCCGTCCCTCCTCCACATGCACACCAGCCACCCGATAGGGGCCGGTACCGATCGGATTCAGGGCGAATGGATGTGTGCTCAGCTGAGCTGGGGGGACATCGCGTAGGAGATGGGCAGGCAAGATCCCAAAGGTCAGGAGCTCAGGAAAGAGCGCTAACGGCTCCGGGAGCCGGAACTGCACAGTCAAGCTGTTCACCGGAACGACCTCGATGGATTGCCAAAGGCGCGCGCGCTCAGGAGGGCCCGGGATCTCCGGCGACTGCAGCAGGCGCACCGTGAACAGAACATCGTTCGCGGTCAGCGGGGCTCCATCGTGCCAGCGGACGTTCGGGCGTAGATAGAATGTATATCGCAATCCATCCTCAGAAACCTCCCAGCGCTGAGCGAGATCCCCCACGGGCAATCCCCGCTCATCGAACCGGACCAGGGCGTTAAAGATCAAGCGGGTGATATCGGCCTCCGGATCTCCCAGCTGGATCTGGAGTGGATTCAAGGTGGCGATCGGCCCGATGATCGCTTCCACATAGCGCCCCCCTCGGGCCGGGACCGTTTCCACGCCCGCCCGTAGGGCCAGGGAGATCATCAATGCCCCCAGGCTGAGCGCTGTGAGGAGCACCAGGATCAACGGGAGATACAACCCACGAGCCAAAGTGGGATAACGTGGACGGGTAGCCATCTTTTGATCTCTTCACACCCCGGGTTGAACGATATGAGCAAGAAGTCTTGTGAATACGGACAACCAACCCCTGGGATCCCCGGTAGGGGATGCCCCACCTCTTCCAGTGTGGCCCTTGTGCCCTGGAAAAGGTATGGAAGGAACAGACCTCGCGCCTGCCCTGATGCACCCATGTAGGGGCACCCACAAGGGGTGCCCCTACATGGGTGCACCTACCCCAAGGAGGGAAGAACATCCATGGAGACAATTAACCGATGGGGGTCCCAGTCACGATCACATTCGCCACGGCCAGGAGTAGGAACAGGACCGCTAGGAAGATCGTGAGGTTAAAGACGGTGCGCTCCAGCCCTCGACGCTTTCGGGGCACCCCCACATCTCCTAATCCAAAGACCCCTCCCAGCTGGGAAGAGCCAGCTTGAAGCAGAATAATGGCGATCAATGCGATCGCTAGCAAGATCTGCGCGATATTCAGGGCAGTGCTCACGCTCCTTTCCTCCGAATCAGGGTTCCTGCTTCATGATAACCCAAGGGGCGATGCGGGCGCTTCCCCCACTGAACAGACGGGGCTCGCGCCGTTGGCCTCGAGGGAAGCTCAGCATCCCTCCCCACCGGTGATTGGGGGCAGTCCCAAGGGTCTTGGACACCCCATCTTAATCACCCCCTATGGGGGGTTGGGGTCCTCCGTTTTCTCTGGCAGATTCCGAGCGACACCACTCCTAGCCCCACAAAGGAGCTTCCTAATCCCGGTGACCCTGTGGGTCGCCGCAAACGACAGGTGCGCTCCCCCCTCATAGCGACGAGTGTTCGGTTCGTGAAATTTTTCCATGAGGGACAGGATATGTAAGCGTCCTGCTCCTCATGGAAACTCCCATCTTCATAACAAGGTGAATTCAAAGCATTGAAAGCGAGCATTGGATACATTATATCCCAACCTTTGGCCCTTTTCACAACGAAGGGAACCAGCCTTGCTTACGCAATTCTTATGCCGGCCCTCTAAGATCATGAGTGGCCTCTCCAGGATCGCTGTCGAAGGTAGACGCGTAGGATCAGGCGTCAGCTGCCGCGTCCGGGTAGGTTGTGCCCCTATTGCCGCTCCCCCGCCTGGGTGGGCCTCGCCTTGTCCGAGTGCGGAGCAGCGCGGTTCCAAGACCGTGAGAAGCGGCCGAAGGGCCTTCCCCCTCGGCCTGAGGGCTGGGGGAGGGAAGGCATGCCGAAACCGATGAAAGGGCCTCGGGTTCGGCTTCTCGCATGATGTTCCCTCCGGCCGTCCTTTTGCATTGTCATACGGGGCTCGCGAAGACTCCGCCGGATGGGATGACCCGAGGCCCTGGACTCCGGATAACCGGTTCGTTCGACCTTGTAGGAGTGTTTCGGGGAAAAGGCCACTCCCGGCAACTCCGGTTCCCTCCGAGCGATAAGAGGTGTCGCGAGGTTGGTGGGCTGTGGGGAGGCTGGACAGACGGTCCTCGGCGCTCTCCTCAGCCCCCCGACCGATGCTTCTCTCTCGCTTCCCCACGGTCCAGGGATCGTGGGGAGGAGGAGCGGGGGCGTCGTCCTTCCGCTCCGCCCGTGCGGCTCTCAGCAGCGCCAGTCCTGCTGGGAATCCTGAACGGGAGGAGAGCGATGCGGACATGGCAACGATCTTCCTACACGCGGAATGTCCGGCTCTTCCTCATCGCTTTGGCGCTGCACGGGTTGAGCAGCGCCATCTATGGGCTCTGGCTGAATTTGCATCTCCTGGAGCTGGGATATTCCCGGGGGCTTATCGGCGTGTTGAACGCCCTGCCTTCCGCCATCGCCCTGGGGATCGGCCTGCCGGCCGGATGGTGGGCGGATCGCGTCGGCCATCGACCGATGCTGATCCTTGGGGGCCTCCTGATGGCGATCGGGACGGTCGGGGTCGGTCTAGGGATCTCCCCGCTGGGGGTGGGCCTTGGGGTCGGCCTCATCGGGGCCGGATACAACCTGTTCTTTATCGTCTACGCGCCGTTCCTGACCGAGAACGCATCGGGGATGGAGCGCACCCGTCTGTTCGCTCTTTCCTCCGCCCTGTTGTTCTGGACAGGGTTTTTCGGCGAGTGGATCGGCGGGGCGCTTCCCGATCTCTTTCGGGCCTTCGGGCCCGTGGGCCCCACGGCGTACGCGGGGCCGATCCTGTTCACCGCGCTCTTGGACTTCCTGGCCGTCCTTCCCCTGCTCGGGATCCGGGAGGTCCCACGTGCGTCATCGCGGAATCAGCCGGCCGGATGGCGGAAACCGGCCCTGGAGGGCCGCGTTGCCCTCATGGCCATCCCCAACCTGTTGTTGGGCGTGGGCGCTGCATTGAGCATTCCCTTTTTGAATGTGTACTTCCACGAGCGCTATCAGCTGGATGATCAGACGTTGGGTGTTCTATTCGCCATGACCTCGGCGGCCACCGGGTTCGCTACCCTGCTGGCGCCAGCGATCGCCCAATGGATCGGCCGGATCGCGACGATCGCGCTGACCCAGGGGCTCTCCATCGGGTTCCTGATCGGCATGGCCCTTACGGACCAGGCCCATCTGGCCGCGCTGGCCATGGTGCTCCGGGGCGCGTTGATGAACATGGCCTCTCCCCTCTATACGGAGTTCTGTATGGAGCAGGTTCCGGCAACCGGACGGGCCGCTGTCAGCGGGATCCTGAACTGGACCTGGGAGGCCGGGTGGATGGTCGGCGCGGCCCTCTCGGGCTTCCTCCAGCTCCAATATGGGTTGGTTCCGATGCTCTTGGCGACCGCGGTGTTGTATGGAGTGGGGACCCTCTATCAATACCTGGCGTTCGCACCCCGCGATCGGGCTGCGGTCGCTTGCGGGCAACAGGTTTTCCGAAAGCCGGTTTCTTAGTGCTTTGTCGCAAGGATGAACCTTCGGAGAAGATTTGTCACTACCTGTTCATCGGACCGCTAGTCTCCCCAGACGGTGTAAGGGTTTCCGGATAGGGACTTTGGGG
>DATMAC010000266.1:0-4672 GCA_035573655.1 Thermoflexus sp.
TGGCCACGACCGGGACGCCAGCCGCCATGGCCTCCAGGAGCACGATGCCGAAGCTTTCCATGCCGATGGAGGGGGCGCAGAAGACGGTGGCGGCCCGGTAATAGCACGGCAGCTCCTCATCCGGGACGTACCCGATGAAGCGGACATTGCGCAGACGGAGCGCCCAGGCCTGAGCCACGTAAGGAGCTTTTTCTGCCTTGCCGAAGGCGCCCACCACCAGCAACCGGGCCTCCGGGATGCTGGCCTGCACCCGGGCGAAGGCCTCCAGCAAATACCGGAGCCCTTTGCGTCGCTCCAGTCGGCCCACGAAGAGGACCGTCGGGCGGCCGTCGGCGAAGGGCTCCGGCGGGCGCAGATCCGGATCCGCGAAGCGGGCGTAATCGATCCCGTTGGGGATCACCACGTAGTCCGCGGGGAAGTAACGCATGTGATACTGCCGGGCCGCCTCGGAGACCACGATGCACCCGTCCAACCGCTTGAAGAAACGACGCAACAGCGGCTTCCCGTAGTAATACGTGCGGCTGACCTCCCGATAGGCGTGGAAGGTCCCCACCGCGATCGCATGGGGGACGAGATCCCGATGCCGCAGGACCGCTAGGGGAAGGGCTGGGGTCAACGGCTCGTGCAGATGAAGGACGTCGTAGGCGCCGGATTGTAGGATGGTCTTGATCCGGCGGTAGAGACGAGGCGACAGACTGATCCGGGCGATCGACCCGGCGAAAGGGAAAGCGATCACCGAAGCGGAGACGTTGATGAATCCGTCCCCGCTGGCACGCTTATCGGAGGCGGGAGCGATAATGTGCGCTTCATGGCCCAGGCGTTGCAGGCTCCGCGCCAGATGCGCGATGTGATTGTTGACTCCCCCCGGCACAGCGAAATCATAAGGGGAAACCAGAGCAATGCGCATCGGTAGCCGCCCTTTTCCCGCTTTCAGGGATGATGAAAGAGAGGCGCGCCTTTGAAGGGCTTCCCTCCCTACATGCCGCCCTTTCACACGCCTTACCCCCTCCCATTGCGGCCCATGAGCGGGGCCCATGAGCCATCGTCCATCAAGAGGGGGCAAGGCCTTCAGCGGGACGGGAAGTGAAACCAGATGAGCAATGGAATGCGCTTTCCTCCCATTTTCATTTTATCTCTCTGGCAATCATTTGTTTAAAGCAGGCCACTTTAGCGCCAGACTTCTTCACAAAAAGGATAAAAAGGCCAAAGCCTCATGCTCCTTTAGCGGAAATCGCCGGAGGAGCGATGGGGGATCCGCCAGATCGGTGTGGTCAGCACCCATTGATCTGGGGCCTCCTGGAGGACCTGGGCGAAAATCGCCAGGACCTGGGCGACCAGGTTCTCCCGAGCGTTTCCCGATTTCCCGGCGGGCCAGAGGGGAGGCCAAATCCGGAGGCGAACGCCGATTCCCTCCCATCGGGCGAAGGCGGGGACCACTGGGACCTCCCGGCGGACGGACAGCTCGGCGTAGCCATCGGGCAGCCAGGCCGCCTGCCCGAAAAAAGGATACATCCGACCGCTCCCCGTGGTGTCTCGATCCAGAGCCAGCGCGACGATCCCTCCGCCTTGAAGGGTTCGGAAGATCTCGCGCAAGGCTCCGTTGGCAGGGATCAAGCGAAGCCCATGGGCTCCGCGCAAGCGACAGAGATACCGGAACATCGCAGGGGGATGGACCGCCTCGGCGACCACCAGGGCGGGGAGCCCACTCGCCCCCAAGAACTGCATGCCCCACTCCATACGGCCGTAATGGGCGCTGACCACAATGACGCCCTTCCCGATCCTCCAGGTATCCTCCAGGTGTTCCCACCCCTCGATGCGTATGGATGGGAACCAGCGGGAAGGGGAGCGACGGGGCGCTTGGAAGAGATCCACATAATTCTGCCACAGCAGCCGGAAGGCCCGCCGCGCCGCGTGATCCGCAGCGGGATCCTCGGGCGATGTCCCCAGGACGTGCGCCAAGTTGTCCCGCAGGCCGGCCGTGGAGGGCAGGAGCGGGTAACAGACGTCGGCCAGATGAGCGGCCAGCCGATAGGCGAAAGGGGGTGGCAGCGCGCGCGCTGCCACCCCGATGCCTCGGAAGAGCCCGTAAACCGCCCAGGCGAGCGCGTCAGCCCCCACGTCCAGCAATGAAATCCTCCACCATCTGCCGCGCGATGTGATCCGGGAATTGCTTCGGAGGCGACTTCATAAAGTAAGCGGATGGGCCAATCAGGGCGCCCTTCATCCCACGGTCCAGGGCGATCTTGGCACAACGGACCGCGTCGATCACCACCCCCGCTGAGTTCGGGCTATCCCACACCTCCAGCTTCGCCTCCAGATGGATGGGCGCCCCGCCGAAGGTTGTCCCTTCGATCCGGATGTAGCACCACTTGCGATCCTGCAGCCAGGGCACGTAGTCGCTGGGGCCGATGTGGATGTTCTCCGGCGGCAGGTCATAGGGGATCAGGCTGGTCACCGCGCTGGTCTTGGAGATCTTCTTGGACTCCAGCCGTTCCCGCTCCAGCATGTTCAGGAAGTCCGTGTTGCCCCCGAAGTTCAGCTGATAGGTCCGCTCTACCTTCACGCCCCGCTCGATGAACAGCTGGGTCAGCACCCGGTGCAAGATCGTGGCGCCCACTTGGGATTTCACATCATCCCCGATGACGGGAAGGCCGGCCTCCTCGAACCGCTGTTGCCAGTAGGGCTCCCGGGCGATGAAGACCGGGATCCCGTTCACAAAGGCACAGCCAGCGTCCAGCACTTGCTCCACATACCACTTGGTGGCCTCCTCACTGCCCACCGGCAGGAAGTTCACCACCACGTCGGTGCCGGTATCTCTCAGGATCCGCACGATGTTATCCGTCGGGCCTGGGGCTTTGCGGATGATGCCGGAAAGGTAACGGCCGATCCCATCGTGGGTCATGCCCCGGTAGACCTTCACCCCCAGCCTGGGCACATCGGCGAACTTCAGCGTGTTGTTGGGTGGGGTGAAGATCGCTTCCGAGAGATCTTTGCCCACCTTGTTCACATCGATGTCGAAGGCAGCGGTGAACTCGATGTCCCTCACGTGATAAGGGCCCAGCCGTACGTGCATCAGGCCGGGGACGAAGGCATCGTCGGGGACATCCCGGTAATACCACACGCCCTGAACCAGGGCGGAAGCGCAGTTCCCGACGCCGATGATCGCGACCCGCACTTTGCGTTCAGCCACGGTGGGACCTCCTTGGAAGGGTGAGATATTTCCTATCAACTTTAATCGATAGGGTGCAATCCGGTAAAGCCATCGTTGAAAGAGTGAGGCATCGGCTTTTCTTCCTGGGTGCTTTGGTGGGCGGAGCCGCGCGCCTTCGGCGCGCGGCTCCGCCCTTAAAATATTTTTCCATTCTCCTCTCCTTCCCCACGGCCCTTCAGGCCGTGGGGAAGGAGAATGGAACCCTTCCGTCTCCTCACAAGCGCCCCCAACCGAATGGGGCCAGCCTGAATCGTTCCCTTGAAGGTTCTATCCCAAGGCTCTGTGGAGCACCCAGCGGATCCAAGGGACGCCCAGGCCGTGGAGCGCCAACCCATAGACCCCCGCCCCCAGAAGCCCAGCGGCCAGCAATCCGGGCCATCCATGGGCGGTCACCCAGGGGAGGAGCGGCCACAGCGCCAGGCTCATCACCAGGGTGGCCACGCCAGCTTGGCCCACCGTCCGCCCCCATCGGGCCAGCTCTAAACCTTCCAGCCGCCGGGCCAGGAGCATCAGCAGGACCACTCCTTCCAGCGTGGTCGCCACGGTGTTCGCCAAGGCGACTCCCCCGTGGCCCAGCGGGCCGATCCAGGCCAAGCTCAAGAGGACATTCAGGGCCATGGCGCCCACCCCCACTCCCACGGGAGTTCGGGTGTCGTGAAGTGCATAGAACGTCCGCGCCAGCAATTCCACCCCGGCATGGGCCGGCAAGCCCAGGGCGTAAAACTGGAGGGCCTGGGCCGTCCATTCCGTGGAGGCCGCCCCAAAGGCCCCTCGCTGGAAAAGGGCGGCGATCAGGGGCCGGCGCAGGAGGAACATCCCGATGGCGATCGGGAACGTGAGCCCCAACAGGATCCCCAAGGTCTCCCCCAGGGTCCGACGCAGCGCGGCGCGCTCCTCCCGGGCCACCAGCGTCGAAAAGGTAGGAAAGGCTGCGGTAGCGACGGCCTGGGCCAGCACAATCTGAGGTTGCAGCATCAATTGCCATGCGAGGTTCAGGGCAGCCAGGTAGCCCGCGCCCAAACCGGAGACCAGGCGGGTGTTCACCAGAAAATTGACCTGAATCGCTGCCAGGCCCAGCATCCGGGGGATCATCAGCGCGACCACCTCCCGGACATCGGGGTCGCTCCATCCCAGGCGAGGCCAGTAGCGCCCGCGCACCCGCCGCCAGCCCGGCATCTGGATCAAGAGGTGGAGAAAGGCTCCCAGCACAACCCCCCATGCCAATCCATACACCCCACCGATCGGCGCCAGGAACAGGACCCCGATGATGATCCCCAGGTTGTACATAATGGGTGCCATGGCGGTCCAAAGGAATCGCTGATGGGCCTGGAGGATCCCCATCACCATGCCGCTGATTCCGAAGACGGTGGGGGTGATCAGCATGATCCGCATCAGGGAGGCGGTGAGCTGTTGCTGGGCAGGAGGAACCTGGGGGGCCAATAGAAGCCGAACCAGAAGGGG
>DATMAC010000267.1:0-5216 GCA_035573655.1 Thermoflexus sp.
TTTTTGTTGTTCTCCACGCGTGAAACTGCGCAAAGCGTTGGGGTCCTCGAGGATCTTCTTGCACTTTGAGGGTGAGGGCGCCTTCGGCGCCCGGCTCGCCCTCCCCAAGACCCCTTTAGGCCGTGGGGAGGGGAGTCCAGGGGGTGGGGCCATTTGCTCCCTCCACCGTATCCTCAAAACAAAAGTGGAAGAAGCAGGACTCCTTACACGCCCCCTGAATCCTGGATGTTCCTCCTGAGGAGATCTGCTCACAATTTGCGAACGCCTTCAATCAGGAAAGCCATCCTTGCTGACGAGCGAAGTTGGTGACGACTGGGATCTCGAAGTAGTTGCCCTGATAAGCCTGGATCCCGTAATAAATAAACAGCGCAAACGCGGCCAGGCCCAGAAGAGGGGTGATGCAGCCGATGATGGGGATCAGCCCCAGGGCGAAGAAGATCACCGTGAGGGCCACTTGACCTACTAATGCCTGCACGGCGTGATACTTCTGGAAGGGGCGGTTCTTCATATCGGTGAGCAAGATGATCAAGGGGACGATGATCCCGATGATGTAAGCCAGCAATGCCATCAAGCGGTCCTGATCCCCTGCTTCCTCTGGAGAGGCCTTCCGTATATTCGCTAACATGCGAGCCTCCTTTTTGTTGTTCTCCACGCGTGAAACTGCGCAAAGCGTTGGGGTCCTCGAGGATCTTCTTGCACTTTGAGGGTGAGGGCGCCTTCGGCGCCCGGCTCACCCCCAAATGCTTGTCTCATCCTCACAGGTTGGGAGGATGGCAGTCTATTCGCAGACAACCTTTTTGAAAATTCTACGACCATTATAACGTAATGAGCGCATTTTCGCAAGACAATTAACCAGATTTTAACAAGTTAGCCGGCGCCTGCTTATTTCTTAGATATGCTTTGTTGCGAAGACAAAATTTCATGTGAGAGCGGGCCGCTTACGCGGCCCGCTCTCACGGAAATTCCACGAGTTGAAAGCTTGTCACGATGAGTTCGGATGACTTTCTCAGTTGTTTGCAAACGCGTGCTGTGAATTCGCTGCGAACCGGATCGTAGGCTTCGTTGGCAGCCCTCGTGCGGAGCAAGCCCCTCCCCGCGGCCCAAAGGGCCGCGGGGAGGGGGAAAGTTGAATGATTTTGGGGTGGGTGGGGCCGCCTTCGGCGGCCCCACCCACCCCAAAATTCCCCCCACTGGCCTTCGGCATTTCGAATTCACCGCAAGGGTTTGCGACAGAGCATCGTAGAGACTTAGAGTCGAGAGCATGCGCTGAGGGTGTTCATTCTTTCCCCGAAGAGTATGCAGGAACGGTTGTTGCTCGGACAGGCTTTCAGCTCCTTGGGGTAAGGGGACACGGGGCGAAGCACAACCCATTCGAGCTGAACCCCTGGTTTGACGAAGGTCTTCGATCGGGTTTATGGTTATTAAGAATTGCGCGGTTGGTTTTCTCCTGAGGGCTTTGGAGGTGGAGCTGCGTGCCCTCGGTGCGCAGCTTCACTTCCAAAAAATCGCCTTCCGTGAGGTGAACGCGATGCTGGATGTCGAACGGATCCGGCGTAATCCGGAAGAGGTCCGGACGGGGCTTCGCCATCGAGGGGAATCGCCGGAGTTGGTGGATCGTTTCCTGGAGCTGGATGCGGCTTACCGGGCCGCGTTGCAGGAGGTGGAACAGTTGCGCGCAGTGCGCAACCAGGTTTCCCGGGAGATTGCAAAGATGCCTCCAGGCCCGGAACGGGAGGCCCGCATCGCTGAGATGCGGGAGTTGGGCGAACGCCTGGCTGCAGGTGAGGCGCGGCTCCGCGATCTGGAAGCGCAACGGGATGAGCTCTTGCTGCAATTTCCCAACATCCCGCATCCGAGCGTTCCGGTAGGCCCGGATGAGTCCGCCAATCGGGTGGTGCGGGTGGAGGGGGAGATCCCGGAGTTCGATTTCACGCCGCTTCCCCATTGGGAGCTGGGACCCCGCTTGGGGCTGATCGATTTCGAGCGAGGGGTCAAGCTCGCCGGCAGCCGGTTCTATGTGCTGTGGGGGTTGGGGGCCCGCTTGGAGCGGGCGCTGATCAGCTGGCTCCTGGATCTTCACACTCAGGTCCACGGTTACACGGAGGTCTATGTGCCGTTCGTGGTCAAGCGCGAAGCCCTGGTCGGTGCCGGCCAGCTCCCCAAGTTCGAGGATAACCTATATCACGACGTGGAGGATGATATCTGGCTGGTCCCCACAGCCGAGGTGCCCCTCACCAACCTACACCGCGACGAGATCCTGGAGGCTGACCAACTGCCGCTTTACTATGTGGCCTATACGCCGTGTTTCCGACGGGAGCGGATGTCCGCTGGGCGGGACGTGCGAGGGATCAAGCGGGGGCATCAGTTCGATAAAGTGGAATTGTACAAGTTCACTACGCCGGAGACCTCTTATCTGGAATTGGAGAAGATGGTGGAAGATGTGGTGGACACCTGTCGGCGCCTGGGATTGCCCACCCGGGTGGTGGAGATCTGCACCGGGGATTTAGGGTTTGCCGCGGCGAAGACCTATGATGTGGAAGTGTACGCGGCTGGATGCGGTGAGTGGCTGGAGGTGAGCTCCATCAGCAACACCGAGGACTTCCAGGCCCGGCGGGCCAACCTGCGCTACCGCCCGCGCCCGGGCGCGCGCCCGCGGTATGTGCACACCCTCAACGGTTCCGGCCTGGGCCTCCCCCGCACGGTGATCGCGATTCTGGAAAACTACCAGCAGCGGGATGGCAGCATCATTGTCCCAGAGGTCCTACGCCCGTATCTCGGTGTGGAGGTCCTGCGGGGGCCGAAGGGATAGGAGCGAGGCCGTTCGAAACCCACGAGGGGCCGTCCTCTTTACTTCCTCTCGCTGCGGCCCTTGGGACCACAGAGGGGAGTTAAATGATTTTGAGGTGAGTGGGGCCGCCGAAGGCATCCTCACTCATCTCAAAATCCCTACATAGGAGTTACGCGGTGGAGTTCTTCGTGGAGTTTTTGGGGTGGAGCCGGGCGCCTTCGGCGCCCGGCTCCACCCCAAAAATGTTTTGATCCCCCCTCCCTACGGCCTAAAGGACCGTGGGGAGGGAGGAGAAAGGGGGGTGGGTGTCACTTAAACGTAGATTTGCTCTTCTCTCCCCAGACGCTTGGAAGGGACGAAAGGGGAAGAAGCTCAGCCCTGGGATTTAGCGGTGCACCCTTCGGACGGCCCCCACCTCGTCGGCAATGCGCACAACTTCCACAGAAACCTAAAGCATTTCTGCGAAGAATGAAATGGCAGCTCAATTCCTAAGGTCAACGTGCGTGATACCAAAGAACAGAAAGAGCGAATTTTGTGCGCGAATTCGGAGCGGGCCCTCGTGGGAGCCCGGCAAAAGGGTCTTGGCCTCTGCCGCCCCCCTTTTCCCTCCACGCTGGGTCGCGACCGGAGCGGAGCGGGGGGGCAGAGTGGGAAAAAGAACGTTTAAACGCAAGTTGTCAGACCTACGTTTAAGTGACACCCCTGCGCTGTAACCCACCCCCGGCGGCGGGAAAGTGGCCTCCAACAGGATCCCTTCCTCCAGCCACTCGTCTACGTAGTAAGATTGCATCACCCCGCGCCAGCTGAAGATCTCCTCATCGAATAGGCCCACCACGCCACACCCCGGATGGATCCGCAGGTGACGGCCGATTTGGGAGCGCGGCGCGATCGGGCTCCACATCGCGAATTCCCTCGCGGACAGCCCCGGGCCAGCTCCGCGGCGACGGTGGCGCCTCCAGCGCCGGATCCAACGATCACCACATCAGCGATCTCCTGTTCATCTCGGTTCAGTTCGGGATATTGTCGGACGGGTAGGGGAGTGGGTGGGGGGAGCGGGCCCTCAAGGGGCTTAAAAGGGCGTCCTTCATCTCCCAACAACGGAGCGATCTGGGGATTGGAACAATACACCATCCCGCATAACATCTTCAGCGGAGCAACCCCATGCCGGAGAGGGGAGCGGCGTTCAGCGGCTTGCAGGAAGGTTTCCCGGGCTTTGAGGGGGAGCCGGCTGGAAGGGCGGAGATAGGCGGAGAGCAGGGAGGAGAACTCCAGGGTCATCGCCATCGCTTCCACGCGGCGGCGCGCCTCGGGGGCGAAGCCGGCCAGGAGGTTCTCCAGATCCTACATCAGGTCCACATCCGCGGCGCCGGGCTCCGGCGAACCCCGGGAGGCAGAGGCGCCTCCGCCAGAGCTTTCAGAGCCGCCCGGGCCGGTGTCCTCATGCGCCATGCCAGGGATGAGCCGCGCATGGCTTCCCTCCTCTTCTGCATTTTAACTGGGAAGCGCCCTCATCGCATTGCCTTCGTCGCAGGAAATAGGTGCTCCGGCATCGTTCAACGCGCCTTGGGCTGCTGAGGAGGCGGCTTATAATCGAAGCGTTCGTGGAGTCCTCAACCCCCGGTGGAGGGAGAACGATGGCGTTTCTTCGATGGGAGAACATGAGCGGAGAGGAGACGCGGCAACATTTGAAGGAGCGGCGTCTCGTCATTTTGCCGATCGGGGCAATTGAAGCCCACGGTCCACATCTGCCCACCGGCACCGATAACCTACTGGCGGTGGCGATCGCCGAGCGGGTGGCTGAACAGACAGGGGGTGTGTTGTTGCCCCTCATCCCATATGGTCAAGTGTGGTCTCTCCAGGATTTCCCCGGATCCCTGACCATCTCGACAGAGACCCTGGCGAGCGTGTTGGTGGATTTAGGCATGAGCTTGCGACGCCAGGGGGTGGAGATCTGGGCCATCATCAACGGTCATATCGGCAACGGGGCGGCGCTTCAAATGGCCGCCCGTCGGCTTTACCAGATGAACGGGCCTCTCACGTATATTTTCACTTATCCGGGGTTGAGCGAGATCGCCTCGCAGGTCTGTGCCTCTCGTCCGTTGCCTGGAGGCTATTTCCACGCGGAGGAGATCGAGACCTCCATGGTATTGCATGTGGCCCCTGAAGCTGTGCGGATGGACCGGGCGGTCCGCGAGGTCCCTCATCTCCCGCCGGATTTTCTCTATCGTCCCGTTCCATGGTCTGAGATCACCCAGACGGGGGTCTTAGGGGACGCCACGCTGGCTACACCGGAGAAGGGGGCGGCCCTGATCGATGGGATCGTCGAACGGATTGTAGCTGTCCTTCGGTTGGCCCTTCAATCCTTATAGGAGCGACGCGGTGGGTTTTCTCGTGGGGGTTTGGGGGGCGGAGCGGGGCGCCTTTGGCG
>DATMAC010000268.1:0-7282 GCA_035573655.1 Thermoflexus sp.
TTACATTGAGGGGCCGGCCCCGCGGGATCTGGATCGCTTCGTGATCTACCTGAAGGACGCCAGCGGTCGGGTGGTGGCCCAAACCGATCCGAACGGGGATCCGCTCCCGGTGCCGGATCCGAATTTGATCATCGAGGTGGACACCGGGAAGAAGATCCTGGGCAAGCCCGCCGAGAAGAAGGGAGCATAATTTCGGGAGGGAGATCCGATGGCGTTGCGGTGGCCTGAGCCGATTCCGACGCTGCAAAAAGAAGTTCAGCAATACGGATGGCGCCGGGTGATCTTTATGCATCTCGATGAGTTGGTCACCCGGGTGACCGCGGGTATCCCACTGACGGAGGTGCGCAACATCATCCGGGGCGAGCCCCCGCCCCGGCCCAACCCCCGCGTGAAGCCCCACACGGAAGGGTTCATCCTGCACATCAAGCCTTCCTTCTACCACGAGGCAGTGACGAAGCTCTATCCCACCTTCCGGTTGGGGCTCCTCAGCTTTTACCTCTTCCTGATTGAGACCATCACGGGCATCTTCCTGATGATTTTCTACACGCCCTCGCCCCTGGTGGCCTATGAGAACATGCTTCGGATCCTGAACAACGTCCCCTTCGGCCAGCTGATGCGGGACATCCACCGCCTGGGGGCGGAGGCGATGGTGGTGGCGGTGATGCTGCACATGTTGCGCACCTTCTTCACTGCCTCCTACAAACGGCCTCGTCAGTTCACTTGGGCAACCGGGGTGATCCTGCTGGTCTTCACGCTCTTCCTTTCGTTCAGCGGGTATCTGCTGCCGTGGGACCAGCTCTCCTACTGGGCGGTGACCATCGGGACGAGCATGGCGGAGGCCACTCCGCCGCCCGCCTTGGGCCGGATCGTCAACCTGATCCTGCGGGGAGCCCCTGACATCGGGGCGGCGGGGCTGTTGCGGTTCTATTTGCTCCATGTGATCTTCCTACCGCTTCTCCTCTTCTTTGTGTTCTTTGTGCACTATTACAAGGTGGTCCGCCACGGACTCTCCCTGCCGCCGGAGATGGAGGCGGTGGGCGATGACACTGCACGCAAAGTCCCGCCGGAGAAGCGGGTGCCCTATATCCCCGACATCGCCATTCAGGAGGCCTTGTGGGGCATCGCCCTGATCGCCTTCCTGGTCATCGGGGCGGCTTTCTTCTACGACGCGCCTTTGGAGCAGCATGCGGATCCCCTCAACACCCCGCTTCACACCACGGCGCCATGGTATTTCCTGTGGCTCCAGGGGCTGCTGAAGGATCCTTTCCTGCTGGCCCTGGACCGGCTGGGCCTCCCCCGCCCCCCTGCGACGATCTACAACAGCAAGACGATCATGGGTGTGATCCTGCCAGGGCTGATCCTGCTCTTCCTGCTAATCATGCCCTATCTCGATTTCAACATCAGCCGACGTTACAGTCACCGGCGCAAGGCCCTGGTGCTCGGCCTGGTCGGGGTGGCGGCTTGGACCCTGTTGACTTATATGGGAACACCGGCCTTCGCGGTGACCTCCTCGGCCGATGTGGAGGTCCTGCAGGAATTCATGCCCCTGAACCCCGACCCGCTGTACGGCGAGGGGAAGGTGCGGACGATCCCTTACGAACAGCTTATCCCAGGCACCTATGACACCCGGAATCTCCAGCCTCCCGCCGATGCGCCCCGGCTGGCCCGGGTGTTGGAGGACTTAAAGCGCCGAATCGAGACGGATCCCCACCTGCCGCAAGGCTACGCCATTGTCCGGATCAGCGAGGTCCAGCCCGGGTTGAAGCGCTTCGAGATCGCGATCTATCAGCTCAAGCTGGATGAACACAAGAAGCCGGTTCTGGATGCACAGGGCAACCCGGTGTTCCAGGAGACCAAGCAGGCGATCTATCTCCATCGGGATAGCTTCCACGGGGGCGAGTGAACCCCTCGGACCGTTGTCCCGTACCGCAGGGGATGGTGGATTCACTGCCATCCCCCGCCGCTGAAGCATCTGAGACGAACCGTTGGAGGGAGTCGATGTTCGACCTGGCGACCCGCCGCATCATTGGCGCAACAGTTTTGATGCTGGCCACCGTGATCACGATCGGCATGGTCTGGCTCACGGAAGAGCAACGCATGGCCCGCTATGAGGCGCTTCATAAAGCGAAGGCGATCGAGAACGGGGCCCTCATTTATGAGCAATATTGTTCCACGTGCCATGGCCCGCAAGGGGAAGGGGTGCCTGGAAAGGGACCTGATCTCAACCCAGGGGTGTTCCGGCACTATGAGGAGCTGAAGACGACCCAGAACTACGCCAACTCCCTGCGCAACTTCATCAAATTGAGCATCGCCGCAGGCCGGCCGATCCGCAGCACCTATCGGGCGGATGAGGTCTATGCGGAGCCGATGCCCACTTGGTCTCAGGAGTTCGGGGGGCCGCTGCGGCCGGATCAGATCGAGAACCTGGTGGAGTTCATCCTAAACTGGCAGGCCGCTGAGGCCCTCCCCACGCCCACCCCTGCCTTCGAGGCGATCGGTTCGGACCTCACCCGACCCCTGCCGCCGGGGGATCCTCAGCGGGGGAAGGCGTTGTGGGATCAGGAGGTCAAGCAGGCCAGCGGGGTGCCGGCTTCGTGCAAGGCCTGTCATAGCCTGAAGCCCGGCGAGACGATCGTCGGGCCCTCGCTGGCCGGCATCGCCACGATCGCCGCGCAGCGGATCCAGGCGCCGGATTACAAGGGGCAAGCGAAGACGCCGGAGGAATACATCCGCGAGTCCATCCAGCAGCCGAACGCCTACATCGTGGATCCGAACCAGTTCGCGGCCGCCCCAGGGGTCTCCAAGATGCCGGCGACGCTGGGCAATCAGATGTCGGCCCAGGATCTGGCGGATCTGATCGCTTTCCTGATGACGCTGAAGTAGCACGCTTTTGGGGGTGGTGAGCCACCAGGCTCCACCTTCCTGAATCCTCCTCCTTATGGCCCGAAGGGCCAGAGGCCGTTTAGGGGTGAGCCGGGCGCCTGTGGCGCCCGGCTCACCCTTATCTCGGCGGAACCGAAACCAAAGATCACAGCAAATCACAGCCCGTGCGGCGATCCCCAAAAGGGGATTCCTCATCCCTCCTCAGTGAAGAAAAGGATGGCCCTTCCCCCCTTTCTCCCCCCTCCCCGCGGCCCTTCGAGCGCGGGGAGGGGGGAGAAAAAATTTTCTGGGGCTGGGCCGGGGGCCTTCGGCCCCCGGCCCAGCCCCAGAAACCCCCAAAACATGGAAAAGCCCTGGATCGCAACGCGGCCCTGGAGGCGGGGTGAGAACTCCACCCGCTCGATGTCCCAACTCGTGTCCCAACTTCAGGGATCTATGTTGACAGTATTTTTAGGTTTGCCTAAAATATGAAAAGCGAAAACAGATCGTCGCGATCCCTCGGGAACGCGTCGAAGCCGACCGCTGGGATATTTGCGGAGAGAGGCCAGGGATGGATCGGAGGCAAGACATCGGACAAAAGCGGGGGAATGCTCAGGCGGATCATGAGGTCGACGCGCCGAAGGCGGTCCACCTGCCTCGCCGTTGGCAGTTGGTAGACGACACCGCAACCCGTAACTTGATCCGAGGGATCCTGCTGGGTCGGACTACCCCTCCGTTCTGGAAGCGAGTCCTCGCCTTCATGGGCCCTGCTTTTGTGGCTTCCGTGGCGTACATGGACCCCGGGAATTTCGCGACCAATATCTCGGCCGGCGCCCGCTATGGCTACATGCTGCTCTGGGTCGTTGTCATGAGCAATCTGATGGCCATGTTGATTCAGGCGCTTTCGGCCAAGCTCGGGATTGCGACCGGTCGCAGCCTGCCTGAGCTCATCCGGGACCACTTTCCTCGGCCCTTGGTTTGGTTCCTCTGGGTTGTCGCCGAGCTGGTGGCCATGGCCACGGACCTGGCCGAGTTCCTGGGGGCAGCCCTGGGGTTGAACCTCCTTTTCGGGATCCCGATGTGGCCAGCAGCCCTGATCACCGGGGTACTGGCCTTTATGATCCTGAGCCTCGAACAATACGGCTTTCGGCCCCTGGAGGCCGCAATCATCTTTTTTGTCGGGATCATCGCCCTCTGCTACTTTATCGAGATCGGCCTCTTCGCTCACCCGGATCTCAAGGAGATCGGGCTCGCGGTCGTGCAACCACGGGTTACAGATACCGAGAGCGTGCTCCTTGCCGTCGGCATCCTTGGGGCGACGGTCATGCCTCATGTGATCTACCTTCACTCAGCCCTCACCCAGGGGCGGCTGGTGGTTCGGACCGACGCCGCCCGGCGGACCCTCTTCCGCTATGAGGTGATCGATGTCGTCCTCGCCATGGGAATCGCCGGGCTCATCAACGGGGCCATGCTGATCATGGCCGCCGCAACCTTCCACCGAAGTGGCTACCGCCAGTTGACAGAGCTCACCGATGCTTATCTCACGCTGCAGCCGCTCCTGGGACCGCTGGCCGCCACGGTTTTCGCTGTGTCATTGCTCGCTTCAGGCCTCTCCTCGTCGACAGTAGGCACCCTGGCCGGTCAGGTGATCATGCAGGGCTTCTTACGTCGAAAGATCCCGACCTGGTTGCGCCGGCTGGTCACGATGGCCCCAGCCATTGTGGTCATTGGACTGGGCCTCGATCCGACCCGGGCGCTGGTGCTGAGCCAGGTGGTCCTTTCGTTCGGCATCCCCTTCGCCTTCATCCCCCTGATCATTTTCACCCAGCGTCGGGACTTGATGGGACCTCTGGTGAACTCCCGCCTGACCACCATTCTGGCCGTAGTCGTGGCCGCCCTCATCATCGGCCTGAATCTATTCCTGCTCTATCAGACGATCGCTATGGGATTCTGATGGGTATCCGACGCCTTCTCCTGCCCCTAGATGGTTCCGGCCTTGCCGAGGCCGCGCTCGGGCTGGCGGCCTTTCTGGCCCGGCGGCTTGGAGCGGAATTGGTCCTGCTCCACGTCGTCGAGCCGCGGCCGCCGGAGCGGGTCCATGGGGAGCCCCACCTGCGGGAGGCCACCGAGGCGGAGGCCTACCTGGAAGGGATCGCATCCCGGTTGAAGGCCCCCGACCTGAGCGTCCGGATCCATGTCCACATTGGACCCGAGGCCAACGTCGCTGCTGCCATCGCGGCCCACCGGTTGGAGCAGGCGGGGGATCTGATCGTGATGAGCACCCACGGCCGTGGGGGGCTGCGAGGCTGGGTGCTGGGGAGCATCGCCCATCAGATCGTCCAACGGGGCTGCCCGGTTCTGCTCGTCAAACCGGAAACGCCCGGCGGCCCGCCGGAGGCGATCCGCCGCATCGTCGTGGCCCTTGACGGAACGTCCACCAGTGAGGCGGTCCTACCCTTGGCGGCTGAGATCGCTGCCGGCTGTGGCCTGCCGATGGACCTGATTACCGTGGTGCCCTCCGTCGGAGCCCTCGGGCCAGAACAACGGCCGGTGGCGACCTTCCTGCCCACTGCAACGGCCGCTATGCTCGAACTGGAGGCCGAAGCGGCGGCCAGTTACCTTCAGGGCATTGCCGAACGGCTCGAGACGGAGTTCAAGCTGGAAGTGAGTTACGAGGTCGTTCGGGGCGACCCGGTCGCTGAGCTGACGAAGCGGACCGGGCGGGATGTGCTCTTCGCGATGACCACCCGGGGTCGCTATGGACTGGCTGGCCTATGGGAAGGGAGCATCTCGGCTCGGGTCCTGTCCGCCAGCTATGGCCCGGTCCTGATGGTCCCAGCGCCTTGAAATAGCCCGCAGGGGGCGCGTGGGGGCTGACCTCTGTGGAGCTTGCAAAGAGATGTGATAGATGAAACGGAAATCAGATATCGGACGAAACGGATGGATTCTCCTTTTGGGATTGGGGCTATGGGGGCTGGTCGCCTGCGCCCCGGCGGAGCGCCGAGCCGCGGCCGCGGAGCTGGCCCAACGCCGCATCCGGGTGGTGACCACCACCACCCTAGTCGCCGATTTGGTCCGTCAGATCGGTGGCGACCGGGTGGAGGTGGTTTCCCTGATGGGACCGGGAGTGGATCCCCATCTCTATAGGGCCCGGGAGAGCGACGTCTGGCGGCTGATGCGGGCGGACCTCATCGTCTACCACGGTCTACACCTCGAGGCACGCATGGGGGATGTGTTGGCTGGGATGGCCCGCTGGGTCCCCACGGTGGCGGTGAGCGAGGCGATCCCTTCCGACCGGCTTCTCTATTTGGAAGGTGAGATTCCCGATCCCCATATCTGGTTCGATGTGCGTCTCTGGAAGCAGGCGGCGGAGTCGGTGGCCCGGGCGCTGAGCGATCTGGATCCGGCCCACGCGATCCAGTATCAGACCAACCGCTTGGCTTACCAGCGGGAGCTGGAGGCCCTGGAGGCCTGGGTCCGTGCTGAAGTTGCCCGGATCCCCCCGGAGCAACGGGTGCTGGTCACTTCCCACGACGCCTTTGGGTATTTCGGTCGGGCGTATGGATTTGAGGTACGGGGCTTGCTGGGGATCAGCACCGCCTCAGAGGCAGGCCTGGCCGACGTGCAAGCTCTGGCCGAGTTCCTCGCCCGGCGTCGCATCCGGGCCATCTTCGTCGAGACCAGCGTCCCCGTGCGCTATCTGGAGGCCGTGCAGGAGGCTGCCCGCGCCCGAGGGTGGTCCGTGCGGGTGAGCGGCCCGCTCTTCTCTGATGCCCTGGGCGAGCCGGGCTCGCCCGAGGGCACGTACGTCGGGATGATCCGCTATAACGTCCGAACGATCGTCCAAGCCCTACAAGGAGAATGAGCCGATGCCGAAGGTTCCGTTCGCCGCTGCGGAGCCTGCGATCCCAGTGAACGGCCCAGCGATCGAGGTGACGGATCTCACGGTGATGTACGGGGAGCGCCCTGTCCTATGGGATGTGGACTGGCAGGTCCCCCAAGGGGTGTTGATGGCCGTAGTGGGCCCGAACGGGGCCGGGAAGACCACCCTGCTCCGGACGATCATGGGCTTGGTCCGGCCGGCCTCCGGCTCGATCGCGATCTTCGGACGACCCCCCGTTGAAGTTCGACGATGGATCGCCTATGTCCCCCAGCGAACCGCGGTGGATTGGGATTTCCCGACCACGGTGCTGGATGTCGTGTTGATGGGGCGATATGGTCACCTGGGCTGGCTCCGCCGCCCGGGGGTGCAGGATCGAAAGCGGGCGATGGAAGCCCTCGCTCAGGTGGGGATGGATCATTTGGCCCACCGCCAGATCGGCCAGCTCTCCGTGGGCCAGCAGCAACGGGTATTCGTCGCTCGGGCCCTGGCCCAGGACGCGTGGCTGTATCTGATGGACGAGCCCTTCGCCGGCGTGGA
>DATMAC010000269.1:0-2025 GCA_035573655.1 Thermoflexus sp.
CGAACCATCGGTTCCGATTCGTACAACTGCCTTACAATCTGGCGATGCCAGAGGCCGCCCTTCGGAGGAATCAGCCTCGAGGGGACGCGTGGGGAACGCTGCTGGAAGCAGCGCAAGATCTGGGGATCACGGTATGGGCAAGCGCCTCACTGATGCAGGGACGCCTGACCCGGGGATGGCCCCTATGGCTCCAACGCGCCTTCCCGGAGGGTTTCTCCGAGGCCCAGCGGGCGCTCCAGTTCGTCCGCTCCACGCCGGGGATCACCACCGCCCTCGTCGGGATGAGCCGGGTCTCCCACGTGGAACATAATCTCGCCTTGGCGCGCCTTCCTCCCTTGTCGCCGGAGGAGATCACCCGCATTCTCCAGGGGCTTACGGGGCGACGGTGAGCGGCGCGTGCTATGGCAGGGCTTTATCTGGATTTTTGGGCATGCCGCTGAGAAGACGAGTGGACCCCTCCCCCCTCCACGCAGCCCTCCAGGCTGTGTGGAGGGGAAGAAAAATCCTTTGGGAGCTGGGGGCCGCCGAAGGCAGCCCCCAGCTCCCAAAGGAAACCGCTGGGAGCGCATCGGATCATATTCCAGGATCAAATCGGGTAAGGATCCTACCACGAAGCCAAGCAAAAAATAAGGGCCCGGCTTCTCGCCGGGCCCGAGGATTCAGAGCGGACGGCCATGTGCTCTCACTCGACCGGGTGGCTCTTCGCCCGTTCCTCTTCTACCAGCACGCGGCGCAGCACCTTGCCGACCATGCTCTTGGGCAGTTCGGTTCGAAATTCAACGTAACGTGGGATCTTATAAGGGGCTAGCTTGTCCCGACACCACTCCCGGATCTCCTCCACCGTTGCCGTCTGCCCTTCATGGAGCACCACCCACGCCTTGACCGCCTCGCCCTGATGTGGATCAGGGATCCCCGCGACGGCTACCTCTTTGATCTTAGGATGCTGGGCCAGGACCTCCTCGACCTCCCGCGGCCACACCTGATAGCCCCCCGGCTTGATGACCTCTTTCTTGCGATCCACGATGTAGAAATAGCCGTCCTCATCCATGCGCGCGATGTCGCCGGTGTAGAGCCATCCGTTCCGCAGGGTGTTCTCGGTCTCTGTTGGCCGGTTCCAGTAGCCCTGGAACACCTGAGGGCCGCGGAGGACCAACTCCCCGACCTCTCCGGGAGGGAGCTCGGTGACCCCATCCTCCAGGCTGACGATCTTCGCATCCACATCCGGGAGGGGGATTCCGATGCTGCCTTCCTTGTTCAGGCCATATAACGGATTGCAGTGGGTGGCGGTGGGCGCCTCCGAGAGACCGTAGCCCTCCACCAGCTTGGCCCCGGTGATCTCCTCAAACCGCCGCTTGATCTCCAGGAGCAACGGCGCGGCCCCGGAGATACAGGTGCGGATCGTGCGCAGGTTGTATTTGCCAGCCTTCACATCGGGGTGGTTATTGATGGCGTTGTAAAGGGTGGGCACACCGGGGAACATCGTCACGCGATAACGCTGCAGCCCATCCAGCAGGGTGTGCAGGTCCCGCGGGTTCGGCACCAGCACCAGAGTCGCGGCGGTCTGCATCGCCAGGCCCAGGGCCACGACCATGCCATAGGCATGGAACAGAGGAAGAGCTCCCATAACCACTTCCTGGCCGTCCTGGAGCTTCGGATCCCAAGCCCGAATCTGCAGAACATTGGCCACGATGTTGCGATGAAGCGCCACTGCCCCTTTGGAGAGCCCGGTGGTCCCGCCCGTGTATTGGAAAATCGCCACATCGTCCGGCCCAACCTCCACAGCGGGTCGCTGATCCGGTCGATAGCGCTGGAGCAGATCTTGGAACCACACATCGTTGTCCCGGAGCGTCACCCGGTCCCCCTCTTTGCGCTCCCGGGCCAGGGTGTAGAGGATCTTGAGCAAGGGGCTCATATATTCCTTGATGTGGGTAACGACCACCCGACGCACCTGGGTGTTAGCCTGGATCGATTTCACCCGCTCGTAGATCCGGCTGAGGACGACGGCCACGGTGGCGCCTGAGTCCG
>DATMAC010000270.1:0-8704 GCA_035573655.1 Thermoflexus sp.
TTTTCATTCCCCTCTCCCCACGACCCAAAGGGCCATGGGGAGAGGGGAGAAAGGGGGTGGGGTCCTTCCGCCTCCTCATGAGAGCGCCGAACAAAGTAACCGGATGATTTTAGTGTAGCGCAATATGCGTGAGAAAGGCAGATGATCCCTTCCCACAGCCCTTCAGGCTGCGGGAAGGAGGAAAAAGATGGACGACGTCACCTTCGGCGGCCTCACCCATCGAAGAGGAATAGCGACCTTAGGCAATCGCCTTACAGGACATCGAGCGGATCCACATCCACCCGCCACGCGGGCGGGAGAGGGAAATCCCGCAGCCAGGCCACCGGATCCGGGCCCCGCAGCAGGATGTGCCACCGGTAGAGGCCCCGCAGGCGGCTGAAGTAACACGGGGCCGGGCCGATCAAGGCCGTCGGGGGAACCCCTTTCCGCTCGAGATGCTGGCGTAGCGCTTCCCCCATTCGCTCTGCCGCCTCACGAGCCTGATCCGGATCCGCATGCCAATAGAGCAGGCGGACCAAGCGCTGGAACGGTGGGTAGCCGTGGGCCTTCCGGAAGGTCAACTCCTTTCGGTAAAAGCCATCGAAATCATACCGCGCGGCCATCGCGATCGCCGGATGGTCCGGCCGGTAGGTCTGCAAAATCACCCGCCCCCCGAAGAGCCCCCGCCCGGCCCGGCCGGCCACCTGAACCAGCAATTGGAACGTCCGCTCGGCCGCTCGGAAATCCGGGAGCCCCAACCCGACATCGGCCAGGATCACCCCCACCAGGGTCACGAGGGGGAGATCCAGCCCCTTGGTCAGCACCTGTGTCCCAATGAGCACATCGGCCTCGCCGTTCGCAAAGCGCTGCCAAATCAGGGCGTGCGCGGCCCGGGTGGGAGCCGTATCCAAATCCCAGCGCAGCACGCGGGCCTCCGGCCAGCGCTTCCGCACGGCTTCTTCCACCGCCTGGGTGCCAATGCCCATCCCCTTTAACCGTCGGGATCCACACCGAGGACAGCGAGCGATGGGCTGCTCCACCGCGCCGCAATGATGGCAGACCCATCGGGTGGGATGAAGGTGCTCCGCCAGCGGGAGATCACAATGAGCACACCGGATCAGATGGCCGCAGTCCCGGCAGAACAAGAAAGGTGCGGCTCCCCGGCGGTTCAAGAACAGGATCGCCTGCTGGCCACGGCGGAGCACCTGATCGAGGGCCCTCTCCAGCGTCCGGCTGAAGATCCCCGTGTTCCCGGCCTTCAGCTCCTGCCGCATATCGACCACTTCCACCGGCGGCAGGCCGGCCTCCAAGACCTCCGTCTCGATCTCTACGAAGCGATCCAGAGAGGCCCCGAACGTTCGGGCCTGCTCGGCCAGGCGCTGACGATATCCGCGCAGGCGTCGGGGGAGACTCAGCTCCTCCAGCACCCCCCGCTCCGCCAGATCCCGCAACTCCACCCCAGGGGTCGCTGTCCCCAGGATCACCACCGCATCCACCAGGCGGGCCAATGCCAGCGCAGCGTCCACCGCGTGGTAGGCCGGGAGGAGATAGGGGATTTCCGGATGGATGCCCTGCTTGTAGCTCGGGTCATGCGCCTCATCGATGACGATCAATCCGAGGTCCGGCATTGGGACGAAGAGGGCGGATCGGGTGCCCACGATCACGCGGGCCTGACGGCGGCGCACCCGCTCCCATAGGGCCCGCTCTTGGGTCGGGGTCATCCTTCCCGTCCACACGACCACCTGACCTGGGAAGCGGGCCTCAAAGCGCCGAGCGGTTTGTGGGGTGAGGGCCAGCTCGGGAACCAGGACGATCGCTCCCTTTCCCCGACGCAAAACCTCCGCCACGGCCCGCAGATAAAGCTCCGTCTTCCCGCTGCCGGTGATCCCATGGAGCAGGAAGGCGTGGAACCGACCGGCCTCCAAAGCCCGGACGATCGAGCGCCACGCCAGCGCCTGATCCGGCGTCAGATTCGGCGGCTCCTCCGGCACCGGATACGGATCGATGATCTCCCAGGCCGGCTGTTCGAAGAGCTCCAGGAATCCCCAGCGGGCCAGTTGCCGCAGGTCGTGGGCGGTACAACCGGTCTCGGCCTGCAACCAGTCCGCTGGCAGTGGTCGCTCCATCGCCTGGAGGCGCTCGAACAACCGCCGCCGCCGTTCCACCACCGCGCGGTTCCGCCCCAGACGAAAGGCGGGATCCGGCAAAGCCTTCAAGCGAACCCAGCGGAGCATCGGGGGCCGACGTTCGCCGATCCGCCAGCCTTTCCGGATCCACCCGCGCTGAAGCAACCGCTGGAGGGCCCGCCGCCGTTCGGTCAATGGGAAATCCCGCAGGACCGCATGCACCTCACTATGGGTGAGCGGTCCCTCCGCCAGGGCGGCGAGCAGGACTTGCTCGGCGAACGACACGGCCACTGCCTGTTCCAGCCCGCCACCGGAGGGGCCCGCGATGCGCTCATAGATCGGCTCCCGACGGGGGATCAGCCCCGCCGGGATCATCAGGCGCAGGCACTCATTGATCGGGACAAGATAAGTCCGGCTGAGCCAGCCCGCCCATTCCAAGCGAAGGGGGTCCAGAACAGGCTCTGCCTCCAGGGGGCGCAACACGGCTTTGAGGGGACGGCCGCTCTGAACCCGATGCCTCGCCGAAGACTCGAGAGGCTCCTCGAGGGAAACCGACTTCTTCGACGGTCCCGCGATCCGGCGCAACACGATCCCTGGTTCGGGCCGCTCGCTTCGCCCGAACGGCACCAACACGAGATGCCCAGGCTGCAAGCGCATGCCCTCATGCGCCCCTGCGGGCTCCTCATAGGTAAAGACGCCGCCGACATAAGACGCTCCAGCGGCCAGGACAGCGATCTCCAAAGCCATCGCGATCCATCGGTTGGGAGTCTACCTCGGGTGAACGCATCGGAACGCGGTCTAGCTCCCATATATTCCCCTTCCCCTGGTTTCCTCATAGGGGTTTTGGGGCGAGCCGCGCGCCATTCGTGCCCTGATTCGTGGATTGCTTTTCACTTCGGAACGCGGTCAGGATGCAAGCCCTTGTAGACCCGATCCGGCGTCAACGGGAACTCGTGGAACCAGACCCCGGTCGCGTCGTGGACCGCGGCGATGAGGGCCGGAGCCAGGGGCAGGAAGGGCATCTCCGCCATCCCCCGCACACCCCACGGCCCCAGGGGATCGGGGTGTTCCAGGATCAGGCTCTCTATTTCCTCAGGGATATCATAGATCCCCGGGATGAGATAAGTACTGAGATGGCGGGTGAGGATGCGGCCCTGCTGCACGATGAAGTGCTCGGTGATGGCATATCCCACCGCCTGTACCACTCCGCCCTCAATCTGACCTCGGACATTGATCGGGTTCACGGCCCGACCGACATCATCGGCGCAAATGACTTTCACGGGTCGCACCTGACCCGTCTCCGTATCCACCTCCACCAGGACCGCCTCGGCGACGTAGCCGTAGGTCACGTTCGGGCGTTCGGAGAAACCGGTCTCCGGGTCGAAGGGGAAAGTGCGCACCGGCCGGTAGGTGAACTCGCCAACCGCCGGGCGCTCCTCGTTGCGCCAGGCGACCAGGGCTTGTTCCGCCGCGCCTTTGATCGCATTCCCGGCCATAAAGGTCATGCGGGAAGCGGATGAGCTCCCCGAGCTCTCGGTGAACGCGGTGTCCGAGGCGCGCAACTCGATTTTCTCCGGCGGCACCCCGAGCGCCTCGGCGGCCATCTGCACCATCACCGTGTGCGCCCCTTGCCCCACATCAGCGCCCGCATGGTAGACGATCGCCTTCTCAATGTGGGCATCCCCATGGAGCTCCACGCGCGCCCAGCAATGTTCGGGGAAGCCGAAGCTATAAGCGATGTTCTTAAAACCGCAGGCGAACCCCCAACCATATCGCTTCGTCGGATCTGCAGAGGAGGGGGCCTCCGGCCGGGTCCAGCCCTTCTCGGTCCGGCGCCAGCCCGCTGCTTGGGCGCACGCCTCGATCACTTCGGCGATGCTCACCCCCTCTGGGACGACCCCGCCGGTCGCCATGCGGGAGCCCTCCCGCCATACGTTCTTCAACCGGATCTCCACCGGGTCCATCCCCAGCGCCTGAGCGAGCTTGTTCATCTGGCTCTCAGCGATGAAGAGGGCTTGAGGGGCGCCGAAGCCTCGAAAGGCCCCCGTCGGCGGGTTGTTCGTCAGCGCCCCCCGGATGTCGGCCCGGACGTTGGGAACTTCGTAGGGGCCGCAGATGGACATGGTGATGTTGCCTAACACCTTCGTGGAGGTGTACGCGTAAGCACCGACGTCGGCGATCACATCGGCCTCTACCGCCAGCAGCCGTCCCTCCCGGTCGGCCGCCCAGCGCACCCGGGCGATCACCGGATGGCGCTTGTGGTGGCCGATGATCGACTCCTCGCGGCTCCAGATGATCTTCACCGGGCGGCCCAGCTTCCACGCCGCCAGGGCGAGGAGGATCTGCACCGACATGTCCTCCCGTCCGCCGAACGCCCCACCGATCGCCGCGTAAATCACCCGAATCCGATCCTCCGGGAGCCCCAGGGCGTGAGCGATTTGATGGCGATCCTCATGGATCCACTGCCCAGCGGTGACCACCGTGATCCGCCCTTCCTCATCGATGTAGGCCACCCCCGCCTCGGGCTGAAGATACGCGTGCTCCTGGAACGGCGTTCGGTAGGTGCCCTCCACAACCACCGCCGCCTCCCGGAAGGCGGCCTCCACATCCCCTCGACGGATCCGGTAATGGCAGAGCAGGTTCCCCGGGTAATCCGGATGGACTTGTGGGGCGCCCGGGCGCAGCGCTTCCTCCGGATCGTAGACGCCGGGGAGATCTTCATATTCCACCTCGATGAGCTCCACAGCCTGCTGAGCGATGCGCTCGCTCTCCGCTGCCACCAGGGCCACCACATCGCCTTCATAACGGACCACCTCGGCGCCCGGCTTGCTGCCCGGGCCGCAGATGACCGGCTGATCGAAATAGATCAGACCGTATTCGTTGACCGGCACATCCTTCGCCGTGAACACCGCCACCACCCCAGGCAACGCCTCCGCCCGGCGGGTGTCGATCCGGCGGATGCGGGCAGGGGCCCGGCCAGCCCACTTCACCTTCAGGTAAAGCTGCCCGGGCAAATCCAGATCCCCCGGATAAGGGGTCCGACCCGTGACCTTGCCTTCTGCGTCGATCCGCGGGATGGAAACCCCGATCGCCATAGCGCGTTCCTCCCCAGAGAATCCCTAAGGGCCACGTCGAGCGGCGCTGGATCTATACACAACCCACCGGCATACCGAATGAGGGTGGCAACCCCAGCAGGCCGCCCTTCAATGTTCCTGGCTTCCGACTGGGCTCACGAAAGGGTCCCCTTCTCTTCGAACCGTCGCTGATCACCGCAGGCTCTCCGCAGCCTCCTCCACCGCCCGGATGATGCTGTAATAGCCGGTGCATCGACATAGGTTGCCCGCGAAGGCCTGGCGGATCTCCTCCCGGCTCGGCCGGGGAACTTCCTCCAACAGCACGACCCCCGACATGATAAAGCCCGGCGTGCAATACCCGCATTGCACCGCTCCCTGACGAATAAAGGCTGCCTGGAGCGGATGAAGGGCCTCCCCCGAGGCCACCCCTTCTACGGTCACGATCTCCGCCCCATGCGCCCGTGGCGCCGGGACCAGGCAGGACATCACCGCTATGCCATCCAGGATCACCGTGCACGCCCCGCACTCCCCCTCCGCGCATCCCTCCTTGGTGCCCACCAGATGGAGATCCTCCCGCAGCATGCGCAGGAGGGTCTTTCCACTTGCCCCGTGCACCACATACCGACGCCCGTTTACCACGGTGATAATCGGCTCCGAGCCGTCCGCATGATGGCGGACCCGGTTGTTCCAGGTGGCCAGCTCCGCCGGAACCTGGGTCCATGGGCGGGAGGGCCCATCGGGGCGCTTCCAGAGCAGCACGGGGCGCTGCGGGAAACCGGCGCGCTCAGTCCCGTCGCGCAGCTGACGCAGGGCTCGCATGGTGAGCACCCGGACCATCTCCGCGCGATACCAGGCCGGTGCGCGGATGTCGTCGATGGGGCGAGCGGCGGCGCGGGCGAGCTCCCCAGCCTGAGCGATCACCTCATCCGTCAGGCGCTTGCCTTTTAGGAACGCCTCCGCCTCCCGCGCCCGGACGATGGTCGGCGCCACCGCCCCCAGCGCGATGCGGGCGCGGGCTACCCGCTCCCCATCGAAGGCGATCACCGCGGCGACGCTGACCACCGAGATCGCCTGGAACCGACGCAATCCGAGCTTCAGGAACACCCCTCGCTCGTTGGGCTTCAAGGGCTCAAACGCGATGTCCACCAGCATCTCGTCAGGGGCCATCGCCGTTTGGCGGACCCCCAGGTAGAACTCCTCGAAAGAGAGGGTGCGCTGGCCCCGCACGCTCCGGAGGGTCACCGTGGCATCCATCGCCCACAGAGGCACGATGGTGTCGTTCGCGGGGGAAGCCGTGATCAGGTTGCCGGCCACTGTGCCCCGGTTCCGGATCTGGGGGGATCCTACCTCCCAGCAGGCCTGGGCCAGTGGGAAGGCCCGCTGACGGCAGAGCGTGGAAGCGACCACTTGATTATGGGTCACTAAGGGCCCTAAGTGTAATCGCCCATCCTCGTCCATCGTGATCCCATCGAGACCGGGGATCCGGGTGATATCGATGAGGGTTTCCACACCCGGGCGCTGGCCACGCTCCAGCTCTAAGATGAGATCCGTGCCACCCGCGATGATGCGGGCCTGGCTGCCATGTTCCGCCAACAGGCTCAGGGCCTCCTCCAGAGACGTCGGGGTGTAGTAGGCTTTCCACATGGGTTTCCCCCTTGAGCCAAGGGATGTGTTCGTTCACCAGACGATGGACAAACCAAGGCGCCTTAGCGCCCAACGATGAGACATCCTAAATCATCTGTGGGGCGGACGATCACCCAACTCTCACGGGACTACCAGTGGCCTGAGGGCTCCTTAGCGGGTTCCGAATCGTGTAATCCCTACTTAAGTTTAACGGGATTCAAGTTCGCGTTCCAATAAACATTGCGAATTCTTATAAACTTACGTAGACAGGGACGTCACGCGGCAGGGGCATGGCTCACCATCCCCCAACGCGGACGATGCTTGAATGGTTGTCTGAGCCTGACAAAACACCGGAGTGCATATCCATGAAGAAGCGCCCGGTTCTGATCGGCCTGACCGGGAACATCGCTTGCGGCAAGAGCACCGTGGCCCGCATGTTGGCTGAGAAAGGAGCTTACGTGATCGATGCCGACGCCATCGCCCATGAGGTGATCCGGAAAGGAACCCCGGCTTACGAGGCGATCCTCCAGCGCTTCGGGGAGGGGATCTTAGGGCCGGATGGCGAGATCGATCGTCGGCGTCTCGGCGAGATCGTTTTCAGGGATCCGGCCGCCCTACGGGATCTGGAATCCATCGTCCATCCGGCGGTGCTCATAGAGATCCAACAGCGGATCCAGTCCGGTTTGGAGGCGCCCGCCATTGTGATCGAGGCGATCAAACTGATCGAATCCGGTTTCGCCCGGGCCTGTGATACATTATGGGTGGTGACCTGTTCGGAGTCGGAGCAGATTCGCCGCTTGATGAACGATCGGAGGCTCACCGAAGAGGAGGCGCGGGTTCGGATCCGCGCCCAACCCCCTCAGGAGGAGAAGATCCGACAGGCCGATGTGGTGATCGATAACAGCGGCGATCTGGAGGCCACCCGTCGCCAGGTCGAGCGGGCGTGGCATCAATGGGTGGAGCGAGGGGCTACTTAAGGAATGTTAAAGACGCTATACTGGTTGGGAATCGCCCCATACGGAATCCCTGAGCTCTGGAGGGAGCATGAAAGCCACCATTCGACGCGCTCGACCTGCGGATGTCGATGGGATCCGCGATCTGATCCGCCGGGCCACGCGGGGGCGTTTGGATCCCTCCCCGGATGAGGTGTTTGACCGCATGGCGGAGCGGGGGATGCTGCTGGCCCTCAGCCCGGAGCGGGAGCCGGTGGGGCTGATCAGCTGGCGGGTGGAGAACCTCGTGGCCCGCATCCTGGATTTCGTGGTCCACCCACTGGATCTTCGCCCCACCGTGGGGCGGCAGCTCATCGAAGCCGTTGAAGAGGAAGCCCGGGGTCTGGAGTGCGAGGCCTGTATGATCTACGTCTCCCCGGAGATGTCCTCCGAAGCGCTTGCCTTCTACATCGGTCTGGGATATACCCGATGGCCGGAGGAGAGCCTGACGGAGCCGTGGCGGGAGGCCGCTCACGAGTTCGACGCCTTCGGCCGCGTGGCGCTCATTAAGCAGATCCGCACGGAACGTGTCACACGTCCGATCTAACGTTCGGGGATGTACCGTGGGAGACAAAGGTCGCTCCTGCCCCCAGGATCTATGAGGGTAACGATTCGGACGTTCTCAGGCAATGCCCATATAGATATCGGCGGTTTCTTCCTGGGGGCTTTGGAGGCCGAGCGACGCGCCTCCGGCACGCGGCTCGGCCCCCAAACATTCTCATCCCCTCTCCCCACGGCCCTTCGGGCTGTGGGGAGAGGGGATAAAGGGAGGTGGGATCCTTCCGCCTCCTCGCAAGCGCTCCCAACCGAATGGGACTAGCCCGAATGGCGCTTCATCCAGATTGGATTTTTCGATAAGACCCTAAGCCCTCCCTGGGGGTCTTTGGGGGCTGGGGGCCGCCGAAGGCGG
>DATMAC010000271.1:0-7867 GCA_035573655.1 Thermoflexus sp.
TGTCTTTCCCGCCAATCGGCTTCCGTGGACCCCCGCAGCGGCATAGCGCGTCGCCATCACGTCCACGAAAACACCTTGCAGAAGGCCATCCGCACTGCGGCACAGGCGACCGGCATCCCCAAGCGGGTCACCCCCACACCCTCCGCCACTCCTTCGCCACCCACCTCTTGGCGGCTGGCTACGACATCTGCACCGTCCAGGAACTCCTCGGCCACAAGGACGTGCACACCACGATGCTCTACACCCATGTCCTCCAGCGCGGCGGCGAGGAGTCCTACCCCCCATATCCCTCCTCCCCCCAGCCCTTTGGGCCGTGGGGAGGAGGAATAAAGGAGGGTGAGATCCTTCCCCACTCGCAGGGTTAGGTAGTTACCAAAAAATGAGGTAATTTTCATCCTCATAATAGTCTGCGAACACACTCCTCACAATGGGGTTTTCCGCAAAATTTCTTGCGGATTTCCGAAAGGGGATCTTGTGAGGATACCATGGGGGAGAATGCAAGCAATGGCCTCATCCCAGGAACGCGGCGATTTTCCGCCTTCGAGAAGGTGAGACTGCAGGTCGGGGAAAAAGCTACCCCTGGCCTCGCCCATAGGGTCAGAGGAGCGATTCTACGTCCATCGGGGACTTCGGGAGCCAGCCTCGCCGGATGGCCTCCTGGACGGCAGCGGCACGGTTGCTCACCCCCAGCCGTTGGAAGATTTGGCTCAGATGATGCTCCACGGTCCGGGTCGATAGCCCTATGTGCTTCGCGATCGCTGCGTTGGTCCACCCCGCAGCCACCAGGGTCAGGATCTCCTGCTCACGTTTCGTGAGCCCCTCGCCCCCCTGTGCAGAGACCGTCCGTGCCCTTGCCAGCACCTCGGGGCTGAAGACGGTGACGCCTTGGACCACGCTGCGCACCGCCGCGGCGATCGTCTCTAGCCCTTCATGCTTAACGAGATAACCCTCGACGCCGATGGCCAGGGCCTCCCGCACGAGAGCCTCGTCCTCGTAAGCGCTCAGAAGGAGAATACGAATGGGAAGCCCGCGGCGCCGGATCTCGCGGGCCAGGGCCAACCCGTCCCGACGAGGGAGACGAATGTCCAGGATGGCCACCTCGGGTTGGAATCGTTCGAGCAAGGCAAGGGCCGTCTCGCCATCGCCCGCCTCGCCGATCACCTCGAAGTCGGGGAAGGTGCTCAGGAGGGCCCGCAGACCCAGCCGTAGCGTCGGATGGTCATCGGCCAGCAGTACCCGGATGGGCATAGCTTATGCCTCCATTCATCCACCTCCGCACGATCAAAGGGCGGGGCCCGATCCGGATTAGGATCACAGCCTCCTTCAGCGCCCCCAAAGATTGCTTCTTCCTACGACCCATAGGGCTATGGAGACAGAGGAAGGGAGGCTCTTTTCATGTGGAATGTCCGGATGGTGCGGGGCGCCTTTAACGCCCCGCACCGCAGCGGGATTCAAGCAGGCAATAAAACGATGGCCCCTACTCTTCCTCCTCTTCTTCCTCCGCCTTCTTTCCTCGGCCGATGACCTCCACCTCCGGGGCTTCCGCCGGTATCGCCGCCTCCTCCACCGCCTCCACCTCTGGCGCCGTCACCAAGGCGATCAACTCGTCAGGGTCGCTGACCACGGTGATGCCAGGAGGCACTTGGAGATCCCGTACGTAAATCGCTGCGTCCACCCGATCCAGGACGCTCAAATCCACGGTGATGGCCTCGATGAGATCCTGCGGAAGGCACTCGATCTCCACATGGGTGAGCCCGTGCACCAGGACACCCTCTCCCCGCTCCACGGCCGGCGAAGCGCCGGTGAAGACCACGGGGACTTCCACCCGGATCTTCTCGGTCATCTCCACCGCCTGGAAATCGACATGGAGGATCTGGCGCCGGATCGGCTCCCGCTGCACCTCGCGGATCAGCGCGAGATAGGTCTCGCCATCCACCTGAAGGGTGATCAGACGGGCGCCACCGCGAGCCTGGGCCAGGACCCGTTGGAATTCCTTGCTTTCAACTTGGAGGGGGAACGGCTGAATATGCCGTCCGTAGAGCACCGCCGGGATCCACCCCTGACGGCGAAGGGCTTTCACCTGCTTCCCCACCACCGTGCGTACCTTCGCATTCAACACCAGCTCCGCCATCGCTTCACCTCTTCAGGGAAATGTTCTTATTAGGGACAAAGCGGGTCGCCGGAAGGCAGTTCCCATTCTAGAATTATCACCGGGATCGCCTCAGATGCCACCCCAGGAGCACACCGAGAATGAAGCCCACCAATAACCCGGCCCAGGAGACTGAATGCCATGGGGCCTTCCCCTCCACTGAATAGGCCAGGACCAGACCGACGCGTCCTCCTTCCATTTTGGCCGAGCGAGCGATCACCACCCCCGCCTGGCTTTCCCGAAGGATGGCTTCCCGCGGAAGGGCCAGGCCGACCGCCCCCTGCTGAAGTTCCAACTGCACGCTTCGGGCGATCCCCAGCGCCGAGCTTTGCGCATGGATCCGGTTCGCTGCCAGATGGGAGATCACCGCGTTCGTACAGATCGCCTCGTTCGCGATCAGAGATCCCAGCCGGACGCCGGAGAGATGAACCACCTTGGCCCCAGAGGCCTCCACAGCCGGTTGTTCCACTGAGTTCATGCTATGCCTCTTTCCGGAATCCACGAAGGTTAAAGACCACGCTTGCCGGCCCCGCTCATCCGAATCTTGAACTCCCCCTTTCCTGTGGACCTTCGGGTCATAGAGAGGGAAAGCGGCTTGCCCGGCACAGGGGGAAGGCCAGGACGAGAAGTCAAGCCGCTCGTTGGTCTGAAGTCCAACAGCAAAGCGTGAGGGATTTTATAATAGAGAAGCAGTAATCGTCAAGGAGCGCTCGTTTGATCTATCTCCTCCGTTGCTCCCGCAACGCAGAGCCCAGTAGAATATCCAAACAGTTGCCCAAGCTGACAGGTAACTCTTCAGCCCGGTTCCATCTCTGCTCGGAGCTCTCGTGAGGAGGCAGAGGGGCGCCCACCCCCTTGATCCTCCCTCCTCACAGCCCAATAGGCTGTGGACAGGGGGATAAAATTTTATGGGCCGAGCCGCGCGCCTTCGGCGCGCGGCTCGGCCCATAAAGCCCCCAGATGGCGTGAGGACGGCGGAATCGTTACTCTATCGTAGAGACCCCTAGGAGGCCATCGGTGACGGTTCGTGGCCCTCAGGAGGTGCAAACGTTCCTGGATCACCATTTGCCTGGAACGAGGGTCCATGTTCTGGATCGAAGCACGGCGACGGCGGTGGAAGCGGCGGCAGCGGTGGGGTGCCCGCTGGGCGCGATCGTCAAATCCCTTCTCTTCCTGGCCGATGAGGATCCCCGCCTGGTGCTGGTGGCCGGGGATCGCAAAGCCGACCAGCGCCTCTTGGCTGCCTTATGGGGGATCTCTCGTAAACGCATTCGGATCGCCGACCCGGAAACCGTGGTGCGGGTGACCGGCTATGAGATCGGTGGGGTGCCGCCGGTGGCCCACGCGACGGCCCTTGAGATCTGGATCGACGCCTCCCTGGCCCGTTACGAAACCCTTTGGGCAGCGGCAGGCGCCCGCAACGCGCTGTTTCCTGTCTCTTTTGCAGATCTGGTGCGGATCACAGGTGGCAGGGTGGCCGAGTTCACGACGGAGGCAACCCCTGAGGGATCGCAAGGATCATGGCCGGGGGCAGGAGGTTAGGCGGCCACCCTAATCCGTGACGAGGATCTTTTCACTCCTAGAAGTTCTGCTCTCCTCCGGAGATGGGGTTCAATGCGGATCCTGGCGATTGAGACTTCGTGTGACGAAACAGCGGCGGCTGTGGTAGAAGACGGACGCATCCTGCTCGGCCACGTGGTGGCCTCTCAAGCTGCCTTCCATGCGAAATACGGTGGCATCTTCCCCGAGATCGCTGCTCGAATGCACGTTGAAGCCATCGTCCCGGTGACCCGCGAGGCGATCGCGCAAGCCGGCGGGTCATGGGAGGACATCGATGCGATCGCAGTGACCTACGGGCCGGGGCTGCCAGGTTCTCTGGTTGTGGGCGTGAGCTTCGCCAAGGCCCTCGCCTTCGCCCGTCGGAAGCCGCTGATCGCCGTGAATCACCTGGAAGGCCATCTCTACGCCCACCGCCTCCGCGTGGAGGGGAACCCCCCGGAGGATCTCCCGTTTCCATTTATTGCGTTGATCGTCTCCGGCGGCCATACCGAGCTGATCTGGGTTCGGGATCTCTTGGATCATCGCCGTGTGGGGTGGACGATCGATGACGCGGCGGGGGAGGCGTTTGATAAAGTGGCCCGTCTCCTGGGCTTGGGGTTCCCCGGCGGACCGGCGATTGAGCGGGTCGCCCAGGAGGGGGATCCCAGCGCATTTCAGCTTCCCGCCCTTCCGAAGGTGGATGATCCCCTCTGGTTTAGTTTCAGCGGGCTCAAAACAGCGGTCCTTCGAATTGTGGAGCAACTCGATGGCCGATCGCTCCCGGTAGCGGATCTGGCGGCCTCCTTTCAGGCCGCCGTCATCGAACAGTTGGTCGTGAAAACGCTGGAGGCCCTGCGCCGCTACGAGGCCCGGGCCATCCTGATCTCCGGCGGCGTCTCTGCCAACCGGCGGCTCCGGGAGGAAATGGCCCGCCGTGCCCCGGTCCCGGTCTATGTTCCGCCCCCATGGCTATGCACGGACAACGCCGCTATGATCGGCGCCGCCGCTGACCTGCGCGCCCGCGCCGGCCATTTCGCATCGCTGGATTTGGATGTAGATCCGGATGCGAAGATCGGATGAGCGGGGATGAAAAATGTTTTGGGGCCGAGCCGCGCGCCTTCGGCGCGCGGCTCGGCCCCAAAACCCCCAGAAGGAAACCACCGATATCCGTATGGGCATCGTGTGAGAACGGCTGAATAATTACGAACATTGAAAAGCCCTAGGAGAGAAGAAGAGGGACTGGACCGGAGGCCCCGGGCCCAGCCCTCGAAAACCCCGCATTTCAAAGCGGTAGAGGCGAAATAGTTGACAGACCTGCCCTCCCCCGCTACACTAAATCCGGCACGCTGAAATAAAACGCCACCCCGCAAGGCTGTCGATCGAATGATCAATCCTGGAGATGGCAACCTCGAATTCCGTAATCGCGCCTTCTTCCACATGAGAAGCACCCAATTCCCACAAGGTGCTGCACAAACCGTTCGATGGAGCACCCTTCTCTAATAAAGAAGGAGGCAATCAAGGAGCCAACCCGCTATGATTGCAAGTCAGGAGTGGGTGTCCGTCGATGAAGCCCGCCGGACAATTGTCGAGGAGTTCCAGCCGCTCCCTTCGGAATCCGTGACGCTGTCGGAAGCTCTCGGGCGGGTTCTGGCGGAGGCCATCGTGGCCGAGCATGACCTTCCGCCATTCCCCAATTCCGCAATGGACGGTTACGCGGTCCGCTCCGTCGACACGATGGGGGCTGGAAGGGAACACCCCGTTCATCTCCGGGTGCTGGGGGAGGCTGCCGCAGGCCATCCATTTGTGGGCTCGATTGAACCCGGAACCGCCGTGCGGATCGCCACCGGGGCGCCGCTGCCGGCCGGCGCGGATGCGGTCGTCCCTGTGGAGGATACGGACGACGAGGGAGGTCCCGGCCGTCTGCTTCCTTCCAGCATCGCTATCTTCCGGATGGTCCAACCTGGCGAGTTCGTCCGCCCGGCTGGGGAGGATGTGGCCCGCGGGACGATTGCTCTGGAACCGGGGACGGTGCTCACCCCCGGCGCCTTGGCCTTGCTGGCCGCCCTCGGCCGCTTGGAGGTCCCAGTTCATCGCCGCCCACGCGCAGCCCTCCTGGCGATCGGCGATGAGCTGGTTGAGCCCGGTCGCCCCTTGCCGCCCGGCTGCATCTATGAAACCAATCGGACCGCCTTAGCGGCTCAGGCCCAGGAGGCCGGGGCGGAGCCGATAGTGCTGGGGATCGCCCGGGACGATCCGGAGGATCTACAACGGTTACTGGACGAGGCGGCCGCGCATCATCCGGACCTGATCGTCTCCTCCGCTGGAGCTTCCGTCGGCGCTTATGATTGGGTCAAGGAAGTCGTCGGGCGCCATGGTGAGATCCGTCTTTGGAAAGTCCGGATCCGCCCCGGGAAACCTTTCGCCTTTGGCTATTATCGAGGCATCCCCTTCTTCGGCCTGCCAGGCAATCCGGTCTCTGCCATGATCACCTTTGACCAATTCGTTCGCCCTGTCCTGCGGCGGATGGGCGGCTATCCCCGCTGGGAGCGTCCGCGCATTCCGGTGCGCCTGGCCGAGCCGGTTTCCAGCGATGGGCGAGAGACTTACTTCCGCGCGCAGATTGTTTATGAGGACGGCCAATTTCAGGCCCGCCTCAGTGGCCTTCAGGGCTCTCATATCTTGAGCGCCATGGCCCGGGCCAACGGTCTGGTGATCCTCCCGGAGGGCGTTCGCTCCCTCCCCGCGGGCACGGTGGTCATGGCGGAGGTCTGGGTCGATTTACAAGATCTCATCGGACGCTCGGAATCTCTCCTATCCTCAGCCGCGAGGAGGGCTTGATGACCAAACGCGCGCCTCGTGCAACCCGGGCTTCCTCCCTGCCGTCGCTGCCGTTGCTGATCATCGTTGCCGCCGTCATCGTCGTCGCCGCTCTGATCGGCTATCAACTATGGGTGAATCGGCCCTCAGGAAAGGCGAGGGCAATCGATTATCCGACCGGCCTGACGCCCGATGGATACCCCTATAAGGGGAATCCGGAGGCCAAGGTGGTCATTGAGGAGTATTCGGATTTCCAATGTCCGGTGTGCGCCCGCTACACCCACGAGGTGGCGCCGCGTCTGGATGAGAAGTATATAAAGACCGGGAAGGTCTATTATATTTTCCGGTATTTCCCCTTCCTGGGGCCGGAGTCGTTCCGGGCGGCGGAGGCTGCAGCGTGCGCTGCGGAGCAGGGAAAGTTCTGGGAGTATGAGCAAACGATCTTCGCCAATCAACGCGGGGAGAACCTGGGCTGGTTTTCTGATGAGCGGCTGATCAGCTTCGCGGCCCAGGTTGGGTTGGATCAGGGAGCCTTTGAGACTTGTCTGCGCTCCGGAAAATACCGTGATTTCATTCGTAGCGCCGCGGACGCCGGCCGCCAGCGAGGGGTACGGGCTACCCCTACGCTCTTCATCAACGGCGAGAAGATCGAGGGTCTCTACGATTTGGCATTCTACGAAACGTATATTGACACCCTGCTGCAGAAGAGCCAGTGATCGTCTAAGGGGAAGTCTGATGGCGCAGCACACCGCCACGGCACTGAAGGGAAAGGATGTGCTCTCCCTCGCTCAGTTGGCCCTGGCAACGGCTGGGGCAATGGTCGCAGGGTATCTCACATGGAGCAAGCTCCGAGGGGAAGGTTTGATCTGCGTCGGGCTCCGGGGCTGCGATATTGTGAACAACAGCCCTTACGCGGAGTTGCTGGGGATTCCCGTGGCCGCCTGGGGGTTGGGCGCTTATCTGGCTCTCATGGCGCTAGGTCTTCCGTTTTGGAAAAGCCAGGCCCACCTTTACCCCTGGACGGTGGTCATCTCTTTTGCCATCACTCTGGGGGGCTGGATTTTCTCGATGTATCTCACGGCCATTGAAGCCTTCGTCCTTCACGCGTGGTGCAGCTGGTGCGTCACCTCGGCGATCCTGATCACTTTACTGCTGGGGGTGTGCGGAGCTCGTTTCTATCGAACGTTCTTCAAAGAGACATAGGGGAAGGCGCTGCCCTCACTAGTGCTTTTTTCAGATTTGTTTTTTGAGTACGCTGAGTACGCGATGGGGAAGCCCAATAGCCCCTCCCTCCTTTCTCCCCCCTCCCCGCGGCCCGAAGGGCTGCGGGGAGGGGGGAGAAAAAATTCTTTGGGGGCTGGG
>DATMAC010000272.1:0-2634 GCA_035573655.1 Thermoflexus sp.
AGCCGTCCGAGCGAAGGGAGCGATCACTTCAAAGCCCCCCGCTCCCAACGGGATGACCGCCGGCAGAGCCCCCGGCCGGGCTCCCTCCACCGCCAACAAGGGCAGGGTGAATGCCCCCACGGCCGTGATAAGGCGCAGGCCCTCGGGAAGAAGCTCCACACTATCCGCCCCTTCCACCCGCAGCCGCACGGCGGAGAGGTCCGCCCCCGCCCGCGTCACCAACTGCAGCCTCAGCCGCCCGCCTTCCCCCTTCACCTCCAAATCCACCCCGGGATACAGCTCCCGATACCGCACCCCACCCCAGACCGGCACGTTCGTCCGCCACCGGGCGGGATCGTTCCCCAGGAAATAGTTCACCGAGGTGGCCCGCCGCTCAAAAGGCTCCAAAACCGGGTGGGGGTTGGCTCCGGGGAAGGAGAGTTGGATGACTACGCCCTTTCGGGGGCCCTCAGCTCCGGCCTTCGGCGCCTTGGGGCGCTCTGGGAGGACCACCCAAAGGCCGTCCTCGGTCAGCCAGAGGGTGCGATCCCCGGCGGGCACCTGGAAGCGGGCACGGGGATCGAATTGCCCCACGTTCTCAATGAACAGCAGAGCGTTGGAGGAAAAGGTTGCATCCGCCTTGGAGGCGGCCTCGGAAACCGGGGAGCGGGCCGTCGCTCCCCTCGCCGTCATCGGGGCGCTCAAGGCCAAGGCGAGGATCCCGAGGAGGATCCCCATGGTCCACTTGTTCACCTTCGCGCTCATCGTTCCCCTCCTGATGAAGGGATGTGCGCCCAGGAGACCGGGCTCCGCTTGCACAGGGCGCGGGCCGGTTTCTCCCGCAGTGGTTGCGCTGGATCGATGGCAGGGGGTCCCCCGCCGCTTCCCGGTGGAGGCGTCCGAGGGAGCCCCCCGGCTTCACTGTTCCCAAAATGCCATGAGCGGAGGAACAACTTGTGAACAGGCCGAGGAGCCACCCGGCTCATCATTCCCAAGGTGCCATAAGCTGAGGAACAACTTGTGAGCAAGCCGAGGGCCACTGAAACCTTCGCCTGACATCACTTCCCGAAAACGGTTTCCTTCACCGTTCGGACATCCGTTGGGGCAAGGGGTTCCTCACCTCTCATCGGTGAAGGGAGGGATGGCCTCTCCCCCCTCCTCGAGGACCCCATGCGCTCAATGTCCTAACTCGTGTCCGAACTTCAGATGGATGGTGATTGCCAGCCTTCAGGATCCCCGTTATAATTAGCTGATGAGGTGAGAGGGAGCATGCCACCTTAGCTCAGCCGGAAGAGCACCCGCCTCGTAAGCGGGGGGTCGCGGGTTCGAATCCCGCAGGTGGCTCTATCGATTGGCCGCCGCTTCATGTTCGGGAATCTTTCATTCAAGGGGATCCCCATCCTACGGAACGCGCCGAATCCTTCTCCAGGTTCCGGAACCTCTGCGCCTTTCCGCCTGGGAGTTGGGTGGACTGGGCTTCCAGCTCGAGTATGGATGCTGCTGGCCAGCCCCTGGGGGATCGCGATCCCCGGTCTTTTGTTGGGCCTCGAAGTCCTCTGGATGATCCTGGCCTCCCAGGCGCCATCCCCGGGGGATCCCACTTACTGGAGCTGGGTGGCCCGCGCTCGTCTCCGCTTCGGCCCCCTCTTCGATCCGCTGGATCGCCTGGGCCTGTGGTCCCTGAGCACAACGCCTGGCTGGCGGCTGCTCTGGGCGGCACTGGGCTGGAGCTTCCTGGTCCATGCGCTGGAGGCGGGCCGGGCCCGACGGACGATGGCGGTGCTCAGCTTCGCCCTGCTGTTTTCCGCCGTGCTGGTGGGCAGCCTGGGGCGCTATCTTCCGCCGCCGCGCTCCTTCGTTTTGGCCCCGGGGGAGGGACGATCGGTGGAAGGGTTCTGGCTGGCCATGGAAGAGAACAGCCTCTCCATCTGGCGACAAGGGGATCTGATCGGGCGGACTGTGTTCCGAGCGAACCTTCCGTTTCTCTTGGGGCCATACGGAGGGATTGTCCGGCGCAGCCATTCGGTGTTGGAGCTGGAAGCGAGAGGCCCTTCGGGTCCGCTCTCCCTGCAAGCCGCGTTGGACGCCCCGCCAACCTCCCGTTTGTTGTTGCATCCCTCCCCGGAGGGGGAAGCTTTCGCGGCGATCCCCGAGGCCCACTGGATCCTTCGGGTGAAGGATGGGCGATTCGTAACGCTTTTCGAGGAAGGAACCGGAACAGTGGTTTGGCAGGAGGAATGGACCCGGATGGCGGATGGCCAGACCGTCGAGCGGGCCCTTCCGGGCGGCTACACCCTGCGTTTCACCGCGCGCCCGGTTTACCGGTTGACCCTTTTCGCGCTCCCGGCGTTCTTCCAGCGCGCCCTCAGCCTGGGGATGGTCCTCATCGGAGTATCGCTGATGGGAGGGATGCAGCTCCGAAGGGCAACCCGCTGGATGCGGGGAGCATTGCGCTCGGAAAACGGCGCGTGATCCGCTGGATCCCCCACCTCCGGTCCGAATCGCCCGCATGTCCCCACTTGTCCCCACGCGTTGAAGGAAGGTCTGAGGGAGTGTCTGAAAACTTGCTCTGACTGTAAGTGGGGAAGGGCCCCACCCCCCATTCATCCCCCCTCCCCACGGCCCTTTGGGCCGTGGGGAGGGGGAGAAAAATCT
>DATMAC010000273.1:0-2589 GCA_035573655.1 Thermoflexus sp.
GCCCCCGCCTCATCCATGAGCTTCATAATCCAACCACCGTGGATGTTGCCCAGGATGTTGGCGTGCTCCGGTTGCATGATCTGCGTCAGCACCACTTCGCTGTCCTGAACCCGTTTCCCTTCCATGGATCGGGAACTCCAAGCGGAGGATGGAAAGGATCGTAACCTGTGTTCCTATTGACCTTCGCGTTGCTAAAGGATCAATTGATCGAATCGTGTGTGGGATCTAAGGATGGTGCGGGCCAACGGCCTCACCCCCCTGGATCCCCCTCCCCACCGCCCTTTGGGCGGTGGGGAGGGGGATAGAAAGATATTTTGGGGTGCGCCGGGCGCCTTCGGCGCCCGGCGCACCCCAAAACCCCCAGGGGCCAAAACCCGCAGAAGCTTTGGAGATGCGCTATGATTGCTCCATTTCATTCACGAAGATCGATAAAGATGAAATGGACGCTCCAGGGCCCAGCGATCACCGTAGGGGCAGGCCTTGTGCCTGCCCTTTAAGGAGCGATCGGCACCAGCCGGACGAAGCGTCGACGGCCGACCTGCAGCACCTTCGGCCGGTCGATCTCAACCACCTGCTCGATGTCCGAGATCACTTCCCCATCCAGCCGGACCCCGCCCTGGCGGATCAGGCGGCGGGCCTCGCTCCGGCTGGGGGCCAGCCCGGCCGCGACCAGCAGATCCACCAGCGGCTGTGGGCCGGAAAGCGGAAACGTCGGCATCTCCTCTGGGAAAGCCCGTTCCTGGAACACCGTGCGAAAGTGAGCTTCCGCCCGCCCGGCGGCCTCTTCCCCGAAGAAGATCGAGACGATCTCGTGGGCCAGCTCCATTTTCACATCCCGCGGGTGAAGGCCCCCAGACCGCAATCCCTCCTCAATCGCCGCAATCCGCTGGGGTGGGTAGCGGGTGAGGAGCTTGAAATAAATCGGCATGGCCTCATCGGGGATGCTCATGACCTTCCCGAACATATCCTCGGGCGTCGTGTTCAGGGGGATGTGGTTGCCCAGGGACTTGGACATCTTGCGGACACCGTCCGTGCCCGGCAGCAGCGGGAGCAGGATGGCGATCTGGGGTCGCTGGCCGAAGGCCTCCTGAAGCTTCCGACCGGCCACCACAATGTTGAACAACTGATCCGTCCCACCGATCTGCACATCGGCCTGCAGCGCCACCGCATCATAGCCCTGCATCAAAGGATAGAACGTCTCATGCAGGAAGATCGGGTCGCCGGCCTTCAGGCGCTCGGCGAAGGATTCCCGGGCCAGGAATTGCTGCACGGTGAAATGTGAGGCCAGGCGGATGAGATCGGCGAAGGTGAGCTTGGAAAGCCATTCGGCGTTGTAGCGGATGATGGTGCGTTCTGGGTCCAGCACCCGAAAGGCCTGCGCGGCATAGGTTCGCGCATTGGCCTCCACCTCCTCAGGGGACATCAACGCTCGCCCCCGCAGTTGATCCGAAGGGTCACCCACCAGGGCCGTAAACGTGCCGATCACCAGGATCGTCTCGTGTCCCAGATCTTGGAACTGGCGCAACTTTCGCAAAGGCACCGTATGTCCGAGGTGCAGATCGCTGGTCCGCGGATCCACCCCGAGATAGACCCGCAACGGGCGACCTTCCTGAAGCCGTTCCCGTAGCTCGGCCTCCATCGTCGCACGGAGGGTCTCATCACCGTATTCCGTCCCCTGCATCAGGAGGGCCACCTGTTCGTCGATGGACATACGCATCCCCACCGTCCCTCCCTCCTCCGGAAGATCCTTTCCCAAGTATGCCATCGAGGGAAACATCGCGCCAAATCCTCCTTCCATATGGCTATCATCTTTACAGAGATTAGGAGTTACGCGGTGGATTTCCTCGTGGGATTTTTAGGACGGAGCCGGGCACTGGAGGCGTCTGGCTCCGCCCCAGCAAATGTTTTGATCCTTCCTCCCCACGACCCTTTGGGCCGTGGGGAGGAAGGATCCAGAGAGGGTAGAGCCCTTTCCTCTCCCCTCCTGGGCCCCGAACGGCGTCATTCAGAGTGTCTGAGAACAGAAAGCCACGTTATGATTCCGTCCTTCTCACACTACGCCCATGCGGGTATCCGGGGTTTCCGTCGATGGGCTTTGGGGGCTGAGCCGCGCGCCTTCGGCGCGCGGCTCGGCCCCCAAGAATATTTTGATCCCCCCTCCCCACGGCCCAAAGGGCCGTGGGGAGGGGGGATAAGGGGGGTGGGGCCCTTCCCGACTTACAGGGTAGGTCGTTACCCAGAGCGAGTTGTCAGACGCTCTCTAAGAGAAATCCATCTGCATCAGGAGGTGGTGATGAGCAGGGAGCTGCGGGTACATCCGGAGGCGATCCGAGAGCTGAGCCAAAGCCTGCGGGCGTGGCGGGGGCGATGGATACCGCAGCTGGAGGCTGCGCAGCGGACGGCCTGGGCGTTGATCCAGGTGGTGCGCGCCGTGCCGGGGCGGGGGTTCGAGATGGCCGCCGAAGCGGACCGCGTGCGCCTTGTTGAGATGGGGGACCGGGTAGAGATGCTGGCCCGGACCCTCGAGCAAGCCCTGGCGCGCCTCGAAACCGCCTTCCACCAAGCCGCCCGATTGCTCCAGGAACCGTC
>DATMAC010000274.1:0-7298 GCA_035573655.1 Thermoflexus sp.
AGGATGATAGCCCAAGAGCGAGATCCCGGAGCCCGCCACGATGAGCAGGCAGACCAGCGCAGCGGACCCGTAAACGAAGGTGATATACACCGGAAGGGAGAACCGACCTCGCACCCGACGGCCGATCATAAAATAGCCGGCCACCATGATCGCCCCGATCAGCGCCAGGAGGTTGCCCACGATCGGGAGGCGGCCACCCCCTTCCAGCGTGCAGCGCAGCGGGGGCCACGAACATGCATCGCTGAGGCCGACGATGACGCTCCCCGCCAAAGCGATGACGATGCCCAGGAGCACCCGTGGGGTGATGGATTCCCGCAGGAAAACAGGGGCGGCGATGGCGACGAAGACCGGCGAAAGGGAGACCAACACCACCGAGCTAGCCACCGTCGTGTATTCTAAGGAGGTGATCCAGGCCACGAAATGCACCGCCAGGAAGACCCCAGAGAGGGTCATCCAGAGCAAATCCCGACGGGTGAGCCGCGCCAGCTCATGGCGATAGCGCGTCAGCGCGACCGGCAGAATGAACAGGGTGGCCAGAGTCAGACGATAGGCGGCAATGAGCAAGGAAGAAGCTTCCCGCTGGGCGAATCGGATGAAAATGGAGGACATAGAAACGGCCAAGATCCCGATCACCAGAACCAGATGGGGAGGAACAGGGGGCTTCTCCGGGTTGTGCACGCTGTCATCCTCCGCTCGGGATGTCCGGTTTCGAGAGAGCGGGCCCTTCAAGGCTGGGAGGCCGTCTTCAAGAGCCCTTGGCTCCAAAACATGCTTTCATCACTTATAATTCGAGTGAGATCTTTCGGCAAATCACGGACGGGGAGTCGGTCGGTCAAAGGGGCTATCTCTCCTCCCGCACCGAAGCCCTCCAAAACTTCAGGGAGTAAAGAAGTGCTTCATCATAGGTTTGTTTTGAGGAGATGAGATGGTGCGGGCCAATGGCCCCACCCCCCTTTATCCCCCCTCCCCACGGCCCAAAGGGCCGTGGGGAGGGGGGATCAAAGAGATTTTGGGGTGAGCCGGGCGCCGAAGGCGCCCGGCTCACCCCAAATCCCCAAGGGACCCAGACCAAAAATCCAATCCGGAAGGAGCGATAGACTTGTTGCATCATTCGACGAAGGGTTCTCTCCTCCGGGCTCTTCGGATCGTGGGGAGGAAAAAAGGCCTTTTGAGACTGGGAAGACTGCCCTCGGCGGCCTTCCCAACCCAAAAACCCCTCACAGGAATGATGCGACAGGTCTTCTCTAAATCCCTGGGAGCTTCACGCGGCTGAGGGTTCGATGGGGATGGAGGATCGGGCACGCTCGGAAGGGGAACCACTCCGGATCGAAGGCCTGGCCCATCGGCTGCGAAAGGATGGGGGAGGCAGCCATCCGTCCCCCTACCCGCTGCCCCGGGGGGAAGCGGAAGCGATGGCCGGGCGGGCCGCTCAAGCCCTGGGGATCCGTCCGATTCCCACCCCCCATCCCCGGCTGGTTATGATGGTGGGCCTGCCGGGGACCGGGAAATCCACCCTGGCCCGGCGTCTGGCGGCCCTTCTCCCCGCCCCCATCGTGGAATCCGATCGGGTGCGCCGAGTCCTGTTCAAGTGGCCCCGGCATACATTGAATGAAAGCCGGCGAGTTCATCAGGTGTGTCGGGTTCTCATCGAACAGCTCCTGCGCCAGGGGTCCTCGGTGATTTTCGACGCCACCAACCTGATCGAGGCCCACCGGACCTTGATCTATCAGATCGCGGATCGCCTCCGGATCCCCCTGGTCATCCTCTTCGTCACCGCTCCACCGGAGGTGGTTCGGGATCGACTGGAGGGGCGGCTGCTCCAACCCAACCCGGAGGACGCCAGCGAGGCCACCTGGTCGGTTTATGAACGGATGCGACGCTATATGGAGCCGATCGGACGACCCTATCTGGAGGTGGATACATCCCAGGATCTGGACCTGGTGCTTCCTCAGCTGGTGCGGGCGATCCATCAAGCCGCCTGCTCCGGAGCAGGCGTCCCTCCCCGGGACGCCTCGGGAACATCAGGGGCCGGGGTCCCCGGCTGAGGCCTAACGGATCTGTTTCCATGGGAGGCGCGATGAAGCTGGAGGATGAGCTGACGTTCGTACGGGAAGGGATGGCCATCATGGAGGATTATCTGGCCTCGGATTTGGTTTACTGGCCTCTCCGCCCCTTCTCCGCCACCTTCCCATCGTTCAGCCTCGGGGGTCTATTGGAGAGCTTGCGGCGACTGGAGGCGCGGCGGGCTCAGCTTCCGCCCCAAGCTCAGGCGGATCTGGAGCGTCTGGAAGCCCGCTTGGATCAAGTGCGGGAATCCCATCGCCCTCGTTATCAGCAAAAGCTGGAACGGGAGCTGAGCAGCCGCCTGGATGCATGGGCCTGGTATCTGGAAGATTATGAGGGACGCCCGGAGGAGGCCGCTGCGGGCTATCCGGCCCAAGTGCATATCCGCCTGAAGATTGAGCTCCTGCTGGAGGAAGCCGAGCGCCTCGGCCTGGATGTAGAGAAAACCCGGAGCCGGCTGCGGGCGCTGGATCAGGCCCTGCGGCGCAATTGGGAGCCCGGTCGCTTTCTATGGGAGGAGCCTTTGCAAAGGGTCTTCCCCCAGGAACGCTTCTGGTGGCTGTACGGCCGGCTCAAGGGTCGCTGACGCTCGCTCCTGGCGCCTGATCGGTTTACCGGGATGAGGGAGTTGACACTGCTGCCATCTTTGTTATCATCTGTTGCAGTCCGACGGAACGATTTCAGGGGGGACCATCAGTTGACATCCGGGCCGGTTCCGTGCATGATCAGCGTGTTGCGGGCGCAGGCCTCGCCGCCTTCCCCACGCTGGAGCCTGCGCCCCCTGGATGCGCCATCCCACAGAAAGGAGGTGATGCGACATGGACGAAAAACGTCGGACAGACCTGAAGGAGGCGGGCCGTCGCATCACCTCCGGTGAACGATGATCTGCGACGGCCCGCCCGAAGAGGCCGCTTCCAGCTCCAGGAAGCGGCCTCTTCTTTTAACGGATCACCAGAGGGGCTAGGATTGACGGCCCAAGGCCGGGCCCGTGCGGGCCCGGCCCTGCCGCACTCGCATAAAAAACGGGGGGCGAACCCCGAGGCCCGCCCCCCGTTTGGTGGATGGAATCCCGTTCAGGTCAGGAACTCCCGCAGTTGGCGGCTCCGGCGTGGATGGCGCAGCCGGCGCAGGGCGCGCCCTTCGATCTGCCGGATCCGCTCCCGCGTTAACCCGAACTTCTTCCCCACCTCCTCCAAGGTGTAGCAACGCCCGTTCACCAGGCCAAACCGCAACCGCAGAATCCGGGCCTCCCGCGGGCTCAGGGTGGAGAGGATCTCCTCGATCTTCTCCCGGAGCAGATTCTGGTGAGCGATCTGGTTGGGCGAGGGAGAGGATTCGTCCTCGATGAAATAGCCTAACTCGTCTTCCTCATCCTCCCCCACCGGGTTCTCGAGGCTCAGGGGCTGCCAGGAGACCCGGAACATCCACTCGACCTTACGCGGATCCACCCCCAGCTCGGCGGCGATCTCCTCGGGGGTGGGCTTTCGACCCAGGCTCTGCTCCAGCTCATGGGCCACCCGATACAGCTTGCGGATCCGATCGCTCATGTGGACCGGAACCCGAATGGTGCGGCTCTGATCGGCGATGGCCCGGGTGATGGTCTGACGGATCCACCAGGTGGCGTACGTGCTGAACCGGTAACCCCGGCGGTAATCGAACTTCTCCACCGCCTTCATCAGCCCCAGGTTCCCCTCCTGGATGAGATCCAGGAACGGGACCCCACGTCCCATGTATTTCTTGGCGATGCTGACCACCAAGCGGGTGTTGGCCTTGATGAGGTGCTCGCGGGCCTTGCGGCCTTCCTCGATCAGCCGCTCCAGCCGGGCCCGCTGCTGCGGGGAGAGACGACGAGCCTCCCGGAGCCGCCGAGCCGCCTGCTGCGCGCGGAACACCTGCCGGGCCAGCCGCACCTCCTCCTCGCTGGTCAGCAAGGGAACGCGGGCCATCTCCTTCAGATAGAGCCCCACCGTGTCATCCACATCGATGTCGGCTAAATCGTCATCCTCCCCCAGGACCACATCGCTGGTTTCAAAATGTTCCTCCGCAGCCTCTTCCTCCTCTTCCTCCTCAAGCTCACGAAGGAACCGCTCTTCCTCCTCGACGTTGATCCGCGTGTCATCGTAGAGCTCGATGCCTGCTTCCTGCAGCCACAGGCAGATCTCATCCAGCTCTTCGGGGGACTCCTCAGCTTCCGGATAGATCTCTAAGATGTCGGTGACGGTGAGGTAACCCTGTCGCTCCGCCAGGGAAAGAAGTTCCCCAATTACCTCATCGAGGCTCGCCATCGTCGCTCCTCTCCGATCACGAGTAAGATGCCCGTAAGACCTCCCGAGAGGCCTGGATCATCTTAGATCTCAATGGCCAGCTGCCTCTCCTTCCTCTGATCGTGATAGCCGAAACGCCTCCAGGGCCGCCCATCGAGGGTCCGGCTCGCGCACACATCCGCACTCCTCCTCGTTCAAATTCTGACCGCACTCCGGGCACAGCCCGCGGCAATCCGGCCGGCAGAGAACCCGCAACGGGATGTTCAGCAGGATATGTTCCCGCAGCGGGGCCGTCAGGAAGAGATACCCATCGTCGGTCACTGCATAAAACGTCTCCCCAGGGATATCCACTGGGGAGAGGAAGAAGGCCTCTTCGAACTCGAAGGTCATCGGGAAGGCGACGGGTTCCAGACAGCGGGCACACTGTGTGTGGACCTGTGTGGAGATCGTCCCAGAGGCCAGGAGCCGACGATCGGAACGGACCAGTTCGATCTCCCCACGAAGATAATCCACCTCCACCCCATAGCCCAGATCACCCGGCCCCTCTTCCAGGGATAACACCATTCGACTCCCGATCGGCGCGCCCACCAGCGCGCCCACCCGATAGCGCAGCATCTTCATAGAACCCTCCAGGGCCGGCCACTTAGACCCCATGGTCTGACCCAGGGTTGAAGCAGGGCGAAAAACCTACTGAGGTGATTATAGCACGCGGTTATCCCTCTCGTCAAGCAGAAGGTTGGAATTTATTCAACGCACGAGAAGGATCTGGCTATCTTTAAGGTTAATTATTTAAAACTCGTTGCTATACACATTTTATTAAAATAATGGCACCGTTAATGCTTATCAGACGCCGCCATCTCTTTCTCTAACCCTAAAATTTAGAGCTCGTTGGAATCGTGTTTTGTCCGCCGGAGCCATGAGGAAAGGGGGCAACTGACCGTTCCTTGAAGACCGAATCGGTTTCCCAAGCCTCTGCGCTACGGAGATCCTCAGGGATGGGGGCCACTTTGGGCGCCCCCCACCCCCAGGATGTTTGGCCCCTCTCCTTGCCGCCCAACGGGCTGGGGGAAGGGGAGCGGAATCGCCATCCCATCTCTATGAAGTGGGCGCCTCAGACCCTCCCCTCAGCCCGGGCGGGCCAAACCGGAGGCGGTCATAAGCAGCGATCGTGTCCACCACGTGCCGGCGTTGTCGAGCGGCCTCCTCCTCCTGAAGGCGACGGCGGTAAGCCTCCATACGCCGGGTGATCTCCTGCTGCACCTGTCGGGGGCTGCCCACATAACGCAAGTGGAAATCCCCTCCGGGAACACGGACGACCACATGGCCGTAGTTCAGCAGGCGGGCCAGAATGGAAGGGATCGTATACTCAACGCTTTGGATCCGGGCCAGGTTGGCGGTCTGGGTTTCCTCGCGCATCAGCGCCGGCAGACGCTGGGAGAGGATCAGCTGGCTGGAGGTGAGGATATATTCGTCGTTCCGCCAGTTCTCGTAACGCCACCACCACCAGACCCCCAGCAACAGCCCGCTCAAGATCAGGGCGCCCAAACGGATCCCCGGTTCGATCCGATCGATGGGCCACACGTGGAGCGTATGGAGCAGCCACGCGGCGAGCCACAGCCCAGTGGCCACCGGCGGCCCCCATCCGATCGAGCGGATCAGCGCGACCCAGTGCTTGCGATAGATGATGCGATCCCCGACGGTCTCGCGAAGGGGTGGGAAGAGATAGCGAGCCCCCGCCTTCAGAACCAGCCAGAGCCGCCCCAGCAGCCCTGGAGGGGAGGGCTCCGCAGCGGCATCGGGCGCGGCCGCAGACGGCGTCGGGCTCAAGCCCAGGCGATGGCGCAGCTCCTGTTGCAGGCGATACCGCTGGCGCGCCTGCTGCAACGCCCGCAAGCGATCGATCTGCTCATAGATCAGGCGACGGATCTCATCGGGCTGCGGGAGGTTCGAGAAGGCAATCCGCCCGCTGAAGGCTTCCACCTCGATATCCCCGAAATCGAACAGGTAAGGGCTGGCCAGGGGCGTGCGCCGCAGGATCTGCACCTCCTGGATCTGGTCCAAGGGCATGTCCTGGCGGGTCTCCGGCCCGGGGAATACATATAGCCACCGCTCCCGCTCGATGTGGACGATCCGCCGCGTGGTGAGGATGTATTGATCGTCCCACCAGTTCCAGACCTGCGCGCCGAGAAGGATCAGGGGGATCCCGTTCAAGAAAAGGGCCGGCCACCACCCCAGCTCCGCGACCAGAAAGGTGGTCAACACGATGAACACCAGAAGGAGCACCAGCGGCGGCAGGAGGACCGGGATCAAGCTGAACCAATGCCGATGGATGGCGGCAAGGACCTGCTCGTCGGGCTCTAACCACCCGAACCGCGGGGACCGCAGACGGGCCTCCACGTCCGGCGGCAGGTCCAGCCGATGGATCAGATCCGGATGCTCGGCGAGCAGCGCGTCGAACTCCGCTTTCTCCAACAGCCACCCGTTCACCGGGGTGATCGCCAGGGCCGTCACATCCCGCGGGTCGTTCAGGAACAGGGAATGGGCGCCGATCCCTTCCCCCGGTTGAACATGGCGGACCAGGCGCTCGACGCCATCGGCGTCGATCCGCAGCAAGGCCAGTCGGCCGGAGCGGAGGATGAAATAGGCTGGGAACGTCTCGCCTTCGATGAAAAGCTCCTCTCCAGGGGCAAGCGTCTTCACCTTCACCCGCGCCGCCACCCAGGCCAACTCCTGGGGGTCCAGCCGGCGGAACAACGGCTGAGCGGCCAGCACAGCCATAAGCTCTTCATCGGCCATCGCGCCATCCTCCCCTTTCAGGGGTCCTATCGGCCGTTCCGGTTTTCTCTTCAGGTAACGATTCAAGCTGGTCCCATTCGGGTTGGGGCGCTTGTGAGGCGGTGGAAGCCCCACCCCCCTTCATCCCCCCTCCCCACGGCCCAAAGGGCCGTGGGGAGGGGGGATGAAAAATCG
>DATMAC010000275.1:0-4510 GCA_035573655.1 Thermoflexus sp.
CCGTGCGCCTTCGGCGCGCAGCTCGGCCCCCAAAGCCCCCAGAAGGAAACCCCAAAACGGTTCAGGAGGCCATGGCCTCCAGCCGGTTCCTGGGAAAACCGCCTCTTACGTGATAGAATGATAATGACACGGTTGGCTTTAGCCAATCCTTGCCATCATATTGAGGGCCTTTTCCATTGTGGGACCCAAAACATCTTTCGGACACACATCCTTCAGGAGGTGAATCCCTGGATACGCTGGATCTGGCCCATCGGATTGTGGACGCCATCCTCGATAAAAAGGGGATGGATGTCGTGCTGATGGACATTCGAACCCGTGCGACCTTCGCGGATTACTTTATTATCTGCACGGGAACCTCCGAGCGGCAGTTGAAAGCGATTATGGAGGGCATCGCGGAGGCCACGGCGCGGGGATACCGAGTGGATCCCGCTCGGGTGGAGGGAGATCCGGCCTCGGGCTGGGTGTTGATGGATTACGGGGACATTATCGTACATATTTTCTCGCCCTCCCAGCGCCGGTATTATAGCCTGGAGTCGCTGTGGCGCGGAGCGCCGATTCTGGTGCGGGCTCAGTGAGCGTCAAACGCATGCCCAAGCCGGAGCACGGCACGCTGTTTCCGGCTACGAAGTGCAGGGTGGCCACTCGTGGGATGCAGGTCGCCAAAGGTAGCCCGCACCCCACGAAGAAACCATTTTCCTTCCTCCCCATGCCGCTTTGCCGCACGGGGAGGAAGGAAAGCGGGTGGAGCGATTCCCCTTATCCTGTAGCCCTTTCGACATTTGGCGCTCACGACTACGGAAAGGCGTGACTCCCAACCGAAGGGCTATGGTGAGGAATCTCCGCATGCTCCTGAAAGGGCCCTGAAGGCAAGTTCTTTCATCAGGAGAGAATCAGTGACCTTGCATTATGAAGATACCCTGGAGCGTCTGGATCGGATCCTGAAGATGCTTCGCCCCGAGCCGGAGCCGGGGGAGGATGGTGAGGAGACCATCCTCGAAGGATTCCCTGTGTTAATTGTGGGGCTGGGGAACCCGGGCCCGGAATACGCCTACAATCGTCATAATGTGGGCTTTCGGGTTGTGGATACGTTTGCCCAGGCCCATCAAATGGCCTTCCGACGGATCCTCCATCAGGCGCTGATCGCTGAGGGACGCCTTGCGGGCCAGCGGGTGATCCTGGCCAAACCCCAGACGTTCATGAATCTGAGCGGGCGCTCGGTGCGCCCCTTGGTCTCGTATTACCGTGTGCCGCTCAACCGGCTACTCGTCGTATACGATGATATGGACCTTCCGCTCGGGGCCCTGCGGTTGCGGCCCCGAGGCAGCCCGGGCGGTCACAACGGGATGAAATCGATCGTTCAGGCGCTGGGGACGATGGAATTTCCCCGCCTGCGCATTGGCATCGGACGGCCGCCCGGTCATATGAGCCCGGTTGATTATGTGCTCCAGGATTTCCGGTCGGACGAAGAGGAAATCCTGGAGGGGGTGCTTCACCGCGCCGCTCAGGCCATTCGCACGTTTATCGAGGAGGGGTTAGAGGCGGCGATGAACCGCTTCAACGCCCAACCGGCGTTGCGGGCAGGAGAGAAGAAGGGCGAGTAGCTCAGGGGTGAGAGCATCCGCCTTACAAGCGGAGGGTCGCAGGTTCGAGTCCTGCCTCGCCCATGCCGGAGAAGGGGCGCGGATGAGACGCGCCCCTTCTTCGTGAGCTGATCTCAAGGCTTTGCACGTGAGGAGCGCAGAGGCGATATGGAAAGCCGGTATGCTGTTGTGCATTATGCGGAGATCGGACTGAAAGGCCATAACCGGGGCTTCTTCGAGCGAGTTCTCGCCCAACGGATCGAGGAACGCTTGCAGGACCTCGGGCCCGCTTTTGTGGAGCGTCTCCCCGGACGATTCTTGGTCCGGCTTCCACGACCGATCCCCGAGGCGCTGTGGGTCGAGCGGTTGCGCACCGTGTTCGGGATCGCCTATTTCGCTCCCGCGATCCCGGCCGCTAAGGATCTCAACACTCTAACGGAGATCGTCCTCCGCCATCTTCCCTCCGAACCCGTTCCCTCGTTCTGCATTCGGGCTTCCCGGGCGGATAAATCCTTTCCGTTCACTTCGCAGGAGATCGAGCGACACATCGGAGCAGCGGTCCAGCGCCAGACCGGTTGGCGGGTAAACCTTTCCGAGCCAGCCTGGGTGGCTTACATCGAGATCGCGACGAATACGGCCCTCGTTTACTTCTCCCGGCACCGAGGCCCCGGTGGGCTCCCCGTGGGGGTAAGCGGTCGGGTGGGTTTGTTGCTCTCCGGAGGTATCGATTCCCCGGTGGCCGGTTACTTCATGCTGAAGCGAGGCTGTGAGGTGATCCCCATTCATTTCCACAGCGGACCCTTTGGGGATTGGGTGGCTTCGGAGGCCAAGGCCATGGCCATCGTCCGCCAGATGCGCCCTTACGGGATGCCCTCCTGGTTATATGTGGTGCCGATCGGAGAGCCCCAGCGGGCCATCGTTTTAGCGGCCCCCGCGCCCTACCGTTTGATCCTCTACCGCCGCCTCATGGTGCGGGTGGCGGAAGCGCTCACCCGACAGGAGGGCGGGTTGGCCCTGGTGACTGGGGACTCCTTGGGGCAGGTGGCCTCGCAGACCCTGGAGAGCCTGGCAGCGATTGAGGACGCTGCCACCATCCCCATCCTGCGGCCTCTCATCGGGCTGGACAAGGTGGAAATCATCGATTGGGCGCGCACGATTGGGACCTATGCGCTCTCCATCATGCCGGGGGAGGATTGCTGTCAGTTCCTGTTGCCCCCGAAGGTGATCACGCGTCCGGCGGTGGAGACGGTGCGGGAGATCGAAGCTCGGGTGGGGATGGAGGAACTGGTGCAGCAGGCTCTGGGACAGGCCATGCGGATTTCAGTGGATCAGGGGCCCTCTTTGCCCATCTCAGAGCCAGGGAAGGCGACGAAGAGCCGATTTGAATAGCTCGCCTTGGCTGCGAGGCGGCATCGACACTCGCTTGGAAAGGTTCTGATAGAACTGCGGGTCTTCGGCATTTGGTGTCGTAGGAATGGAACGATTCAGGCTGGTCCCATTCGGTTGGAAGCGCTTGTGAGGAGGCGGAAGGGCCCCTAAAGCCCTCAGGAAGAAAACCGTCTCGATCCGTATAGGCATTGCGTGAGAACAGCTGAATCGTTGCGTAGGAACATTAACCCCACAAGGAGGCCAACATGTCGGTCCAAACCAGGCTTCGCTCCATCGATTACATTGAAATGGAGGACACTTACAGCGCCCCCAACTATCAGCCCATCGATGTGGTCATCGCCTGGGCGGAAGGAGTGTGGGTGTATGATGTGGAAGGCCGCCGTTATCTGGATGCCCTGAGCGGCTACTCGGCCCTGAACCAGGGCCATCGACATCCCCGGATTATCCGGGCCTTGATCGAGCAGGCTCAGCGAGTGACGCTCACCTCTCGAGCCTTCCGGAACGACCAGCTTGGTCCCTTCCTGAAGGAGCTGTGCGAGCTGTTGGGTTATGAGATGGCTCTGCCGATGAACACGGGGGCGGAAGCGGTGGAGACCGCGATCAAAACCGCCCGGAAGTGGGGCTATCGGGTGAAGGGCGTCCCCCGGGATCAGGCGGAGATCATTGTGTGCGAGGGGAACTTCCACGGCCGGACCACCACCATCATCAGCTTTTCCACGGTGCCTCAGTATCGGGAGGACTTCGGGCCCTACACGCCGGGCTTTGTGATCATCCCCTATGGGGATGTGGAAGCTTTGGAGCGGGCGATCACACCGAACACAGTGGCGTTCCTCGTGGAGCCCATCCAGGGCGAGGGGGGTGTGCGGGTGCCCCCGCCGGGCTATCTGGCCCGCGCGGCTGAGGTTTGCCGGCGGCACAACATCCTTTTGATCGCCGATGAGATCCAGACCGGCCTGGGACGCACCGGCAAGCTCCTGGCCTCGTGGTGGGAGGATGTCCAACCGGATATGGTGATCCTGGGCAAGGCCCTGGGCGGCGGCGTGGTGCCGATCTCGGCCGTGGTCTCCCGACGGGATGTTCTGGGGGTGTTCCGGCCAGGCGATCACGGGAGCACGTTCGGCGGCAACCCGCTGGCGGCGGCGGTGGCCCGGGAGGCCCTTCGGGTGATCGTGGAGGAGAACCTGCCGGAGCGGGCAGTCACCCTCGGAGAGCACGCACTCAAACGCTTGCGGGCGATCCAAAGCCCTTACATTAAGGAAGTGCGCGGGCGGGGCTTGCTGATCGGCATTGAACTTCATCCGGAGGCCGGCGGGGCCCGGCGCTTTTGCGAAGCGCTGAAGGCGCGTGGGGTCCTGGTGAAGGACACCCACGAACACATCCTGCGGTTCGCCCCACCTCTGGTGATCTCGCAAGAAGATCTGGACTGGGCGTTGGATCAGATCGAGGAAGTGTTTGCCCGTTAAGGCTTGCGTGATGTAGGGTGTGGGCCGCTGGAGGCGGCAACAACGGATGCTTATGAAGGGGATTTAGGGGCGAGCCGG
>DATMAC010000276.1:0-6324 GCA_035573655.1 Thermoflexus sp.
TCCCGCCGATGATGGTGGATCTCAGCGTATGCCCTCCGGATCAGCGGGGGCTTTACACTTCTTACATCAAAACCGAAATGCCCTTGGGCCCACGGTATCTCTGTCCCGCCCCGTTGGATCCCGCCACGCGCCGGGAAGCGCAGCGGTTGGCCTTCGAGGCCTTCCGGGCGATCGGGGCCTGTGATCTGAGCCGGGTGGATATGCGGATCGACGCGGCCACCGGGCGGATTTACCTGTTAGAGATCAACACCCTGCCGGGGTTGAACCCCGAGTACAGCGACATGGTGCTGAACGCGCGGGCGGACGGGATGTCGTATGAGGTACTGATCGCCCGGATCCTGGAGGCCGCCTGTCGCCGGTATGGCCTTCCGGTGGAGCCGGCGGTGAAGCTGGCCGGGGTGGAGATTGGGCAGCGGTAACGCTTTCGGGGTGGGGGTCGCCTCCGGCGGCCCCCACCCCGAATGTGGGATATCGGCAAAGTGCTCGGTGATTCGTTTGGCATGGGAATGGACGGATCGTTCCGAAGCCATCGTTCCAGGGAGCGTCCATGGGCCGTCGTCGCCCGGTTGTGCCGAACCAGGTTTTGATCCTTTACAGCGTGGTGAAGCAGCTCCCGCGGGGAGAGCCCCGCGATTGGATCGCGGAGGAAGAGGTCCTGGTCACCGCTCAGACCATGGCCTCCGCCTTAACCGAGCGGGGATGGCGGGTGGTCGTCCGCGCGGTTTGGGACCTGGATTCCCTCCGTGAGATATTAGAGGCCTTTGATCCTCAAGATACTGTGGTGGTCAATCTGTGCGAAACCCTGGAAGGACGCCCACAGGGCGAGGCGGTGGTGCCGGTGGCCTTGGAGGCGCGGGGGTTCCTCTACACGGGATCGCCCGGCTCCACGCTCGCCCTTTGCCTGGACAAGGCCCGCGCCAAAGCCCGGATCCGGGCGGCGGGCCTGCCCACCCCTCCTGCGCAGGTGATCCGCGACCCTCGGGAACGCCTTCGGATCCCCCTCCCGGCCATCGTGAAGCCCCTGGAGGAAGATGCCAGCCACGGGATCGATCGGGAATCCGTGGCAGCCGATGAGGTGGCGCTCCGGAAGCGCATCGCCTATATCCTGGAGACCTATCGTCAACCGGCGCTGGTGGAGACCTTCATCGAGGGGCGCGAATTCAATGTCGCCATCTGGGGCGGGCGAACGCTGGAGGTCCTCCCCCTGGCCGAAGTCGACTACTCCCGGATCCCGAACCCCCTGTGGCGGATCTGCACCTTCGCCGCCAAGTGGCTGCCGGGTTCGGAGGAATACGAGCTCACGCCCGTGCGGTGCCCGGCGGAGCTCGATGCGGATCTCGAGGCCCGCATCCGGGAAACGGCGATCCGGGCCTTCCGGGCGGTGCGATGCCGGGATTATGGGCGGGTGGACATCCGGCTTCAGGGGGAAACGCCATATGTGCTGGAGGTGAACCCGAACCCCAGCCTGGCGCCCAACAGCGGGTTCGTCAACGCCGCCCTCGCCGCTGGCTATACCTACGGCGCGTTGGCCGAGCGGCTGATCCGCCTGGCCTGGGAGCGGCGCAGCCGGCGGAAAGAAGCCCTTCAACCTGTTCAGACGGTGGGAGCTCATGTCGCCTATTCGATGGCCGCGAGCGGATGAGGAGGAAGCGGTTCGAAGGCTGGCGGAGCGCTGTGGGGTATTCCGGCCGGAGGAAATCGAGACGCTGTTGGAGATCTTTCGAGAAGCCTGTGAGAAGGGGGCCGAACGGAGCGGCTATTATTTCCGCATCTGGGCGGACGGGGAGAGCGGGGCGCTCTTAGGGTTGATCTGCTATGGGCGGAGGCCGCTGACCCGATGGTCGTGGGATCTTTACTGGCTGTTGGTGGATCCGCAGGCGCAGCGACAGGGCATCGGCACCGCGCTCCTTCGGGCGATGGAAGAGCATATCGAGCGTGCGGGTGGGCGGTGGATCCTGGTGGAGACAGCGACCGCGCCCGCCTATGCCCCGGCCCGTCGCTTCTACGAACGCCACGGGTTCCGGCTGCTGGCCGTGGTGGAAGACTTTTACGATGAGGGCGAGGGGCTGGCGGTTTACCTGAAGGGTCTTCCTCCGCCGTCCGGCGAGCGATCGTCCTCGGCGGTGGAGACCCACGCTCAGGAGGTGGGATGATGCGGCGGTATCCATCGAGGCCGCGCACCATGCGCCAAGTGATCCTGCTCTATAACATCGACAGCGCCTGGCCTCTGGAAGATCAAGCCTATGCCCTGGAGTGCGTTCGTAGACTGCAACAGGGTCTGGAGGCCCATGGGCTGGTGGTCCAGCCGGTGGAGATCCATCGGGATGTCCTGGGCCCTCTGGCCGCCTACGACCCTTCGGAGTGGGTGGTGTTCAACTGGTGTGAGGCGCTGGAAGGGGACCCCTATGGGGAGCCCCGGGTCGCTCGAGCGCTGGAGTCGGCCGGCTTCCTGTACACCGGATCCGGCCCCTGGGCGTTGACGGTGGCGGGGAACAAGGCGCTGATGAAGGCGTTTCTCACCCTGAACGGCATCCCCACCCCGCCATGGCGGGTCTGCCATCGGCTCCAGGATCTGGAGGGATGGTCCGAGTTCCCGGCGATTGTGAAGCCGATCCGAGAGCACGGCAGCGTGGGGATCACCCCGGAGGCCGTGGTGACCTCTCCGTCGGCGTTGAGAGAGCGGGTTCAATTCGTGATGGAGACCCTTCGCCAGCCCGCGTTGGTGGAGGTCTTCATACCGGGCCGTGAATTGAACGTCAGCTTATGGGGGAACGGCGATCCGGAGCCCCTTCCGATTTCGGAGATCCTCTTCGACGGGTTGCCGGAGGAGCAGCGGATCGTGGATCAATCCGCGAAGTGGGATCGGGGGAGCGAGCGTTACCGGCGGACCATCCCGTTGGTCCCGGCGCCGCTGGATGAGTGGACGGAGGCGGAGGTGGTGCATGTGGCGACCCTGGCCTATCGAGCGTTGCGGGTTCGGGATTACGGGCGGGTGGACATCCGGCTGGCGCCGGACGGGACGCCTTATGTGATCGATGTGAACCCGAACCCGGATATCTCGCCGGATGCGGGGTTCGTGCGCTCGGCGGCAGCGGCGGGGTATGATTACGGGCGTATGGCGGCCCACATCCTACGGATCGCATGGGCCCGACGTTCGCGACGTGCCCCAGCCCCGCTTCCCCTCTCCCGCGCGCTGGCGTAAATGTTCTGAAGGGGGATTGGGGGCTGCCGAAGGCAGCCCCCAATCCTTGCTCCAACGCTTTCCTATTCCCATTCGATGGTCGCCGGGGGCTTGTGGGTGATGTCGTAAAGCACCCGGTTCACCCCGGGGACCTCGTTCACAATCCGGGTGGCGATGCGGTCGAGGACCTCGTGGGGGAGCGGGGCCCAGGCAGCGGTCATGAAGTCCTCGGTGGTCACCGCCCGCACGGCCACCACTTCCTCATAGGTGCGGGCGTCCCCCATCACCCCCACGCTGCGCACCGGCAGCAGCACGGCGAAGGCCTGGGCGACCCGGTCGGCCCATCCGGAGCGGGCCAGTTCCTCCTGTACGATCGCATCCGCCGCCCGCAGCCGCTCCAGTCGTTCCCACGTGACCTCACCGACGCATCGTACCGCCAACCCTGGGCCGGGGAAGGGTTGTCGCTGAAGCAGCTCGCGGGGGATACCCAGGTAAGCCCCCAACGCCCGCACCTCATCTTTAAACAGATACCGCAGCGGCTCGATCAGCTCGAAGGAAAGATCCGGCGGCAGCCCCCCGACGTTGTGATGGGTCTTGATGCGGGCGGCGGCCCGCCGCTCAGGCCCCCGGCTCTCGATGACATCCGGGTAAAGGGTCCCCTGGGCGAGGAAGCGGAAGGGACCCAGCCGGCGGGCGTGCTCCGCGAAGACGGCGATGAACGTGTGGCCGATCCGCACTCGCTTCTCCTCCGGGTCGGTGATCCCGCGCAGCGCTTCCAGAAAGGCCTCCGCGGCGTTCACCGCCACCACCGGCAGCCCCAGCCCCCGCAGGGCATGGACCACCGCGTCTGCCTCCCCCCGACGCAGGAGCCCAGTGTCCACGAAGAGGCAACGGAGCCGATCCCCCACAGCGCGATAGACCAGCACGGCGGTCACGGTGGAGTCCACCCCGCCGGAGACCGCGCAAAGCACCCGTTCCTCCCCCACCTGCTCCCGGATCCGAGCGATCTGCTCCTCGGCGATCGCCCCAGGGGTCCATGTCGGCCGGCAACCGCAGAGGTCCACCGCGAACCGGCGGAGCAACTCCCGGCCCAGGGGTGTGTGGGCCACCTCGGGGTGGAACTGCACGCCGTAGAGGCGCCGCTGGGGGTCGCCGATCGCGGCGAGGGGGGCATTGGGGGAGCGGGCCATGGCGGAGAAACCTGGGGGAAGGCCTTCCACCCGATCCCCATGGGACATCCAGACCGTCATCGGGGAGGGGAGGCCCTGCCAGAGGGGATCCTCCGGCGTGAGGATCTCGATCTCCGCCCGCCCGTATTCCCGAGCGGGGGCGGGGGCGACCCGACCGCCCAGGGCGTGGGCCAGCAGCTGCATCCCGTAGCAGATCCCCAACACCGGCCGCCCGCTCTCCAGAACGTAAGCCGGAAGGGAAGGGGCCCCGGCCTCATAGACGCTGGCGGGCCCGCCGGAGAGGATGAAGCCCTTCGGCCGGAGCGCTTGCACCTCCGCCGGATCCGCGTCCCAGGGGAACAGCTCCGCGTAGACCCCGATCTCGCGGATGCGGCGGACGATCAGCTGCGCGTATTGGGAGCCGAAATCCAAAACGATAATGGTATCGTGCTGCGGGTGGGACATCGGGTCTCCTTCAGCACACGTCAGGTTCATCCACGGATCACGCCGAGCTCCCGTCCGACTTTGGCGAAGGCCTCCAGCCCGCGATCCAGGTCCTCCCGGCTGTGGGCGGCGGAGATCATCACCCGGATGCGGGCCTTGCCCCGCGGCACGGTGGGATAGCCGATGGCCTGGGCGAACACCCCTTCCTCAAAAAGGCGGCGGCTGAAGGCCTGGGCGAGCGGGGCCTCCCCGAGCATCACGGGGGTGATAGGGGTCACGCTCTGGCCCAGGTCGAAGCCCAGGCGGCGCATCTCCTCCTTGAAATAGCGGGTGTTCTCCCACAGCTTGTCCACCAGCTCGGTGGATTCCTCCAGGATCTCCACGGCGGCGATGCACGCGGCCGTGTCGGCGGCGGTCATGGCGCTGGAGAACAGGAAGGGGCGCCCGCGTTGGCGCAGCCACTCCACGATCTCCCGACGCCCGGCCACGTAACCGCCCACCACCCCGAAGGCCTTGGACAGCGTCCCCACCTCGATGTCCACCCGGCCGTGGAGCCCGAAGTGGTCCACAATGCCCCGGCCGCCTCGCCCCAGCACCCCCTCGCCGTGGGCGTCGTCCACCATCAGGATCAGGTTATAGCGCTCCGCGATCTCCACGATCTCCGGCAGGGGAGCGATGTCGCCGTCCATGGAGAAGACGCCGTCGGTGACGATCAGGCCCCGCCGGAAGGTCCCCAGGTTCTCTTTGATTTTCGCCTCCAGGTCGTTGGGGTCGTTGTGCGCATAGCGGATGATGCGGGCCCGGGAGAGACGACAGCCGTCGATGATGCTGGCGTGGTTGAGCTCATCGGAGAAGATCGCATCGCCTTCGCCCACCAAGGCGGGGATCGTCGCCAGGTTCGCGTTGAAGCCCGACTGGAAGGAGATGGCGGCTTCGACGCCCTTGAAGCGGGCCAGCTTCTCCTCCAAGATGAGGTGGAGGTCCAAGGTGCCGGCGATGGTGCGCACGGCGGCGGGCCCGACACCGTATTTCTCGATCGCCTGGCGGGCGGCCTCTCGCATACGGGGGTGGTTGGCTAGCCCCAGGTAGTTGTTGGAGCAGAAGTTCAGCACGCGCCGCCCGTCCACGATGAGCCACGGCCCTTGGGCTGACTGGATGGTGCGAATGTGGATGTAAAGGCCCTGTTCCTGCAGGGCCTGCAGCTCCGCTCGGATCCAGCCCAGCTTATCCTGGATCGTCGGTTCAACGGTCATCGGAACGCCTCCTCTTATCGATTGTTTTCTCGTACTTCCGTGGGGAAGGGCCCCACCCCCTGTATCCCCCCTCCCCACGGCCCTTTGGGCCGTGGGGAATTTTGGGGGCGAGCCGAGCGCCTTCGGCGCCCGGCTCGCCCCCAAACCCCCATGGGTACGCGATGGGGAAGCCCAATGGCCCCTCCTCCCTTTCTCCCCCTTCCCGCGGCCCTTCGGGCCGCGGGAAGGGGGAGAAAAAAATTCTTTGGGGGCTGGGGGCCGCCTTCGGCGGCCCCCA
>DATMAC010000277.1:0-13361 GCA_035573655.1 Thermoflexus sp.
TGTTCACTGCACCAGGGATGTGACCCTCCCCATACTCGTTCGGCTCCCGCACATCCACCAACACCACGTTCCCCGCCGCCAGCATGTCCTTCAACGCCTCCACCGTCCCCACCGTGTAATACTTGTCCGGAATCCCACTCAAGAACTTGTCGATAACGGCCCGAAGGTCCAACGCCACCTTGGTCGGCGTGGGCGGGACGGGGGTCGGCGCGACCGTGGGGGTCGGCGGCGCGACCGTCGGCGTTGGCGCAACGGCAGGCCCGCAGGCCGCCAACAACAAAGCGAAAACCGTGAGAAGGATCCACATCGCGCGCTTCATGGTCATTCCTCCCTTATGAGATACGGGCCATCGTTCATCCCGCCGCCTTGTCGCCGGTTAAAGCCAAGGGCTCCTCCGCGGCCTCCGGGATCGCCTCCTTCACCTCGATCACATAAGGCGGTTCAGGAGGCAGGGAGGCCAGCCACAGGGGATGCTCCATGCGAGCGTATTCTTCGGTTACATACCCGGTCGTCATCGCGGGCAGCGCATCGTAAACGAACGTGAAATAGATGTGCCCGATGGTGAGCACAGCCATCACCGCCATCGAGAGGTCGTGAACGATCGTGGCCGCCACCAGGCCGGCAGGTCCCAACGACCCTTTCCCCAGCCACAGAACGAGGCCGGAGCCGGAGATCGTAACATAGGAAATAATGGTGAGGGCGTGGTGGATCTTCTGGCCTGCGTTGATCCGCCCCTGAGGGGGCAGATGGGAGGTCCGGCCCAGGAAATAGGCAGGGAAGCCTTTCAGCCACTCGAAGTCCTGCCGGGTGTAGGTGAAGGAATCACGGACCAGATCCTTCAGCCCCTTGAAGTCGATGAGCGCATAGAGAACAGGGGTGAGGAGGAAGACGATCGCGGCCGCCCGGTGCAACAACCGGGAGAGCCCTCCCGCAGCCACGAACGACAACGGAGGCCAGATCAACGCCAGGCCCGTGATGAGCAAGACGAAGAAGGCAGCGGCGTGGAGCCAGTGCACCACCCGCTGTCCCGGACGATAGCGCAGCACCCATCGGGTCGTTTGGGAGGCCATCTCCCTTACCCCCTTTGAGCTTCACGAGGTTGAGAAACGGATCCGTTGTTTCCAGCTCCTGTCTGCCTTTCCTCCAGATGACGGCGGCGGGCGATGAAGAAAGCGATCCCGCTGGTGAGGAGGCTGAGGGCCAACGCGCCCAGGCTGAGCGGTTGGACGCCGCCCTTCCAGAGGGCGAGCGGCGGCGCTTTCGGCTGCGCCGGCAGGCCCAAGACCTCGGGAGGGGCGGTGAGGATCAAGATGGCTCCTAACCCGCCCATCTGAGTCTCGCCGTAGATCTGAGCGTCCGGATAACGATCCCGGAGCGCGGCCACCCGCGCCCGCGCCTCGGCGAGGATCTCCTCGCGGGGGCCGCATTGCAGAGCGCCCGCCGGGCATGTCTGAACGCACCAGGGCTCCCTCCCTGAACGGACCAAATCGATGCAGGAGGCGCACTTGGAAACCCGTCCGTCCACGATCCGAGGGACCCCAAAGGGACAGACCTCCACGCAGTAGCCGCATCCGCTGCACCGCTCGAAATCCACCAGTGTGAAGCCATCCTGCTTGTACAGGGCCCTCGTGGGGCAAACTGCCACGCATGCGGCATCGGTGCAGTGGAGGCACCGATGGGGAACGAACGCCCCACGGAGCTCCGGGAAGCGCCCCCACACCACCTCACGGATCTCGATCCAGCGTTCCCCTGGCAGAAGCTCCCGCCCCGCTTTACAGGCGATCACACAGGCCTGGCAACCCAGGCACCGGCTGGTGTCGATCAGCATCGCCAGTTGAGCCACGTCATGCCTCCCGGATCACACGGACAAAGTTCACCCGCATCCCGGCGCCGCCAGAGATCGGATCCAGACGGTAGCGGGTGATCAGCATGTTGTCGCTGGCCCCGCGCCCCTCCGCTCGGCTGAGCCGCGAGCCGCGATGGCCGAAGCCGTGAACGAGGTAGACCGCATCCTTGCGGATGCGCGGGGTCGCCCGCACCCGGACCGGGCCGCTGCGCACGCCATCCTGGTTCTCCAGGAACACGCGATCCCCGCTCTTCAGCCCCAATGCCGCGGCGGCCTCCTCGTTGATCCACACTTCGTTCTCCGGATAAACCTCCGCCAGCCACGGGTTGTTCTGGGTCTTGCCGAAGGTGTGGAGGGGGTGACGGCCGTAAAGCAGGCGGAAATAGCCTGGCGGCGGCTCCTCGGCCGGCTCATACTTCGGGAGGGGATCCAACCCGGCCCGGGCCAGGGCCTCCGAATAGATCTCGATCTTCCCGCTGGGGGTGGGGAACGGCGTCTCCCCCTCACCGTAGTCCTCCAGATAAGGCTTCCCGGACCAAATGAAAACCCCTCCCTCCTCCCGAAGCCTGTCCAGAGAGAGCCCGACGGAGCCCAGACGTGTGTTGAGGTATTCCTCGATGTCCGACCACGAGAAGTAATCCGCCAGGCCCAGCCGCAGCCCCAGTTCCCGCGCGATCCACCACCCGGGCCGGGTGTCCGGTAAGGGTTCCACCGCGGGCTCCCGCAGGGCGACATACGGGGTACGATGGGAAGCCACCCACAGCTCGTCGTAGCGCTCCAGGAAGGTGGCCTCCGGCAGGATGATATCCGCCCAGGCCAGATGCTCTTGAGGGAGCACATCGATCGCCAGCACAAACTCCAAGCGCTTCAACGCCTCAACGGTTCGCGGGACGTTCGGGATCGAATGGAAGAGGTTGACCCCATAGACCACCAGGCCGCGGATGGGAAAGGGCTGGCCGGTGATCATGGGCTCGATCAGCTCCTGGATGACCACCGGGCCTGTGGCGAACTTGCTTCCCACCCCATCCGCCCGAGGGGGATGGCCAGGTGTGTCGGGGATTTTGAGGCCAGCGGCCGCTGCCCCGCATCCCCCAGCGGCCACCTCCACCGGGAAGGGGGGATGTGGATAGGGGTCCAGGGCAGGAGCCCGGGGGATGTAAAACCCCCCGGGCCGGCCGTAGTTCCCCAGCAACACGTTCAGGATGCAGAGCGCCCGCATCCGCTGGGTGTCGTTGCCATACCAGACCACATGGCGTCCCGGGGGGACGACGGCCCGCGGCCGATGGACGGCCATCTCCCGAGCCACCTCCCGGATCACCTCCGCCGGGATCTCGGTGATCGGCGCCGCCCATTCCGGCGTGAACGGCCGGATGTGCTCGGCCAGCCGCTCAAAGCCAACCGTGTATTTCTCGATGTATTCTCGATCGTAGAGGCCCTCAGTGATCAGGACGTTCATCCAAGCCAGGAGGAGAGCGGTATCCGTCCCCGGCTTGATCGGGAGCCACCGATGGGCCTTCATCGCGGCGGTGGAGTAACGGGGATCCACCACCACCAGCTTGGCGCCCCGGGCCAGGGCCCGGGCGAAATCCTGCATCACCGTGTTGTGGGCGTTCTCACCGATATGGTTCCCGATGAGGACGATGTAGCGGGTGTTCTCCCAATCGACGGGCTCATGGCCTCCAAAGCCCCGGCCGAAGGTGATCTGGGCGGCGATCTCCCGCGGGGTCAGACAGAGGCCGGTTGCCGGCTTGCCCACATTGGGGCTCCCGAACGCCAAGGGCAGATAGTCCCCGAACCAGAAATCCCCGGTCGTGTGAGCGAACCAGGCCACCGATTCCGGGCCATACTGATCCCGCAGGCGGGCCAACGCCTCCGCGGCCCGATCCAGCGCCTCCTCCCAGGTCACCTCCCGGAAGGACCACGTGCCCCGCTCCCCGGTGCGGATCAGCGGCCGGCGCAGGCGATCGGGATCATACAGATGGGCGACCGCGGCCTGGCCCCGTCCACAAAGACGGCCGCGGCTCTTCGGATCCTTCGGGTTGCCTTCCACCTTGACCACACGGCCGTTCACGGTGTAGACCAGCATCCCGCAGCGCCACATGCACATGTCGCAGTAGTTGTAAGTCACCCGAACCTCATCCCCTCGATACCACGGCCATCGAATCGAGCGGGTCCGCAGGAAACCCAGCACCGGCTCCCCCACACGGGAGAGCCCTGCCCAGACGCCCGTGAAAGCGCCCAACCGTTGCAAGAACTCCCGACGGGTTAGTGTCATTCGAACCCTCCGGAACTCAGGTCATGCTCAGGAGTTCGAACCCTGCGCTGGATTCGCACTGAGCAACCCCTCCCGTTCCATCGCCCGACGGACCAAACAAAGAACCGTCGCCATCCACTCCTCATCCAGGCGATCCCGCGGAGTGCTCGCACAGGCGCCTGCTTCCCAGAGCGCAGCCCGATAGGCCTTCGGGGCGGCAGGTGGCAACAGCACCACGATACGCAACGCGGGGTTTAACTCGAACAGACGAGGGATCAAAGAAAAAGTGGTCTCCCTTTCCCATTCCCAATCCAGCAGCAACAGCGTCGCCGGATGGGTGGAGAGCTTCTCTTCAAGCTGTTGGAGATCCTTCGCCTCGTCGACTTCCACCGACCACGGGAGAAGCTCAGTGGCCGCCTCGGCGATCCGCCTCATGGTCTGGCCGAACACCGGGGAAGCGATCGCCAAAAGCACCCGCAGGACCATGGTCTGCTCCCAACGCAGGGTAAGGTCGGTCATCCTAAAAGCCTTGCTCACCTTGAGTATCGCAAGCCCACGTCCTCCTGGCATCCATAACTCCCCTGACATTTAGGCCGGAGATTCCCTTGTTCCATCACGCGGAAAACCCTGACGAAGTGAGGGGACATCCCCTGAGGGATTGGGAGGAGATCGAGAGGGATTATGCTCTTTCAGAAAACGGCCTTCCCGATATAGCGCTGTCGCTTGGTCTACGAACTCGACTCAAAACTCCACTTCTGGGGTGCTTTGTTGCGGGAAAACCGAACAGGTCCAAAAATTGTGGCGTATGAAAGAAATTATGAGGGATGAGATCCGAGCAGAGCACCGGGGATAGGAGCGAGCGGCATGCGTGCCCGCACCCTGTGGGAGAGCTTTGGCTTCGCGTTCGCCGGATTGTGCTATGCTTGGCGGACCCAGCGGAACCTACGGATCCATGTGGCGATCGCGGCCACCGTGGCCGCTCTGGCAATGTTACTCCGGTTCGATGCCCTCCGCTGGGCCATCTTGATCCTCACAATCGCGATGGTCTGGGCCGCGGAGCTGCTCAACACCGCCTTGGAGGCGATTGTGGACCTGGCCAGTCCCTCTCCCCACCCACTGGCCCGCATCGCCAAGGATGTATCCGCTGGGATGGTCTTGGTGTGCGCGATGGCGTCTATCTTGATCGGCCTGGCCCTCTTCGGTCCGCCTCTGTGGGAGTTGGTAGCTCGATGAGGGAATGAGGAGAATGAAACAATCGAAGGAGCCAACACAAACCATCGTTGGCAACTCGCTGAAGCCCCTCGCAAAGCCACTGATTGATTCCGCTCTGGGAAGCGTAGGCCACCCCCGGCCGCCGCTGGCAGGCTTTCGTCCACCCACTGGATCCAGAAGGGAGGCTAATCGATCAGACCAATGGGCCAATGGCTGGTGGGCTGGCCCTCACGGATCCATGGCGCCAGGGAGATGGGATGAGTGACCGCCACCCTCTCCCGGCGGGCATACGGCCGACCACGTTCCGGGTTGGGCTTTACGATCCGAACAGCGGGGAACGAGCCGTGGTGGAATGGGGCGGGGAGCTCCCAACAGACCGCAGCGTGCTTCTCCTTGAGGGATCGCAGGATGGAGGCGCCCATGGTAGGGGCACCCAGGAGGCCACGTCACGATTCCGCCCTTCTCACGCTACGCCCATCCGGGTCTCAGGGATTTCCCTCAGGGGTTTTGGGAGACGAGCCGGAAGGCGTGCGGCTCGTCCCCCAAAAAATATTTTGATCCCCCCTCCCCACGGCCCAAAGGGCCGTGGGGAGGGGGGATCAAGGGGGGTGGGGTCCTTTCCTCTTAACTTAGTTGTCTGCATTCTTCAAGCTGTCGGATCACTCACACCCTTCGGGGAAACTACCCACGAAGCGGAGTCACCATAATCCCCACTCCGCCAGCGCGTCCTCTTCCATCATCGAGGGATCCCACATCTCCATCCCCAGGATCACCTTCGTGGGCCGACCCGTGACCTGCTCCGTCACATATCGCACCTGCTCCAGGAGATAGGGGCCGGCGGGACAGAAAGGCGTGGTGAGGATCATCGTGATTTGAACGAGATCCGGCTGGATCTCAATGTTCCGGATCAGACCCAGCTGGACCACGTTCATCCCAATTTCCGGGTCAATGACCGAGCGAAGGGACTCTCGGATCCGTTGAATTAGCTCCTCCTGGGATTCCTCCTGAGGGACAGAAGGAGAGGTTGCGTCCGGGATCGTTCCGCTCATCATCGCCTCCTGGATGGTGGAAATATTTGTTCCGTGAAGGGATCAATAGCCCTACTGCCCTTTCTCTCCCCCTTGCAGCTTAAAAGGCTGCCGGTGAGAAAAAAATCTTTAGGGGTTGGGGGCCGCCGAAGGTGGCCCCCAACCCCCAAGGATTCTCAAGATCCACAATCTCGCGCGCCATCCGGCAAGTGGAGCCGCGCGCCGAAGGCGCGCGGCTCGGCCCCAAAGCCCCCGGGAGAAAACTAAACTATCGGCGAGTCTTTATCCATGGGCTCCAGACGAAATCCCAACAGGGAGATCAGAGGCCTGGGGCTTAATGATAAACGTGCAGCACATATCCCCGCTCAGGATGCAGTTGGAACGCTCGACATCGGCCTCCAGGGTCAGGGCGATCAGCGCGCGATCCAGATCGCACACTTCCGGGTGATGATGAACCACATAGTTGTACGGACAGTTGTATTGATGGAGGCGCAACTCATTGCCCAGCTGCTCCCAGCGGGCCAGGAAACCCTCCTCCCCTAGCAACGCCACCAGTGCCTCCAGCTTCTCCTCCAGGGTCCGGCAGGCCCGCACCCGCTCGCCGTGCTCCACGGCGATCTCACGAGCAATAGCGATAAAGAGGCGATGGATCTCCTCTTCTGGCATGCGGGCTTTCAATTCGTTCAGGAGACGGGCTGCCAGACGATGATATCCCTGGGGGAACTGGGAGAGCGCCTCTTCCCGCAGAAAGAACACCAGACGAGGCCGCCCCACGCCCCGACGTTCCAATTCGGCATCCACCAGCCCTTGACGCTGCAGCACATTTAGATGATAATGAACAGTAACCGGCGTCAATCCCAGCTCCTTCGCCAGTTCGGCCACCGTTAACCGCCCATGCTCTTTCAAGCGTCGTAAGATCTGTTCACGGGTGTGGCTCATCGAACCCCCCTCGCTTCACCTCGATGGACTCCCTCCCTCAGGGAAGGCCCCCGAGGTCCTCTTCTTAAATCTTAGCGGGTTCCGGCTCGAATGTCAATTTCTCAGATTTTTATGAAAAGTATTGACAAATACAAGGTGGCGTGGTAAGATAACGAAGGCATTGGTAGGGAGGGGGCGAGAGGCTGCCTCGGCAGCTCCCACGCTCCCGTGCGGGATTCAATCCATTTGGAGGGCACAAGGCAATGGAGGATGCGCTGATCATTCGCGATCTTCACGTCCGCGTGGAGGGCAAACCCGTTCTGCGGGGAGTGGACCTCACCGTGCGCAAGGGGGAGATCCATGCGCTCATGGGCCCGAACGGTTCCGGCAAGACCACCCTGGCCTACGTCCTGATGGGCCATCCGGCTTACATCGTGGAGCGCGGGGAGGTTCTCTGGAAGGGTCAGAACATCTTGGAGCTTCCTCCGGATGAGCGGGCTCATCTGGGTTTGTTTTTAGCCTTTCAATATCCGGTGGCTGTGCCTGGGGTCACCGTGGCCAACTTCCTGCGCACGGCGCTGAACGAGCGCCGCAAGCGCCTGAACCCGGAGGACAAAGGGATCCCGATCCCGGAGTTCCGGAAGCTGCTCCGGGAGAAGCTGGCTCTTTTAGGCTTAGAGGAATCCTTCGCGACCCGATATGTGAACGACGGGTTCTCGGGCGGTGAGAAGAAACGCCTGGAGATCCTCCAGATGGCCGTCCTCCAACCGGAGATGGCCATCCTGGATGAAACCGACTCGGGATTAGACATCGACGGGGTGCGCACAGTGGCCGAAGGGATCAACCGGGTCTTTGGCCCTCATATGGGGATCCTGGTGATCACCCACTACCAGCGCATCCTGAACTACATCAAGCCCCACTTCGTCCACGTGATGTATAACGGCCGCATCGTGGCCTCCGGCGGGCCGGAGCTCGCACTGGAGCTAGAGGAAAAGGGCTACGAGTGGCTGCGGGAACAGTTCGCCGAGCAACCTACGGCTTAAAGGGAGGGGTCATGGCGACGGAGACCTTCGATCTGAGCGAGCTGGGCACGTATAAATATGGCTTCTCGATGCCCGAGCGCTATGCCTACAAGGCCCGCAAGGGCCTCTCTCGGGAGATCGTGGAGGAGATCTCCTGGCTGAAGGGCGAGCCCGACTGGATGCGCGAGTTCCGGTTGCGGGCTCTGGAGATCTTCTTCTCTAAGCCGATGCCCACTTGGGGGGCGGATCTCTCAACGCTCAACTTCGATGACATCTACTACTACATCAAGCCCACTGATAAGAAGAGCCGCTCCTGGGATGAGGTGCCGGAGGAGATCCGGCGGACCTTCGAGCTCCTGGGCATCCCTGAGGCAGAGCGCAAATTCCTGGCTGGTGTGGGCGCCCAGTATGAATCCGAGGTCGTGTATCACAACCTCCAGGAACACCTGCGCAAGCTGGGCGTGATCTTCGTGGACACCGACACGGCGGTGCGGGAGTATCCGGACTTGGTCCGCGAGTATTTCGGCACGGTGGTCCCTCCGGATGACAACAAGTTCGCCGCCCTGAACTCAGCGGTCTGGTCCGGCGGCTCCTTCATCTACGTCCCGCCCGGGGTCCATGTGGATCTCCCGCTCCAGGCCTATTTCCGCATCAACGCCCAGAACGTGGGCCAGTTCGAGCGGACGCTGATCATCGCGGAGGAAGGGTCCTTCGTGCATTATGTGGAGGGTTGCACCGCGCCCATTTACACCACCGACTCCCTGCACAGCGCGGTGGTGGAGATCATCGTCAAGCCCGGCGCCCGCGTCCGCTACACCACCATCCAGAACTGGTCCACCAATGTCTATAATCTCGTGACCAAACGCGCGGTGGTCTACCGCGATGGGGTGATGGAGTGGGTTGACGGCAACCTGGGCTCGAAGGTGACGATGAAATACCCAAGCGTCTACCTCATGGAGCCGGGAGCCCGGGGGGAGATCCTCTCCATTGCTTTCGCCGGCCGCGGCCAGCATCAAGACGCGGGGGGCAAGGCCATCCACGCCGCGCCCCACACCAGCTCCCGCATCATCTCCAAGTCCATCAGCAAGGATGGCGGGCGCACCTCCTACCGGGGCCTGGTGCGGGTCTACCCCGGCGCCGAAGGGGCAAAGGTGAGCGTCAACTGCGACGCCCTGATCCTGGATGAGATCTCCCGCTCCGACACGTATCCATACATGGAGATCGAGGAGGACAACGTCACCATCGGCCACGAAGCCACGGTGAGCAAGATCAGCGACGAGCAGCTGTTCTACCTGATGAGCCGGGGCATCCCACAGGAAGAGGCGGCAGCGATGATCGTCACCGGGTTTGTGGAGCCCTTGGTGAAGGAGCTGCCGATGGAATACGCGGTGGAGATGAACCGGCTGATCCGCCTGCAGATGTCTGGCTCGGTGGGCTAATCCCACCGGGGTTGCAGGAGGAGATCGGGCGGATGGGCAGCGCCCCGGCGGAGCGTCTCCTGCCGGGGCGCCCCACGCCCGGCGGAAGGTTTGTGTGCCCCCTTCCCCTTAGCGATCTCAGGAATTTGGTCTTAACCTTAAGGAGGTTCCAACCCAAAATGGCAGAAGCTCATCGCGTTCGAGAGGCCCGAGGCATTGGCCCAGAGGCCTTCGAAACGTTCCTGGAAACCCGCGAGGAACCCGGATGGCTTCGAGAAGCTCGACGGGAAGCATGGCACATCCTGCGCGAGACCCCACGTCCGGGGCCGAACGATGAGGCCTGGCGGCGCACCGATATCCGGGCGCTGGCGATCGAAGAGTTGGCCACCGTGACCGCTGGCGATGGCGTGACGCCGCCCGAGGAGGTGCGTCGGATCGCCGAGCGGCAGGAGGATCTGGCGGGGGGGCTGCTGCTCCTCAACGGCCAGGTCGCCCTCCGTTGGATAGACGAACGCCTGCAGCGCCGGGGGTTGATCTTCACCGATCTCAACACCGCGGTCCGGGAGCATCCTGACTATGTGGAGCCTTACCTGGGCCAGGCGATCCGACCTGGGGATGGATTCTTCGCGGCCATGAACGCCGCTTTCTGGCGCAACGGGATTTTCCTTTATGTGCCACGGAACCTCGAAGTGGCCTTGCCGCTGCGCGCGGTCATCGGGTTACAGGAGGCTCCCACCGATTTCTCACGGATCCTGATCGTGGTGGAGCCCGGCGCTCAGGTCACTTTCATCGACGAGCGTCTGGCCGATGATGCGGTGGGGGCAGCCTTCCATAACGGGACGGTGGAGATCCATTTGAAAGAGAACGCGCGGCTGACCTACATCGCCCTTCAGAATTGGGGCCGCTACATGTGGAACTTCACCCACGAGCGGGCCTTGGTTGACCGCGACAGCACCCTCGACTGGGTGGTGGTCGGAATGGGTGGCGGCATCACCAAGACCTTTTTGGAGGTCGCTCTGGTCGGCCGCGGCGCCACGGCTTATATGTCTGGCGTCTTCTTCTTCGATGGCCAGCAACACGCGGACTACGACACCGAGCAGGATCATGTCGCCCCTTACACCAAGAGCGATCTGCTTTATAAGGTGGCCCTGAAGGATCGTGCCCGCTCCGTCTGGCAGGGGATGATCCGGGCGCACCCGGGAGCCCAAAAGACGGACGCTTACCAGGCCAATCGCAACCTGATCCTCTCACCGCACGCCCGCGCGGACTCCATTCCAGGCCTGGAGATCATGGCCAACGACCTGCGCTGCACCCATGGTGCCACCGTGGGTCAAATTAATGAGGAGGAGCTGTTCTACCTGATGTCCCGCGGGCTTTCCCGCGCAGCCGCCACCCGTTTGATCGTTGAAGGGTTCTTCGCCCCCGTCCTGGACCGCATCCCAGTGCCCGAGATCCGGCGCCAGGCGGATGCCATCATCCACCGCAAATTGGGTGTCCCTCCCGAGGAAGAAGAACTCTGATCACATCGAGCTTCTCCCATAGGGGCAGGCCAGCATATGCGGCCTGCCCCTTATTGAGACTTGAGACTTCATAGATGACGCTTGAGGATCTCGAGGGGCCATGGGAAACGGGCAAAGCGGGCGCTAAAGCACCCTACTCCAAACGGCCCCAGCCCCCGATGGTAAAATGGAAACGAGGTGGTCGCCTCACTCGGTGATAGTAACTGTCTTCGCGAGATGCGGGCCGCTGAAAGAGGTGACTGCCGGAAACGGTGATGGCTTGAAAAACCCTGGAGGGCCGCATGAAGAGCGTGGCGCTGCGAACGGAGCTCGATGTTGAGCGCATCCGGGCGGATTTCCCCATTCTCCATCAAACCATCAATGGAAAACCTCTGGTCTTCCTGGACAGCGCGGCCAGCTCCCAGAAACCGATCTCGGTCATCGAGGCGATGAACGAATACTACCGGACAACCCACGCCAACGTTCACCGGGGGGTCTATGCGCTGAGCGAACGGGCGACCGCCCTTTATGAGGAGGCCCGTAGCAAGGTCGCTGCCTTTATCGGCGCGACCTCCCCCAAGGAGATCATCTTCACCCGCAACACCACGGAGGCCATCAACCTGGTCGCCTACGCCTGGGCCCGTCATTTTCTCCGGGAGGGAGACGAGATCCTCCTCACCGAGATGGAGCACCATAGCAACTTAGTCCCCTGGTTCCTGGTCGCCCAAGAGAAAGGGCTTCGTATCCGCTATATCCCCATCGACGAGGAGGGCCGCCTGCGGCTGGATCTCTTGGATGCGCTGCTCACCGAGCGGACCCGCCTGGTGGCGGTGACCATGATGTCCAACGTGCTGGGGACCATCAACCCGCTCCGGCCGATCATCGAGAAGGCCCACGCGGCTGGGGCTGTGGTGCTGGTGGATGGGGCCCAGGGGGTGCCGCACATCCCAGTGAACGTCCAGGAACTGGGATGTGATTTCCTGGCCTTCTCGGGCCACAAGATGTGCGGGCCGACTGGCATTGGGGTGCTATGGGGGCGACGGGAGCTGCTGGAAGCCATGCCTCCCTTCCTGGGCGGTGGGGATATGATCCGTCGGGTCACCTTTGAAGGCGCGGAGTGGAACGAGTTGCCTTACAAATTCGAGGCAGGAACACCGGCGATCGCCGAGGCGATCGGGCTGGGCGCAGCGGTAGACTATCTCCGCAGCATCGGCCTGGAGGCCATTCACCGCCACGAGCAGGCCCTGGTCGCTTATGCGATGGAACGGTTAAGTGAAATCCCGGGCATCCGGATCGTCGGCCCACCTCCGACCGAGCGCGGCGGCGTCGTGGCCTTCGCGATGGACCGAGTGCATCCTCATGACATCGCCACCATCTTGGACCGCGAGGGCATCTGTATCCGGGCGGGCCATCACTGCGCGATGCCCTTGCATGAACGCCTGGGCCTGACCGCGACCGCCCGAGCGAGCTTCTATCTGTATAACACCCCGGAGGAAGTCGACCGGCTGATCGAGGGGCTGGAGGTGGTGCGGAGGATCTTCTATCGGATAAGCTGAACCCCTAAGGGATTCCACCTTTCATAGACTGGGCCTTCGTCCCCGGCCAGCTCACGAACATCCTTAAGCCATGGCCTCAGCTCTATCAAAGAGCACGCTCCCAACAGGGGACAGCCCGGGAGAATCGCTACCCGGGCGGCAACAATTCTCCGGGCGGCACTCGCTCTCCACTGGCCGTGAGTAAACCAATGCCAAACTTCCGCGCCGCTTCCTCAGCTCCTTCATCCACACGGATGCCGAACGCATAAACCAGATAAGGCCCCTTTACACCTGCCGCGGCGAGGCTGCGTCGGAAGCCCTCAGAACGCATACGATTTGCCCAATCTTCAATGGCCCGCCAACTCTGGCGCACTTTCGCTTCCACGATCACCCAAACCACCTGCCCATCCTTTTCCACAGGCACCACTACATCCACCTCACCATCCCATGCCACTAAGCGGGGCTCTGCTAACAAGCGATAACCCTTCCGAGGCAGTATCACCCGCAGCATACTTTCCGCTCCCTCCTCAGCAGTTGCCCCCACAACCCGGGACAACCGGCCTACCTCGCTGCGCAATCCTTCCACGGTTGCATCCAGCCGCTCAACCGCCTTCTCCAGGTGCCCCACC
>DATMAC010000278.1:0-9598 GCA_035573655.1 Thermoflexus sp.
TCCTTCCGCCTCCTCACGAGCGCCCCGAACCGAATGGGTCCAGACTCAATCGTTGCAACCAAAGATCCGATGGGGAAGAAGCGCTAAGACGCCTCGGTTACCCCGGTGAACGTGAAAGCCTCCAGCAAAAGGGCGGGAACACAGGTAAATCCAAACCCTTCCGAGAGCACCCAACGTTCCTTGCCTACCGCCCGCACTTGGGCCAGGGCCGGCACATACCCCTGGGTGAACCGCAGGTTTTGGACCGGATAGGCGATTTCCCCCTTCTCGATCCAGAACACCCCATCCCGGGTCATCCCGGTCAGCACGCAGTCCCGTGGATGGACCAGACGGGTATACCAGAAGCGGGTGATGTAAAGACCGCGATCCACCTGGCGGATCATGTCCTCCAGGGTCGCCTCCCCAGGGGCCATGAACAAATGGAGCGGGATGGGACCCAAGCTGGCCGTTTGAGGGCGGGACCGGGGAAGCGCGTGGCCGGTGGAGCGTCGGCCCTCTCGGGCAGCCGTGATCGTATCGTAAACGGGGCCCTGAGGGACCCCGCGCTCCACGATCACCACCCGCTGGCGGGGAACCCCCTCGAAATCGAACGGAAGAGGCAACCCCGCCGGATCCCGACCATCGTCCCAGATGGTCACCTGGGGGGACATGATCGGGCGACCGATGCGATCGTTCATCCACGATCGGCCCTCCTGAACCGCCAGCGCGCCTGCGCCCGCATAGCCCAGCCATGAGAGGATATCGTCGACGGCGTAGGGCTCCAGGACCACCGGGTATACCCCGGGCTCGATGGGGCGCGGGTTCCGGCTTCGCAGCGCCTTATCGAGGGCGGAACGCCCTAAAGCCTCCACATCCAGATCCGCCAGACGCCAGGCCGCCCGATGCGCGTAACCGGATCCTCCCTCGCTCATCACGACGGTGGTGAAGTGAACCTCGGTGCCCACGTGATAGGCGAACACCCCATGGGAATTGGCGACGGCCAGCTCATAGATCCCAGTGGAGAGGGCGCCGGCCGCGTTGAGGCCCATCGATTCCGCCAGCCGACAGACGGCTCCCACCGCGCGGGCCCGCCACTCCGGCGTGGCCCCCGCCGTGGCTTCATCGAACGCCATCACCGGTTCGATGGGCTGGGGCTCCGGAAGGCCCGGGAATTCCGGGTTCTCCGGCTGCAGCCGGGCAAGGGCCACGGCCTCTTCGATGGCTTTCCCCAACGCTTCCTCGGTCAGACGATTTGTGATGGCAGAGCCCACCCGTTTCCCGACCACCACCCGGACGGCGATCTCGGTGTTCACCTCTGCCACATTTTGATGGATGGTGTTGTTCGCGAAACGGGTTAAGGCGCTGTCGTGGGCCTCCAAGACGATCTCGGTCTCATCCGCCGGGGAGCGCCCCAGGGCTTTCTCGAAGATCTCACGGATCTGGGATTCGCCGAGCATTGCCATCTCCTCATCTGGGATGGATCTCTTTCAGTAACGATTCAGCCTGGACACACTGAATTCAGAGCTCCCATAGAGAGGAAGCATGGCTCCACCCCCTTCATTCCCCTCCTCACGGCCGTGAAAACGAGCGCTAATGAACTCGCCCGTGGGGGTTTGGAGGCGAGCCGCGCTTCACGGCGAAGGAGCTTCACTTCCGGCTAAACACCCGCACATTTCGAAAGCGGGCGGGGGCTGCCCCGTGGCCGGTATGTGCCAACTGAGAGGGCTGTCCCTTGCTGCAGTTCGGCGTTCCCCAGATCACCCAATGATCCGCGTTGCACACCGCGTCGCAGGAACGCCAGAACTCCGGCGTGATCCCGGTGTAAATCGGGTTCTTCAACATGCGGGTCAGCTTCCCGCCCCGGATCTCCCAGGCGATCTCGCAGCCGAACTGGAAATTCAACCGCTTATCGTCGATGCTCCATGAGCGGTTGGTGTCCATAAAGATCCCTTCCTCTGTATCTGCGATCAGATCCTCCAGGCGCCACGTCCCGGGGAGCAGGTTCACGTTGGTCATACGGATCAAGGGGATCCGATTCCAGCCGGAGGCCCGCATGGTGCCATTGGAGAGGCCGGTGACATAGGGGGAGGGGCCCAGGAGTTTCAGCAGCTGCCGTGCGGTTTCGCGAGAAGTCATATAACCGACGAAAAGGCCCTCCCGCACAATATCGACTCGTTGCGCGGGTACCCCTTCGTCATCCCAACCGAAAGTCCCCAGCCCGCCGGGCAACGTGGCGTCCGCCGTGATGTTGACCACCTCCGAGCCGTAACGGAAGGTCCCCAGCTTCTCCGGGGTCAGGAAAGAGGTCCCCGCGTAGGCGGCCTCCGTCCCGAAGACGCGGTCCAGCTCAATGGGGTGCCCGCACGACTCATGGATCTGGAGGGCCACCTGGGAGCCCCCAAGGATCACCGTGGTCACCGTGTCCGGACAGGGATCCGCCGTCAGCAGGGCGACCGCCTCTTCCGCGATGCGGGGTGCGTGGCCCGGGAGATCGCATTCCTCGATGAACTCCCATCCGCGGGTCATTTGATGACGGCCCACCGAATTCGGGTAAGAGCGGCGCTGGACCTCATCGGGCCCCACGGCCAGGGCTTCGATGCCGCAACCCGATTCGATGATCTCCTGCTCGATCCACGAGCCCTCCGTGCTGGCGAAGATCTTGCGCTCGCGGATGAACACCATCTCCGCCTCCGTGGCCGCGATCCCCTTCACCGCCCGCATCGCCGCATCGGCAGCCAACAGGACCTCGAGTTTCTTCTCCAGGGGGACCGTGAAGGGATCGATCTGCACCGGCGTCCGATAGGTTCCTCGTTGAACCACCGGCGGCCCGATATCGACGTCCTCTTTCTTGAAAAGGGCGCTGGCCTTCGCGATCTGGACGGCCCGCTGGGCCACTCGCTCGGCTTCCTCCAGGGTCAACCGGGCGCTGGAGGCGAAGCCCCAGGCTCCGTCCGCGATCACCCGCACGCCAAACCCCATATCCTCAATCTGGCTGATGCCCTGGACGACCCCGTTGCGGACCAGCAGGGATTGCTCGATGCGGTGAACCAGACGGACATCGGCGTAAGATGCCCCCTTCAGTTGCGCGGCGTTCAGCGTGCGCTCCAGGATCTCCTTCACGGGGACCTCCTTTAAGAGCCCTAAAGTTCATACCCGAATACACAGGCAAAGCAATTATAGACCACGCCGGTTCGCTTCCAAACCGGACCCAGATGGAATCGCTTCCACCCTTCGGCCCAGGGTTCCGGTCCAGAAGGCCCCTCCGATCGCCAGCGGAAGCGAGAGGAAGGCAACCCACAACGGATAGGCGGGCTGGAGGGCGAACAGGAACCCCGCCATCGGGGCGGCGAACGCCAGCGCCAGGCTGCGAGCGGTGTGGACTATGGCGGAGGATGTGGCCCGTGTCTCATGGGAGGCCAGGCGGAGGATCCGGGCCGCCGCCAGGGAGTATCCCGCATAGACGCCACCGAGGAGAACCATGGCCCCTATCACCACCGGGAAATATCGAAATCCCATTAAGAGAAGCATGAAACCCATCCAGCCCAACCCCCACGCGCCCAACAACCCCAGCGGCCGTGCCCGCCCCTCATCCCATCGGCCCAGCAAAGGGCCCAGCCCGATGATCCCCAGCGCCTGGAGCGAGGCGAACAGACCCAAATGGGTTTTGGTCCATCCCCCTACATGCTGCAGGAAGTTGGGAAGCAAAACCAACCCCACCTGACTCACCGTGAACAAGGCCAAAAGAGCGAGGCCAAACGGCCATGGGATCCCTTTCCAGATCGCCCGCACGTTCGGATACGCTGAACGCTCCGGGGGCGGATCCATGGGGAGAAAAAGGGCGACAACGGTGGAGAGGAGGAATAACCCGGCGCTGAGCCCGAGCACCCGACGCATCCCCCAATGTTGGGCCAGCCATCCGCCTGCGGCAGGCGTCAGGAGGCCTCCCAGGGCGTAGCTGGCGCTTAATAGAGGGAACACCCGCTCCAGCGGGATCGGCCCGGCCATGCGGGCTACATACGCGTGAATGATCGGCAGGCAGTAGCCGGACATCAGGTAGAGCGTCAGGCCGGGGATCAGCATTCGCCAATCCGCTGCCCCCGCCATCCCCAGAGCCCCAACCAACCCCGCGAGCCATCCCCCCAGCATGAGCGGTTTATAACGGAGGCGATCGGCCACCCAACCCGCTGGGAGATAAAGCAAGGCGAGGATCAGCTCGGCCACGCCGATGACCAGCCCGATTTGCTGTGGTGTGGCCCCCAGTTCCTGCACATATACTGGGATCAAATAAAAGAAAAGGCCTTCCCCCAACGCCCAGAGGAGCTCCGAGAGGATCAGCAACCGGATCATCCGCCATGGTTGCGAAGCATTCATTGGGAAAGCTCCTCTGCCGCGTGAGGGTTTATTCCCCCCGGAGCTGGAGGGCCATTCGATAGATCACCGAACGCGGCCACCCGGAAGCCCGGGCGACTTCGCGGGCCGCCTGCGCGGGGGGCATGCCCGCCGCAAGCAGCTCCTGAAGCCGGCTCCTCACCTCCTCTTCCTCCCACCGCGTCTCCTCCTCCGGCGCCCCGGCGATAACCAGCGTGAATTCCCCCCGGGGCTCCACACGGGTGAAATGCTCCAGGATCTCCCGTGCCGTCCCCCGGCGGATTTCTTCGTGGATCTTGGTCAGCTCGCGGGCCACCGCCATGGGGCGATCGCCCAGGATCTCCAGGATGTCCTGGAGGCATGCCCGCAGGCGATGAGGGGCCTCAAAAGCCACCAGAGTCCAGGGGGCCGATGCGACCTCCGCCAGCAACCGCCGGCGCTCTCCAGGCTTGCGCGGCAAGAACCCCAGAAAGAGAAAGCGGTCCGTCGGGAGGCCGGAGACCACGAGGGCCGTCACCGGGGCCGACGGCCCGGGGATCGGGATCACCGGAAATCCATGATCCAGCGCGGCGCGGATCAAGGCATAGCCCGGATCCGAAAGCCCCGGCATCCCGGCCTCTGAGACCAACGCCACATCGCCGGAGCGCAGGGCTTCCAGGATCTGAGGGATACGGACAGGTTCATTGTGCTCAAAGTAGCTGATCATCGGGGTATGAATGCCATAATGTTCCAGTAGAATGCGAGTGCGGCGGGTATCCTCGGCAGCGATCAGGCTGCACTCCCGCAGCACCCGCAGCGCCCGCAGGGTGATGTCCTCAAGGTTTCCAATGGGCGTGCCGACCACGTACAACGTGCCCATCCTACGACTCCCCTCCCAACCACCGCTTGCTGCACGGTTGGATCAGGCAGACAACGCGCCCCCGAAACGAGCGAGGTCACGAACCCGCATGAGCCATCCATCAGGAGCCGTCTGCCCCTCCAGACAAAGAGGGCACGTCCTTTTGGACGTGCCCTCGCGCATCCTTGTCCCAACGATTCGCCTTGGAGCTCCCAAACTTCATTCTACCTGAGGTGAAGAGGAACCGATCATTCAGAAATCCCATTAAGGGGAAAGCGGGATAAAAATCTCCACCTGGGCCTCCGTCCGCCAGGCTTGCAATCGTTCGCGGATCCGGTTCTGCCGGAGCAGCTCCCGCTGATCCTCGGTGAGCGGCCGGGCTGGGTCCTTCTCCACCACGAAGAGCAGGTGATACCCCCCGGGGGTCGCCACCAGGGTCACCTGGCCGGGAGGGGTGGCGAACGCGGCCTCCTCCAGCTCCGGGATCACCAGGGTCCCCCGGGCGAACCAACCCAGGTCACCGCCCAGGTCCCGGGTGGCCTCGTTCTCCGAATACTGACGGGCCAGCTCGACGAAATCCTCCCCCTGTTGCAGGCGAGCGAGGAGCTGACGGGCGGTCTCCTCGCTGGAGACCTGGATGTGCCGGGCGTGCACCTGCTCTGCCACCTCGGGGATATCCGCCGTCAGGCGTTCGAAAACCTTCTGGGCCAGCATGGCCGCGCGCTGATTCCGCCGGAACTCCTCCTCGCTCATCCCCACGGACGCCAGCCGTTGGCGGAAGGATTCCAGGCCGCCGCTCTCCTGGATGACTTGAGCCAACGCCGCCTCGACTTCCTCCGGCGATACCGTGATCCCCAACGCGGCCGCGTGCTGCTCGATGAGGAGCTCCTCGATCATGCCCTCCAGGATTTGGCGGGGCAGCCCCGCTAAGCGACGTCGCCCTTCCTCAGAGTTCGGATCCAGGCCGTTGCGGATCCACTCCCGTTCGTAAGCGGCGACCCGCTTTTCGAAATCCGAGAGGAGAATCGGCGCGCCGTTGACCCGTGCCGCCAGGGCCGGCGTCGGCGTGGCGGGGGACGACATCGGCGTCGGAACGGTCTCCGTTGGGATGGGGGAAGGGCCACAAGCGGACAGCGCGAGAGCCAGGAGAACCACGATTCTTCTGTGCATCAGATCGCTCCCTCGTCGAAGGTCCAAAACAATGGTGCTCCTTGTGGGCACTCCTACGGATGGTGTGTGGGCCTATGGTAGGGGCGGGCCTTGTGCCCGCCCTAGGGTACCCATGTAGGGGCACCCCTTGTGGGTGCCCCTACGATGTGACGATGTGAAAAGATCATCCCATCCTCACGCGGGAGGGCAGCTACCCTGGATATGGCGTGAGCGCTTTTTGATACGTCTCGCTCAGGAAAACATAGAAATCCCGCGCGTCTCGCCAGGTTTGAGGGCGCAAGGGGCGCTCAGGGGGGAAAACGAGGAAGGCCACCTCCTGAGCGCCACCCAACCCTCCGTGGGTTCCCCGCTGCTCCTCAAACGTGACCACCACCTGGCCATCCCACGCCCCCAAAAGGATGAGATCCCCGCTGTCCGGCAAGCGGGCCAGGCGGGCCAGCTCCTGGGCCGTTCGCTCCGGATCCAGCCAGCGCCCCTCGACGGCCATCCGCTCAGGATCCCTCAGGGGATCCTGGCCGTAAATCTGCGATCGGCCATCCGAGCGGACGATGCGGGCCCCTTGTCGGCCCATCAGGAACACGTCCTCTCCCTCGCGCCCGATGACCAAGCCGATCCCCGGATGCTCGATTAAGGCATCCAGCAGGTGAGGCCACCGAACGGCGATCTCGCTGAGCGGGAGGGGATCCGATGTGATGGCGATATAAACGTGAGCGAGGGGGCCGGAGGGTCGGACGACCACATCGGCTGTGGGTTTGGACCATTCTTCCCGTTCTTCCTGGGAGCGGGAGGCCTGGCGCTGCACATAGGCTCGGGCCACCCGCACCATCCGGGCTCCGCGGGGGGAAAGCGTTCGCTCCAAGCCGCGCATCTCCACCATCAGATACCGCCATGACCGCCAACGTCGATCATCGGATTCGACCGTTTCATCCATTGTAACCGGTTGCGCCATGTGGGCCCGGATGAAATCCCCCAGGCTCTGGCCGGAGCGCTGGGCGAACGGCTCCGCGCGGCTCATCCCGTGATCTGAGAAAACGTAAAGATCGTACGGGCGCCGGGCGAAGCTGGCCATCCGATCGATCTCGCGCAAATAAGCGTCGATCCGACGCAACGCCCGAAACGCCACCGGATGATCCGGCCCGTAACGATGCGCAGCCTCATCGTAAAGGACGTAAATCGCATACAAAGGGGAGATCCCCCGATGAAGATCCAGGCTGATGCTGAAGGTGAGCAACTCGTGGAGCAGCGCGTTTCCAAGTGACAGGAACCCCAAGCGAAAGAGCTCCACGGGGTTTCGGAGCAAACGCCTCCATGCTTCCCAGGAACGAACACCGTACCATAGCTCGTCCAAGATATCCCGGGCGATCATGCGGAGGATCCGCCAGATCCGCCCGGGGCTCAGCAGCACCATCAGGAAGAGGCTCAGGCCGCGAACCCCTTGCAGTAGTCCGGGCAGACCCATCGTGCTCAGGGTGAAGATCGTTCGCTCCGCTCCTCCGTCGAACATGCTGGCGTAACAGGCCCCGCCCCGGAGCAAGCCCCCCGCGCCGCTCTTGTGCAATCGGGAGGCAACCTGCCGCACGTGATCCGGCCGCTTCATCACCATCCGCATCCGCCGCGCTTTCTCATACCATCGGAATCCGGGGATGGCATCCAGCTGGCCGTAAAGCAGCGCAGCGGTGACGACCGGCGTGGTGGTGGGGAAGCCCGCGAACCACGGGGAGACCCGGAAGCGCCCCTTGCGGATCTGCCGGGCCAGATAGGGCATCCGTCCTTCCTCTAAAGCTTGCTGCAGATGGGGGAACGAGAGGCCGTCGATTTGGATCAGCACGAGGCCCCGCTCAAGGGTCAGCGGAACCTCCGGTTGCCCGATCCGCCGGCCCAGGGCACGATATTTCGCTCGATAGATCCACCGGAAAATCGATTTCATCGTTCCCAGGCGATGTTCACGAAAGCGAAAGGGAGCCGGGCTTCCGCCCGGAACGTTTGAGGAGAGCCGCTATTCCCGACCCTTGGGATCACCGGAGGGCCGAAGATGCGCTCACGAGTCGAAGGCGCCCCCATGGACGAGGGCTTCCATCTGCTCTCGGGGGAGCCAGCCGATCCGGCGGCCGCCGCGGATTACCAGAAGGCCGGGCTCTTCCCCTTGCGTCAGATCCGACCAGGCAGCCGCGATGGACGTTTCCCCCTCCACGACCCGAAGCGCCCGCCGGTGGAGCTTCCCATGATCCAGGAAGAAGCCCTCCATCCATCGGCCGGCCGCCTCCACGGGCAGGACCGGTTGCCCGCTATGGGCCAGCAAGCGACGAGCCGCCTGAAGCGTGACCCGATCGTTCACCGCGATCCACAACGGCTGCAGGTAGGGGGCCACCGGGATCCGTCGGAGGCGCTCCTGACGGCTGAACAGCCGGGCCTCCTGCAAGGTTTGGCTGAACAGCCACATCGCGATCATCATGGTCACCAGCCCCCCGGGGTCCCGATGCAGGAATTGCCAGACCGCGAACCCGCCGATGCCCATCGCCCCTGCCTGGCCCATCCGCAACGCCCACCACGTTCCCCGACCCTCGCCGAGCCCCAGCGCCAGCACACTCCGCAGGATCCGCCCGCCGTCCATCGGGAAGACCGGCAACAGGTTGAAGGCCCCCAGGAGGAGGTTCAACAGCCACAGGGTGGACCAGAACCCCAGTCGCTCCCTGGGTAGCTCCCCAAGGCTCCCGCCCAGCCCCAGGGCGCCGAGGCCCAGGGCGATGGAGAGGTTTACCGCCGGGCCCGCGAGGGCGATGGCGAACTCCGCGCCGAAGCGGCCAGTGGGCAGCCGCACCGCCGTGAACCCGCCCAAGGGCCAGAGGAGGACCGAGGTGACCGGGACCCGGAGCAGACGGGCCGCGACCAGATGCCCCATCTCGTGCAGCAACACCAGGCCGAACAGGAGCACCCACCACAGCCCCTGGCGAAGGGCCTCCCGCCATCCCCCCAGCGCCCCCGCGCCCAGCCCCAGCCCGATCCATAGGGCCACCAAGCTCCAGTGCACGCACACCGGAACCCCGGCGAGGGTGAACAATCGAAAACTCGCGAAGCGGAACTTCAGCACCGACGTTCCTCCTCTGGGGGGACGCGGTTCCCCCGCGCTTCCGCGTGGCTCATCCCGACAAGGGAACCTGTTCCAACAGGCGGATCGCCGCCTCGAGCCGGCGCAACGTCCGCTGTCGGCCAAGCAGAACGATGGACTCAAAGAGCGGCGGGGGG
>DATMAC010000279.1:0-2593 GCA_035573655.1 Thermoflexus sp.
TTCGGCGCCCGGCCCGCCCCCAAAACATCTTTTATCCCCCCTCCCCACGGCCCTTTGGGCCGTGGGGAGGGGGGACTCAGGGGGGTGGGGCCATCAGCTTCTCACTGCCCCATATCCTCAAAGAAAAGCATGAGTCCTCACGATTCAAAACAGCCGGGGGCCCGGCGAAGATCGCCGAGCCCCCGGCCCTTAGGGGGTGCGCGCTTCTCGAATGGAAGGCCCCATGGTATTACCACCAATTTTAATACAATGGCACGTTGGGGTCAACTTCCCGCGACCAAGCGTTGATCCCTCCGCGCAAGTTGCGCACCCGTAGGCCGGCGGACTGCATGATCCGAGCCGCCTGGGCGCTGCGCCCGCCGGTCTTGCAGTAGACCACGTACTCCCGGGTGGGGTCCAGCTGGTTCAGCCGCTCGGGCAGCTCCCGCAGCGGGATGAGGACCGCCCCTTCCAGATGGCAGATCTCCCATTCGTGGGGCTCCCGCACATCCAGCAAGATGATCTGCCGGCCGTCCCGCTCCAACATCGCCTTCAGCTCCTGAGGCGTGATGTCGAATTCCGTCCGCACTTCATGTTCATAGATCGGGACGCCGCAGAAGGCCTCGTAGTCGATCAGCTCCCGGATCGTTGGGTTCTCGCCGCAGACGGGGCAAGCTGGGTTCTTGCGCAACTTGAGCTCCCGGAAGCGCATGCTCAAGGCATCGTAGAGCAGGAGCCGCCCGATCAACGGCTCGCCTTGGCCGATGATCAGCTTGATGGCCTCAGTGGCCTGGATGGCGCCGATCACCCCGGGCAGCACACCGAAGACCCCGCCCTCCGCGCACGAGGGCACCAGACCGGGCGGCGGCGGCTCCGGGTAGAGGCAGCGATAGCACGGCCCAACCCGCGCGTCGAAGACGGTGGCCTGGCCTTCGAACCGGAAGATGCTGCCGTAGACCAGCGGCTTGCCCAGGAAGACGCAAGCGTCGTTCACCAGGTAACGGGTGGGGAAGTTGTCTGTTCCGTCGATGATGATGTCGTAGTCCTTCAGGATCTCCAGGGCATTGGCGCTGGTCAGCACCGTCTCGTGGGTCTCCACGGTGATGTCCGGGTTGAGGTCCAGCAGGCGGGCCTTCGCCGAGGCCAGCTTCGGCTTCCCCACCCACGACGTGCCGTGCAGGATCTGGCGCTGCAGGTTGCTCTCATCCACCACGTCGAAATCCACCAGGCCGATACGGCCCACGCCCGCAGCGGCGAGATAGAGGGCCGCCGGCGAGCCCAATCCCCCCGCGCCGATGATCAGGACGCTGGCGGCCTTGAGCTTCTTCTGGCCGGTCAGTCCCACCTCCGGCATCAGGAGATGCCGACTGTACCGTCGGATCTCTTCGTTGGTTAAGGTTACCTCGCTCAAGTTCAACATCTGGACCTCCCATTCGATCGGGATCAGCAAGGTTTTGGGCTACGCTGGGGAAGATAGATCGCCCCTCCCTCCTTTCTCCCCTCTCCCCGTGGCCCTTTGGGCCGCGGGGAAGGGGAAGTTGCTATCAGGACGACTCCGTCGCGTGAATTTGCTGCTGAGGCTGAAGCCGGAGCCATTGCTGGCGGAGCACTTCCGCCGTGACCACCCCGTTGTTCACCATCCGGATGGTTCCCGAGGCATCCACCCACATCGTAGTGGGCACCGTCCAGATGCGATAACGCGCCGCCGCCTCCGGGTCCGCCGTGACGTCCACCGGCCGCACCCTCACCGCTTCTTTCCATTCCGCTGCCAAGGCCTCCAGGATCGGCGCCTGGACCAGGCGGCAGGGCCCGCAGGTCGGCGTGTAGAAATACAACAGCGTCAACGGGCCTTCCAGATCCGCAGCCCGTGGCCGCGCCAGACGGCGCTGAACGCAGGCGATGAGACACCATCCGGCCCAGAGCGCCAGCAGGAGCCCCGCAGCAAAGAGGAGCCGCTCGATCATCCTTCCACCTCTCGACGCTCAATCGGGCGGGCTGTAAAGCCGGGGACGCCCAGACGGCTCAGCTGGTAATATACGAAGCAGCCAGCGCAGAACCCGAAGAACAGGTTCAAGGCGGCGAGGACGATCACCACCCAGGTCAGCGCCCATCCGACGACCCCATAGCCCAGGAAGAGCGCAATCGCCCCGAGGGCCAGGACCGTCCCGCCCAACCCTTGGGCGAACCGGTGGGGCTCCGGGTTATCGATCAACACCCGAGGCCGCAGCCAGCCCCGCGGCTTGAGGAATCGAAAATAAATCTGCTGGAACAGGGCTGCCGCAGGCGCCGCGGTCCCGACCAGCATCACCAGGGCCACAAAGGCCACCAGCGCCGGCTGGTTCAAGACCCAGCCCAGCAGGTTGAGCGTAATGATGGAGGCCTGGTTAAACTTCAAGGCCGTGTGATCGACCTTCCGCTCAACCATCATCCACCTCCCGCGATCGAAGGCACGATGCTTAAAGTCTGCCCGTCCGAAATCGGCGTCTCCTCTCCCTGGAGATAGCGAACGTCCTCATCGCCCAGATAGAGATTCACGAAGGAGCGCAAACGGCCCTCTTCGTTGAAGAGATGTCGTTTCAGTTCGGGGAAACGTTCGGTCAAGGCCCGTAGGGCC
>DATMAC010000280.1:0-4468 GCA_035573655.1 Thermoflexus sp.
ATGCATAGCGGAGCGTTGGATGGAGGAAGGTCTGACGCTGGTCCTTACCCATGAGAACGCCGATTTCGATGCAGTGGCCGCTCAACTGGCGGCCGCCAAACTCTACCCGCGGGCCATCCCCGTGCTCCCCCGACGGGTGAACCGGAATGTGCGCGCTTTCCTGAACTTATATGGGGATCAGCTGCCGTTCCTGCTCCCGGATGAACTGGTCCGACGCCCGGTCGATCAAGTGATCCTGGTGGATGCCCAGACGATGGCGACGGTGCGGGGGATCGGGCCTCAGACCCGGGTGCAGATCATCGATCACCACCCGCTGGCCCGGGAGCTGCCTCCGGGATGGACCTATCACGGCGAGCCGGTGGGGGCCACCACCACGCTCCTGGTGGAGGGGCTTGCCGAACGGGGGATCGGCCTGACGTGGGTGGAGGCCACGTTCATGCTGCTGGGGATTTATGAGGACACCGGCTCCCTGACGTATCCATCGACCACCCCCCGGGATCTGCGGGCTGCGGCGTGGTTGATCGAACGCGGGGCCGACCTGGCCCTCCTCAGCGAGTTCCTACACCATCCGCTCTCGGAAGCTCAACGCCGCCTGTATGATCGTCTGATCGAGTCGGCGGAGACGCGGGAGATCGGAGGGCACACGGTGGTGATCGCCGCAGCCCGCGCGGACGGTTTTATGGAGGAAGTCTCTACCGTGGCCCATCGGCTCCGGGATCTCTTCGAACCTTCCGCGCTGTTCGTGTTGGTGGAGTTCGATGGGCACATCCAAATGGTCTGCCGCACCACAACGGATGACATCGATGCCGGCGGTGTGGCCGCTCACTTTGGCGGCGGAGGCCATGCCCGGGCGGCCGCCGCGGTGATCCGTGGTCGTTCCCTCGAGGAGGTCCGGGAGGAGCTTCTTCAGATCCTGCCTCGCTACATCCGGCCCGCCACGACCGTAGCGGAGATCATGTCCCGTGGGGTCCGCGTCCTCGATCCGAATCTGCCCATCCACGAGGCGGCCCGGGAGATGCAGTGGACCGGCCACGAGGGCTTTCCGGTGGTTCGGGAGGGGCGGGTGATCGGCTTGTTGACCCGCCGCGCGGTGGATCGGGCGCTCCAGCACGGCCTGGGGGGGCAGCCGGTGGAGCGGGTGATGGAGAAGGGTGAGGTGTTCGTCCTCCCCTCCGACCCGGTGGAGAAGGTGCAGCGTTTGATGATCGAAACCGGCTGGGGACAGATCCCGGTGGTCGAGGACGGCGAGGTGGTCGGCATCGTCACCCGCACCGATTTGATCAAGCTGTGGGGGGAGCGTCTCAAGGTGCACCCCCGCCTCAGCGTGGCCTCCGCCATGGAGGCCGCCTTTCCGCCCCCTTGGTTGGCCCTGGTGCGGGAGATCGGGGCGACGGCGCAATCGATGGGGTTCACCGCCTACTTCGTGGGTGGCCTGGTTCGCGATCTCATCCTGAACCATCCCATCGTGGATGTGGATATCGTGGTGGAGGGGGATGCCATTGCCCTGGCGGATGCGATGCAGGCGCGGCACGGGGGGCGCGTGGTAGCCCACCGGCGCTTCGGGACCGCCAAGTGGTTGCTGGAGGGGGTGACGATCTCCACGTCCGCTGGAACAGTGGAGGGGCTGAAGGCGATCGACTTCGTCACCGCCCGCCGCGAGTTCTATGCCCATCCGACTGCCCTGCCTCAGGTGGAGCCGAGCTCCATCAAACAGGACCTGCACCGACGGGATTTCACGATCAACACCCTGGCCGTTTGCCTGAGCCCGGATCGGTTCGGGGAGCTCCTGGACTTTTACGGGGGGCTGCAGGACCTTCAACGGGGACTCCTTCGGGTCCTTCATTCCCTGAGCTTCGTGGAAGATCCCACACGGATCCTTCGCGCAGCCCGTTTGGAGGCTCGCCTGGGGTTCCGGGTCGAGCCCCGGACGGAGGAGCTGATCCACCACGCCGTGGATCTTCTGGCCCGGGTGAGCGGGGAGCGGATCCGCCATGAGATGGATCTGATCCTGGCGGAGATGGCTCCAGAGCGGATCCTGGCCCGGCTGGAGGAGTGGGGGGCTCTCCCCTTTGTGATGCCTGGGCTTCAGGCGGACGAATGGTTAAGGGAGCGCTTCGAGATCATGCGGACCGCTCTGGATCAAGGGGAGTGGCGGGCGATCGAGGGGATCCCGCCGGAGCGATGGCGGATCCTGGCGGGGTGGGGGTTAATGATCTATCGCCTAACCTCAACGCAGCGAGAGCAGGCGATTCGACGGTTGCGTTTCCCGAGGCGCGAGGCGGATGTGTTGCGAGGGATCCACGAGGTTAAGGGGAAACTCGATTTGTTATCGGAACCGTTGAAGCCCAGCACGGTGGCCGAGCATCTGGATTTTTACCCGGTCATCGCCCTTTTCGTGGTTTGGATCGCGGCTCCTCCGGGCCGGGCCAAGGAGAACCTCCATGCGTATGCACACCAGTGGCGTGGGATCCGGCCGATCCTGCGAGGGGATGATCTGCGACGGCTGGGCGTCCCTCCGGGCCCTGGGCTCGGGAAACTGCTACAGGCTTTGCGGGCCGCCCGCCTGGATGGGGAGGTGCGGACGATGGAGGATGAAATCGCGTTCGTGAAGGAACGGTTATCGAAGTCCCAAATCAGCCAGTGAGCGCTGTGGGGCGGCGAGATCGCCGCCCCACAGCCTTTATTCCCCACGCACGATCCGTCGGGCGATCCGGTTGTGTTGCTCGATCAGGCGTCCCTCTTCCACGGTCAGCAGATGCCCTTCCTGAATGATCACCTTCCCTTGGACCACCACCCAATCCGCCGGGCGGGGCTGGCAGAACACGAGGGCCGCCACCGGATCATGCAAAGCCCCGGCGTAGTCCAGGCGATCCATCCGCCAGGCGGCGAAATCGGCCGCTTTGCCCGGCGCCAATTGCCCGATGTCCTCCCGTCCCAGGACCGCCGCACCGCCCCGGGTGGCCAGCCAAAGGGCTTCCTCGGCGGTGAGGGCGTCCGGCCGTTCCAAGGCGACCCGCTGAAGGAGCAGCGCCTGTCGGGCCTCTGCCAACATGTGTGAGGAGTCATTGCTGGCGCTGCCGTCCACCCCGAGCCCCACTTTGACCCCGCGGTCCAGCATGGCGCGGACCGGCGCGACCCCGGAGGCCAGGCGCATGTTGGAGCTGGGGCAGTGGGCCACGCCCGCCTTCACGCGGGCGAGGAAGGCGATCTCCTCTTGGTTCACATGCACCATATGGGCGAACCACACATCGGGGCCCTCCCATCCCAGCTCCGCGGCGAAGGCCACCGGCCGCCGGCCGAAACGGGCCAGGCAGTATTCTTCTTCATCCCGCGTCTCGGCCAGGTGGGTGTGAAGCATCACCCCATAGTGGCGGGCCATCTTCGCGGCCTCCCGCATGAGATCCGGGGTGACGGAGAAGGGGGAACAGGGGGCCAGGGCCACGCGGCACATGGCGTAGGGGCGAGGGTCGTGATACATCTCGATGACCCGTTGCATATCCTTCAGGATCGCGTCCTCCTCTTCGACCACTGAATCCGGTGGAAGACCCCCTTTGGATTCCCCCAGGGACATGGCCCCACGGGTCGCATGGAACCGGATCCCGATCTCCTGGGCGGCGCGGATCTCATCATCGAGCCGCGCGCCGTTGGGGAAAAGATACAGGTGATCGCTGGTGGTCGTGCAGCCCGAGTGGAGGAGCTCCGCCATCCCGACCAACGCGCTGATGTAGACGGCCTCCCCGTCCATGCGCGCCCAAATCGGATAGAGGGTGCGCAGCCAGTCGAACAGCTTGGCGTTCTGAGCGATCGCTCGGGTGAGGGTTTGATAAAGATGATGATGGGTGTTGATCAGGCCGGGGAGCACGACCATCCCGCTAGCGTCGATCACGAGATCCGCCTCTGAGGGCAGCGCGGCGGTAGGCCCAACCTGTTCGATCACTCCATCCCGGGCGAAGAGGCCGCCATCGGGGATACGGCGGCGTGCGTCGTCCATGGTCACGAGCACCTCAGCATGGCGCACCAGCAAAGTCGGCATCAGAGGGCCTCCGTGGGGAAAAATCATCAACAGCCGAAACGCTGGATAGGATCCGGGAGGATTTTACCTTGACAGGGGGGGAGCTACAATCTTCCCCTGGTCTCGCCTTCCTGGGAGGAGGCTTCGGAACGTCAAGGTGGCCGCTTCGGGATGCCGTCCCCCTCATTCGACCCCCCTTTCCCCGTTGAGGGCCCCAAGGGCCAAGCGCGTGCCCTCCGTGCTTTTCACGATTCGGTGATCTGCTCGTCGGCCCCTTGCGTATTTCCCTATAGCCAGAGAGCGAGCCTGGCCCTCTCCACCATCGGACGCCAGGGGAATTCGTGCATGCTTGATGCATCAGACGGAGAACGAGCATCCATGCCCTGGATGGGGCAATGTAAGATCCCCTCCTGAAGTTCGGACACGAGTTCGGGCATCGAGCGGGTGGGGTCCTCA
>DATMAC010000281.1:0-3450 GCA_035573655.1 Thermoflexus sp.
GGCGATCGTGTCCTCCCGCCACGCCCGTCGGCCCACGGTGACGGTGGTCGTGGACTCCATCCAGTTCTGCGCCCCGGTCCACGTGGGAGACCTGGTGCATGTGCGGGCCCGGATGACCCGGGCGTGGCGAACTTCCATGGAGGTCGAGATCCAAGTGGAGGCGGAGAACCTATTGACCGGAGAGCGGCAGGTGACGGCCACCGCGTATTTCGTCTATGTGGCCCTGGATCGCGACGGGCGGCCGGCTCCGGTGCCGCCTCTGATCCTGGAAACGGATGAGGAGCGTCGCAAGGCGGAGGAGGCGGACCAGCGCCGGGCGGAGCGTTTGGCCCGCCGGGGGAGCCGGGTGATCCAGCCCGGATCCTGAGGAGAAGTAAGTGATTCCCTCGCCTCCCTCGGTCACGCTTGTATATCCTGAAAACGCAGCGCCCGGCGCAGCTGTTCTACCCGTTCCCAGTAAGCCCGAGACTGGCGGAACGACGGATCGCCCGCCCCGGGGTTCTCGACCACCTCAGGCCGTGTGTGCGGTGGGGCGCCCAGGATCAGGATCCGCTGCCCCATGAAGACGGCCTCCTCGATGTTGTGGGTGACCAGGACCAAGGTGAGGGCCTCTTCCTCCTTCAAGCGCCAGGTCAGCTCCTGAAGATCCTCCCGCGTGGGCGCGTCCAGCGAGGCGAACGGCTCATCCATCAGCAGTAGATCCGGCTTCAGCACCAACGCGCGCGCGATAGCGGTCCGCTGGCGCTGGCCGCCGGAAATCTGACTCGGATAGCGGTCCCGCACCCCCATTAACCCCAGACGCTCCAGCCAGGCGTTCACCGGGCCCTCAATGTCCGTCACCGGGGCGTCGGCCGGAGCGTGTCGCCCATCGGGTCCATAGAATTGGCGGATCCGCAAGCCCAGGGCGACGTTCTCCCACACGGTCGCCCAGGGGAGCAAGCCGTAATCCTGAAGGATCAAGCCCGTGCGAGGGCGCGGCCGCCGGAGGGGCTGCCCATCGATCCAGATCTCCCCCCGCTGGGGCTGGCGCAGGCCGGCCAGCAGATAGAGCAGCGTGGTCTTCCCACATCCGGAGGGGCCGATGATCGCCCAAGCCTCCCCCCGCGCGACCGACCAAGAGAAATCCTGAAAGAGCCATTGTCCGCTATATCCAAACCAAATCCTCTCGACTTGAATCATCGCCTCACCCTTCTCTCATTTGACAGTTTCAAAGCGGGATATCTCGTATTAGGGGAAGTAGGTTCCAGCAGCTTCCCCATGATGGGAAGAGGCAGCTCACGGGTTCTGCTTCGAAAGGATTCTGGCATAGATATCGAATGCGACGCAAAATTCTTTGTAGGGGCACCCCTTGTGGGTGCCCTTGCGTGGGTGCCCCAGGGCAGCCACGAGGCCTGTCCCTACAAGAGGTATCCACGCCCTGATGTAGGGGCACCCCTTGTGGGTATCCTTCCGTGGGCACCCCATCGGGGCAGGCACAAGGCCTGCCCCTACACCCCGCCCGTATCATATGGGCCGCATTGGGATGAGGAGACATCGGCCTGGAGAGCGATGGATGATGGACCGAACGGGAGAAACCTTGGAGGGGATCACGCTGGAGGAGAAGCTCCGCGCCCTGCCGGCGCGCCCCGGGGTTTATCTCTTCAAGAGCGCCGGCGGGGAGGTCCTCTATGTGGGGAAGGCGATCTCGCTCCGCCAGCGGGTTCGTTCGTATTTCCAGAACAGCGCCGACCTCTCCCCCCGAACCCGCCGCCTGGTCCAGGAGATCGCCGACCTGGATTTCATCGTCACGGATTCGGAGCTGGAGGCGCTGATCCTGGAAGCCAACCTGATTAAGAAGCACCGGCCGAAATACAATGTCCGCCTGAAAGATGACAAGCGTTACCCGTATATCCGGATCTCGATCCAGGATCCGTACCCCAAGGTGACCATCACCCGGCGGATCGAGAACGACGGCGCCCGCTATTTCGGCCCTTACACCTCCGCCAGCGCGATCTACCAGATGCTGGACGAGCTGCGGCGGATCTTCCCCTATCTGACCTGTGACCGGACGATCACGGGGAAGGATCGGCGGGCGTGCCTCTATTACGATCTGGGGCGGTGCTTGGGGCCGTGTATCGGGGCTGTGAGTCAGGCGGAATACCGCGCGATGATCGATGGCCTGATTCGCTTCCTGGAGGGGCACACCGAAGAGGTAGTCCGCGAGCTGGAATCCCGGATGTGGGCAGCCGCTGAGGCCCTTCAATTCGAACGGGCCGCCCAGCTGCGGGACCGCCTGCGGGCGATCCGTCAGGTGATGGAGCGCCAGAAGGTGGTCTCCACGGTCGCCGCCGACCGGGATGTGATCGCGATCGCCCGGGCGGACGGCGAAGCCTGTGCGGAGGTCTTTTTCATCCGCCAGGGGCGACTGATCGGCCGCGAGTATTTCGTGCTGGAAGGTCTGGAGGAGGCCGACCTCCAGGAAGCCCTGGCGAGCTTCCTGAAGCAGTTCTATCAGGCCGCCGCGGAGGTCCCCCCTGAGATCGTGTTGCCGGAGCACATCGAGGAGGCCACCATCATCGAGCAGTGGCTTCGCCAGCGGCGAGGGGATGCGGTGACGCTCACCGTGCCCCGGGAAGGGGAGGCCGCGGAGCTGGTGCGGCTGGCGACAGAGAACGCCATCGAGACCCTCAACGCGCTGCGGGCCCGCTGGCTGGCGGACCGCCATCGTCAGGAGGCGGCTTTGAAAGAGCTGGCGGAGGCCTTGGGCCTCCCCGCGCCCCCGGCTCGAATCGAGGGCTTCGACATCTCCAACACCCAGGGGACCGCGGTGGTGGGCAGCATGGTGGTGTTCGTGCATGGCGTTCCGTTGAAGGCCCACTATCGCCGCTTCGTGGTGCGCACCGTGCAAGGGCGGCCCGACGATTACGCCAGTATGCGGGAGGTGCTCACCCGACGCTTCCGCCGCTGGCAGGAGGCGACCTCCCCCCAGCCGCTTCCCGGCTACAAACCCGATGAAAGTTTCGCGATGCTCCCGGACCTCCTTCTGGTGGACGGCGGGAAAGGCCAGCTGGGGGTGGCCTTGGAGGTTCTGGAGGCCTTCGGGCTGCGGGAGCGGGTTCCCGTGGCTGCCCTGGCGAAAGAGCGGGAGGAGATTTTCCTCCCCGGCCGCTCAGAGGGTCTGCTCCTGTCCCGCCACGCCCCCGCCCTCTTCCTGATCCAGCGCATCCGGGATGAGGCGCATCGGTTCGCGCTAAGCCACCACCGGACCCGGCGGGAGCGCCTTTCCATGGCCTCGCTCCTGGAGGAGATCCCCGGCATCGGGCCGAAACGGCGCCGGGCGCTGCTGGAGCGCTTCGGCTCCTTGGAGGCGATCCGGCAGGCCCCCATCGAAGCCCTGGTGGAAGCCGGGCTCCCGCGAGCCGTCGCCGAGCGGGTGAAGGCCGCGCTGGGTTGATTTTTGATTTTGGTCCC
>DATMAC010000282.1:0-2907 GCA_035573655.1 Thermoflexus sp.
TGGGCCGTGGGGAGGGGGGAGAAGGGGGGTGGGGCCCCCCGCTTCCTTCGGAGAGCTCCGAATGGAATGAAACGGGCCGAATCGTTACGAAGGCTTCCCCCACCCCTAAAGCAGGGAGAGCGGACAGGACTCAAAGCAGCCGTCGCACGATCTGGGCACCGATCCACGAGCCTCCGGCCAGGCCCAGGGCGAAGAGCCAGCCGCTGACCGCCAGCGAGGGGATGGCCGAGAAGAAGCCGCCGATGTTGCATCCCATGGCGATCCGGGCGCCGTAGCCCAGCAGGAACCCCCCGATGAGCGCCTGAAGATAACGGCCGGGGCGAGCGGTGCGGATCTTGAACTCATCTGCCAGGACGGCGGCCAGGAAAGATCCTGCGATCAGGCCGATGTTGAGCAGCGTTCCCCCGCTCGCCCATGGCACATGCTGAAGCAGCCCAAACCCTGGGGCCTTCTCGGCGTAGTAGAGCAGGCGATCCGCTGGGTAGCCGAGGAGATAGGCGATCCAGCCGGCCCAACGGGAGACCTCGGTGGTGATCCCCCAAGGTTTGTCCCAGAGGAACAAGTAGACGTTCAGGATGCCCAGGGCGATTCCGGCCGAAATCGGAGGCCATGGATGGCGGAAGAGACGTTCCCATGTGCGCTGGAGGTGCTCGGCAAGGGAGCGGGCAGGGGCTAAGGCAGGGGCCGGCCGGACGACCACGCCGCCGCGGGTCTCCCATGCCAGGACGGCTATATAGGAGAGGGCCAGTCCGAGCAGGTTAACGGCCACCGCGCCACCCCATCCCAGCATCTGAGGCAACCAGAGCCGGGGAGTGGGAGCGATCACCACCTGCCACCACCACGGCCACTGAAGCGCTACGGTGAACATTCCGATCATCGCCCCGATCAGCGTGAATATCGAAGCGATATATCCCTCGCCGATTCGATAGAGCATCCCCGAAGCGCAGCCGCCGGCCAACACCATGCCAATCCCGAAGATCAGGCCGCCGAGGAAGGTCGCCAGGCTGACCGGCGTCACGTTCCCGACCGGCCGGCTGAGATCCGGGGCGATCCGATAGGCCAACAGGGTAAAGCCGATGGTGGCCACCGCCATCCCGGCGATGATCCCTTTCACCACCCGGCCATCCCGCAGGAGATAAAGATCCCGAAACGCGGAGGCAAAGCAAAAGCGACCCCGTTGCATAACGACCCCAAGGCTCACCCCAAACAGCCAAAAGACCGCCAGTCGGGGGTCCCATAGCGTGTAGAGCCCTGCGATCCCGAGGATCAAGACCAAGCTGAGGGCTTTCCCGAACCATTGAGGCCATACCACAGGCATCGCAGGAGATGCGACGCGCATGGCTTCCTCCTTGTCTGAAACTCGTGCTCCTTCCAGCTTTGATTTTTAGATAAGACCCCATGCCTTCTCTGGGGGTCTTTGGGGGCTGGGGGTCTTTGGGGGCTGGGGGCCATTGGGCGTCCCCAACGCGTATCCAAAAAACAAATCTGGAAAAAGCATTGGGAAGCAAAGCAAGGCAAGGGGCGAAGATTAAGAAGCCCTAAGGGCTCGAAGGTTCAGGGAAGGAGGGGCGGGGATGGGGATCGTCGGGGCCGTTCAGCGGGGCGCCAAGCCGAAGCGGGCGGCGATCCTCCATCCCCGCTTCGGACAGATACAAGCGCGGGCCATCCCGGGCCGTGCCGGAGAGATCCCTTCGGCCTGGCCTGGCCGATCCTGCGCGCCGCGCAGGGCGCCCCATCGGCATGCTATCCAGCGAGGGCGAAGCGGATAAGCCATGGGTCCGTGGCGAAAGAGAGTTCAGACATATTATAGCATCCTTACAGCTGGTGAATGTTTTCCTCCCCCCTCCCCACGGCCCAAAGGGCCGTGGGGAGGGGGGATCAAGGGGGGTGGGGCCATTCCGCCTTCCCTTGCAGGCCCCAGACGGAGCTCTCGATTTGCTTAAACGGTCGCTAAGATCAGCAGACCCATTCCAATCCCAATCAAGCCCAGCGCGAATTTCAGCCAGGGACCATGGGCTCGATTCCACCGCGCCAGCCGTCGCAGGGTCGGACGAGCCGCAGCCGCCAGAAGCAGAAGGACCAGTGGGACAATGAACATCAGATTATAAAGGACCAAATAGGCGAAGCCCAGCCACCTGGAGGGCTGAGCGGCGAGCAGGGACAGGATCGCCAGATAGATGGCTCCGCTGCACGGCACGGTGCATAACCCAATCAGGAATCCCCCGAGGGCCAAAGCAGGGACAGTCAACCGACGTGTCAGATCGACCGCCCGGGTCACGATCGCCCGCGGGGCCGCCAGCGGAGGGCCCAGCTCCGGGATCAGGACATCCTTGATCATCCACAACCCCATCCCGATCGCGATCAGCGCCCCGATGCGGGATGGCAGATGATATTGGGAGAAAGGCGCAGTGGCTGTGAGCAGGCCAACCCCCAGGCCCAGGTAGGTTAGGAAGATGGCCGCGATGTAGATGGATCCCATGCTCAAGATGCGGCCCCGCAGCGCCTGGAGATCCGAGGGATCGGTGGTTTGCAGGGTGGTGAGCATAGCGGCGACGAACAGCAACAACACGGTGAAGGCGCACGGGTTCATCCCATCCACGAATCCGCCCAGGATAACTGTGCTTAAGGTCAGCGCAGGAGAGGGCATGCCATGTTCAGAGGCGATGATGCGAGGATGGGCGAAGTTGAGAAGGACGGCCAGTCCGATCAGAGCCGTGAGCAGAAGGGATGCCAGGATCACATGCCTCAGGCGAGCTGAGCCCTGTGGAGCGTTCATGTTAACCTTCCACGATGAGTTTGCCCACCATGCTTGGATTCGCCCGGCCGCCGCAGCAGACATCGCAATAGAACGTGAAGACGCCCGGCCGGTCGACTTTAAAGGTGATGAGACGCGTGGAGCGAGGCGGG
>DATMAC010000283.1:0-9371 GCA_035573655.1 Thermoflexus sp.
CCGCCACGGTTTACGCCCGCCGCGCCCTGAGAGGGATCCCACCCGTTCAAGCGGCGATCGGGCAGCTGCTGTATGGAGGGCTGATGGTGTTCCCCCTCAGTCTGATCCTGGATCGTCCCTGGGCGCTTTCGCCCGCTCCGATCTCGATCGCCGCCCTGCTCGCGCTGGCCGTCTTGGGGACGGCGATCGCCTACGTGATGTATTACCGCCTGTTACAACGAGTGGGGGTGGTGGGGATCTCGCTGGTGACGTACCTTAACCCGATCTTCGCCGTCCTCTGGGGCGCCCTCTGGCTCGGCGAGCCGCTCTCCGGATGGGTGCTGGGAGGGTTGATCTTGATCCTGTTGGGGGTGTTTTTGGCTGGGCGTTAGGCGAGGGACGGACGGCTTTATGAATCACCTACGCGATCTCGATCACCGCCTCGGCGGCTTCCTCGGCATGTCCCGCGGCGTGCATCATCTCCGCCCAGCGGCGAGCCTGAACTCGAAAGTGTGGAGTCTCCAGCAGCCCGGCGATGGCTTCCTCCCATCGCCGGGGCATGGCCTCGGAGGGGTGCAGCATCCGGCCGACCCCGGCCGCCTCCGCCCGTCGGGCCTGAAGGTGTTGTTCCCCTGCGTGGGGGACGATCAGCTGGGGGACGCCGTGCACCAGGGCGGTGTGGGTGGTCCCCATCCCCCCGTGGTGGATGACGAGATCCAGGATGGGGAACAGTTGGTCGTATTCCACCCATTCCAGAAGGGGAAAGTCAGGCAGCGCACGGCCAACGGTTTCCTTTAATGTAAGAGCGAAAGGGCTCCGCCCGAGGACGACGATGGGCTCCCCGCCGAGGCGCTGGACCGCCCGGGCCGCGCCGATGAAAAAGGCGGGATCCTCGGTGAAGGTGCTCCCCAAGGTGATGAGGGCTCGGGGGCGGGGGTTAGGTGGAAGATCCATCACCGCCCCTCGGCGGCCGCCGAAGAACCGGTTCTGCGGACCCAGTGCTTCCAGGTCGGAGAACCAGGGGGCGGGGAAGAAGACGATATGGGCCAGCGGGGAGACGATTTGGGGGAAAGGATCCGCCCGCCAATAGCGCCCTGTAAGGCCCAAGGAGGCGGCGACGTGGGCCAGGCGGGCCTGGGCCTGCTGGAGGGCCTCGCGGGCTTCGGGAGTGGTCGGATCGGGCCAGCGGCCGGCCGGGAAGCCTACGACGATCAGGGGAAGGTCGTAGCGCTCCGCCGCCCACGCTGCCGCACCGGCAAAGGGCTCGGCGACGAGGACATCGGGCTTCCACGCCTCGATCAGGGATCCCAGGGCCCGGAGGCCCCGGGCGTGCTCCTCCGGGTGGAGCCAGGCGTCCAGGGCTCGCTCTCGCCGCTGCCGCTCCCGTTCGGGCGGAGGAACCCGCTCCGGACGCCACGGTGGCAGCCACCGCCACCCCACCGAGGCCAGCGGGGCGAAGGGCAGGCCACGGCGGACCACCGTCTCTTGGACCAGGGGGCCGCTGGCCCAGAGCACCCGATGGTCCCGCCGGGCCAGGGCGACGGCCAGATCGAGGTAACCGCCGTAATCCAGATGGCCCCATAAGGGGACCGAGACGAAGAGCCAGCGCCGCGGCTTCATGGCCCCATCCGGATCGGCCCCCGGCCGACCTCCCGATGGCAGCGTTCGCAGGTGGGGATCACGATCTCCCGGATCGCGAAGAAGGGCTCGAGGGTCTCCTGGTGAGCGCGGTGGCAGTCCACACAGCGCACCGACGTTCGAAGGTCAGGCCGGAGCAAATCGGTGTGGAAGTGGTTCTCAAAGGTCTCCAGGGTGACAGGATTGAGCTCTCCCGGCCCGACGCCTCCGCGTTGGGGTTCTCGGATATGGCAGCGCCAGCACGCCGCTTCGGGGAGGGCCGGGAGGCGCACCGGGTGATGGGGGACGTCCGGTGGGGTGAACGGCGTGCGGGCCGTGTTCCAAGCCCCCAAGCCCAAGGAGAGGGCACGATGGGGGAGGGATTGATCCCCTCGATGGCACTCCACGCATGAGATCCCGACGGCGGCATGGGCGGCGGCGAGGTCCGCCGCGCGGTCCGAGCGAGCCGCCGTGGCCCGGCCCACATAGGTCTGCTCCGGACGGAGATGACAGCCTGCGCAGAAGGCGTCCCGTTCTTCCGCCCGTGAGATGACCAACGCGGCCCCGAGCGCTGCAACGAACACACCGCCCGAGGCCACGCCCACCCATCGCCGGATCGCCATGGAGGGGTTCGTCCTGTTCTGGGTTTTCCGGGGGCACCCACAAGAGGTGCCCCTACATCAGGGGACGCAGGTGCCCTGCGTAGGGGCGGGCCTTGTGCCCGCCCCCAATCGGGCGCCCACAAATGGGGGCACCCACAAGGGGTGCCCCTACTGGGTTTGGCCGCTTTCCCCGATGGGCCCTTCCTCTGCCCGCCGGGCGCGCGCCTGGAGTCGGTTGCGGAGGAGGAGGGCCAACCCGAGGGCCAAAGCGATCAGGGAGAAGATCTGGGCTGTGGCGATGTTTCCGATTTTCCAAGCGTCCGGACGCAAGCTCTCCACCCACAGACGCCCAAGGGGATACCAGATCAGATACAGCGCGAAGAGATCCCCCTCGCGGAGCCGGTGGCCGAAGCGCCGGTTCAGGTTGAAGAGGATGAGGAAGCCAATGGTGTTCCACAGGGACTCATACAGGAACACCGGGTGGAAGCGGGTCTCCGGCGGCAGGGTCAGGTGCTGGGGCAAGCGATGTTCCAGAGCGATGGGGATCCCCCAGGGCAGGGTGGTGGGGGGGCCGTAGAGCTCCTGGTTGAAGAAGTTCCCCCAGCGGCCGATGGCCTGGCCGACCAAGATAGAGGGCGCCACGATGTCCAGCCAACGCCAGACCGCGAGTCGGTGCCGGTACGCATAAAGGAGGAACCCGATCAACCCTCCGATCAGGGCGCCGTAGATGGCCAGCCCGCCCTCCCAGATATAGAGGATCTTGATCGGGTTCTCCCGGTAGTAGGTCCAGCCCACTGCGCCTTCCGGGTTGGAGAACACGTGGTAAAGGCGTGCGCCGATCAGGCCCAGGATGAAGACCACCAGCAGGCCATCCCACACGTGATCGGGGTTCTCCCCCCGTCGTCGGGCCTCGGCAGCGGCCAGCCAAGCCCCTAACAGGATCCCGAGCATGAGCAGGAGCCCGTAAGCTCGGATGGCGAAGCTTCCAATGCACAGGATCGCTCCTGTCGTCCCCGGCGGACAAAACATAGAAACCTCCATACAGGGAATCGATTCCTTCGCGCCCCATTATAGCCCATTCGCCCGCGGCTCCATGGCCCAAGCCCAAGGTCCCTACGGCTCTCGAAGGCTTTCCCTTAACTCGGCCGGGCTGGGGACGTCAGCTGCTCCCACCCAAGTGCGGATCAGGCGCCCCTGCGGATTGAACAGCGCAAAGGCCGGCGTCAGGCGCAACCCATAAGCCCTGCCGAACGCGCGTCCGGCAGGGCTGAGGGCCTCTACATACAGCACTCGTCCTTCACGCCAGTTGCGTTCGATCCTGCGCACGGCAGGCTGTATGGAGAGACATCCCAGTCAGTAATTGGAGAACCAGTAGACCAGCACTGGCTGTCCGGACCGAAGAGCGGCCTCGATCTCGGCTTGCGAGGCGAAGGTTTGGGAGGGACGGGCCCGCATCGAGAGCCAGAACACCCCCAGCGCGACCAGGATCAGGGCCCAGAGCCCCCATCCGATCCATCCCACTCGTCGAAGGAGCAGGAAGGCCGCCAGCCCCAACAGCGCCAGGCCGCCGAATATCAAAAACGAGTGACGGTTCAAAAGCTCCGCTGGCCCCATGTTTCCCCCTCTATGGGTCTACTTCCGCTTCCTCCGCCAGCCATTGTCTTAAGATCTCAACGGCCTTCCGAGCCGCGCGGGCCCGGTGGCTGATCCGATTTTTCTCCTCCATGGGAAGCTCGGCCATGGTCTTCCCGAGCTCTGGGATGTAAAAAATTGGATCGTAGCCGAAGCCATGCGTCCCGCGAGGCTCCAGGGCGATGTAGCCCTCGAGACGTCCCTCCACCAGCACCGGCTCCTCCCCCGGTCGGGCCAGGGCGATCACACAGCGGAAGCGCGCGGTCCGCTGGGGCCATGGGATGCCCGCCATCAGGTTCAGAACCTTCTGGATCCGGGCGGAGTCGTCCGCCCCAGGCCCGGCGAACCGGGCGGATTGGGCCCCTGGAGCCCCTCCCAGGGCATCGATCTCCAGCCCCGAATCATCCGCCAGGGTCCACAGGCCGCTGCGGGCGCAATAGGTGAGGGCCTTCCAGCGCGCGTTCTCCTCCATCCGCTCGTGGATCTCCTCCGCGACCTCCGAGATCCCCAGCTCCAGGAGATCCACCAGCCGCACTGGGAGATCGGCGAGGAGGGCGGCCAGCTCCCGGCGCTTCCCGGGATTATGGGTGGCGATCAGGAGCGTCCGCTGAGGTTTGTGGGGAACGTGAGGGCTCATTCTCGCGCTCATTTTGGAGCTTCTCGATTCCGTTCCGGACCACTTGAAGGAGCCGAGAGAGGGTCTCCTCGAGCTCCAGGAGCCGGGTCAGGGCGTAATCGTCGGCATCGGCTTTCAGACGCTCCGCCTCCCGCTGGGCCCGCTCGATGATCAAGGCGGCGCGTTGCTCCGCCGCCTGGACCACTTGGTGCTGGGCGATCAGCTCGCCCGCCTGCTCCTGGGCCAGCGCGACGATGCGCTCGGCCTCTTCCTTCGCCTGGGCGATGATCCGCTCCCGCTCCTGGGTGATCCGTCTGGCCTGCTTCAGCTCCTGGGGGATGGCCACCCGCATCTGATCGATCAAATCCAGGAGCCGCCGCTCCTCGATCACTACCCACCTCAAGAAGGGGAGAGGCCGGCTGCGGAGGACCAGCTGCTCCAGCTGATCGATCAGATGCAAGATGTCCATCCCAGCCTCCTCACTCGCGGATCGAAATGATGGGCACCGCCTCCCCGGTGCGTTCGGCGGCCTTCGCGGCCAGCGCCCGGGCGACATGGGGAGGGACCATCGATGAGACATCTCCGCCCAGCAGGGCGATCTCGCGGACGATGCTGGAGCTGATGAACGCGTAGTCCCGGCTGGTCATCAGGCACACCACCTCGATCTCCGGGGCCAGCTGCTTGTTGGTCAAGGCCATCTGGAGCTCCAGCTCGAAATCCGATACCACCCGCAGGCCCCGCACGATGACGCGGGCACCGATCCGTCGGGCGAAATCCACCGTTAAGCCGCTGTAAGCGGTGACCGTGACGTTGGGGAGATGCTGCAGGGCCTCTTGCACCAAGGCCAGGCGCTCCTCCAGCGAGAAGAGCAGGCTCTTGCTGGGGCGGTCGTAGACGCCGACGACCAGCTCGTCGAAGATCGCTGCCGCCCGCGTGGCGATGTCGATGTGGCCGTAGTGGATCGGATCAAAAGACGCCGGGTACAACGCTCGGGTCATCTCCAGCTCCCAGGAAGAAGCTCAGCTCATTTCGCCTGCTGTCTCTTAGGCTCCCATTTACGGATCGCTTTCCTCAGCTGGGCTCCACGGGGCCCTGCCAGAAGCGGGTCACGGCTTCCGCCAGGCGCTGATGCTCCGGGGCCTGAAGGTTCGGGTCGCGCTCGGCCAGCCGCTCCGCTGCCTCCCGGGCGATCTCCAGGAGGCGTAAATCCGTCAGATCAGCCAGGCGCATCTCCGGGAAGCCGCTCTGGCGGGTCCCCAGGAAATCGCCCGGCCCGCGCATCTCGAGGTCCTTCTGAGCCAGCTGGAAGCCGTCATAGATGGTCTCAATGGCCCGGAGGCGCTCGATGGCGCTCTCAGAGGGGGATTCGGCCAGCAGGAGGCAATAGGATTGATGGCTGCTTCGTCCGACCCGGCCCCGGAACTGATGCAGCTGGGCCAGCCCGAACCGATCCGCCCCTTCGATCAGGATCACCGTGGCGTTGGGCACATCCACGCCCACCTCGACCACCGGGGTGGCCACGAGGATCTGGATCTCCCCGCGGGCGAAGGCGCTCATCACGGCCTCTTTCTCCTCGGATTTCATCCGCCCGTGGATCAGGCCCAGCCGGAGGTCCGGGAAGATCTCGCGTTGCAAGCGTTCGTATTCCTCTACCGCCGCTTTCGCCTCGATTTTATCGGAGCCTTCCACCAGGGGACAAATAATGTAAGCCTGGCGGCCTTGCTCGACCTGACGGCGGATGAAGGCGTAGGCCCGCTCGCGCTCCTCCGGCATCAGCCAGCGGGTCAGCACCGGCCGTCGACCCGGCGGCATCTCATCCAGGACCGAGAGATCCAAATCGCCGTAGAGGGTGAGGGCCAGGGTGCGGGGGATCGGCGTGGCCGTCATCACCAGCACGTGCGGGTTGTAGCCTTTGCCCCGCAGGGCCGCCCGTTGCAACACCCCAAAGCGTTGTTGTTCATCAATAACCACGAAGGCCAGGTCGTGGAAGTTCACTTCCTCTTGGATCAGAGCATGCGTTCCCACCACCAGATGGCAGGTCCCCTCGGCCAGTTCCCCGTAGATCAGCGCCCGCTCTGTCCCTGTGACCCCGGAGGTCAACAAGCGGATGGTTGGTGTGGGAAGCCCGGCGCCGGCCCAGCGCTCCGCCAGGGCGATCAGGGTTCGGTAATGTTGTTCCGCCAGGATCTCGGTCGGGGCCATGATCGCGCTTTGGGCCCCCGCCAGGAAGACCGCGTAGGCGGCCAGCGCCGCCACCACGGTCTTACCGGAGCCCACCTCTCCCTGGAGCAGGCGGTTCATCGGCACGCCCGAGCGCATATCCGCCAGGATCTGGGCCAGGGCCCGCTGCTGAGCGCCGGTGAGGGGGAAGGGGAGGGCCTCGATGGCCCGCCCGAGGGCCGCTTCGTCGAACGAGAGGGCCCGCCCCGGGACGCTGCGCCACCGCCGGCGAACTTCCAGCAGCCCGATCTGCAGATAGAACACCTCATCGAAGGCCAGGCGCCGGCGCGCTTGCTCCAGGGGCTCCCAATCCTCTGGGAAATGAACTTGCTTCAACGCGGTGGAGAGATCCGGGAAACCGTAGGCCTCCCGGATCCAGCTTGGGATCGGATCCTCGATCCGGTCCGCCCAGTAGTCTACCACTCGTTTGAGGATGGTGCGCATCCAGCGCTGGGTGAGGCCCTCCGTCAAGGGATAGATGGGGACGATACGGGCGGTGTGCAGCAGCTCCCGATCAGCGGGCTCCCACTCCGGGGAACGGAACACCGGGCGGCCCAGGAACTCATCCACCCGCCCGCTCACGACGATGAACTGGCCTGGCTGAATACGATCGAGCAGATACGGCTGGTTAAACCAGGTGCACTCGATGACCCCAGAGCCGTCCGTGAGGAGCGCTTTGATGACCGTGAGGCCGTTCCCAGTCTGTTTGCTCCCGATATCCATCACCTCGCCGATCACGGTCACCTCTTCCCCCACCCGGAGGCGGTTGATCGGCTTAAGGGCGCGGAAGTCCACATATCGGCGAGGGAGCAGATACAGCAGATCCCGAATGGTTTGGGCCCCGAGGCGGGCCAGGCGTTGGGCTCGCTCTCGTCCCACCCCATGGATCAAATGGACCGGGGCATCCAGCCCCATGGCTTCCACTTTCGCGGCCAGTTTAGGGGAGACGGGAGGGACCTTGCGGGAACGCGCACGGGCGGGCGCCGCCCGCGCGGGCTGTATCGGGGGCACAGGCGTCTGCGGTTCCGCCTGGGGTTCCCCGGCGGGAGGGGCGGTCGGTGAAGGGGTAGGTTTGGGTACGGATGGTGAGACCGCCGGGGCCGCCCGGGAGGTTCGGGCTTCCCGCTCCCGCTGGAGACCCTCTTGGATTCGAGCCTCAATCTCCTCGATCAACCGCCGACGTTCTTCGGTGTCAGCGTCTTCATAGCGTCGAAGATCCGCGTAGATCGTCTCCAGGAGGAGGAGAAGCTCCGGATCATGTTCCTTCAGGGAGGCACGGGCCTGACGATACCAGTGATCGGCGAATCGGCCCATTCCCCCGATCACGATGCGGTTCCGGTAACCGTCTTGGGCTTCATGTTTTAGGATTTTCTGCAGCTGGGCGAAGGGCGAAGCCATTCCGCCTCCTCTCCTCAGACCTTTGGATTTGCTCGCCGTTTTTTGATCTACGGTGATCGAGGGCAAGGGAGTGACCTACGACAACCCTTATTGCCCCCATCATGGGAGCGCTGGAATGGTGGCATCCCCCTCATGGCTTAAGCCACACGCGGACGGGCAGGCGTGGGGTGTCTTCATACCAATGGCGCACGGTCGCTGCGCCGTATTTCTCTCGAAACCAGTCGGTCACCGTGGGGAGCCATTCCGGCGACAGCAGCTCGGCGACCCCTTCCCAACGTCCTCTCTCCGCCTCGACGATCACTTGGGGATCTACGCTCAGGTTCTGATACCAATCGGTTCCCTGGCCGTGGGATCGGGCGTGAGCCATCAAATAGATGGCCCCGTCCCGATAAACGAACCAAAGCTCCACCCGATGAGGCTGGCCTGTGCGCCGGCCTCGAGTGATCAGATCCAGTACATCTGCTTCCTCTAAAGGATGTGAGGACATCGATGCTCCGGCTTAATAGGATCTCTTCACCGAATCAAGTATAACGCAAATCTGGGTGCAACTATTCAGCCGTTCTCACGCAGCGCCAATACGGATGTAGGCGGTTTCCTCTTGAGGACTTTTGGGGCTGGGCCGTACGCCTTCGGTGCGCGGCCCAGCCCCAAAATATTTTCCATCTCCTCCTACGACCCTTTGGGCCGTGGGAGGAGATGGGGAGTGGGGTGTCACCGAAACCTCATCCTGCTACGCGCGGGGTTGACAGTGGGTTCTCCACCGGATATGGAAACGGTGAAGGGTGGTAGAGGTTCCCCATCGGGAACCAATAAGAGGGGAGAGGCGTGGGAGACCCCTGCGAAACGGGAACGAGAGGGAATAACCGGTCCTGAATCCCTTGAACCTCTGGAGTCCATCGCTTCTCCTTTTCAGGCGGAAAGGACGGTCCGAACGAAAAGCAAGAGCGGCCCCCACCGGAATTGGGAGGCCGCTCTTCGGGGTATGCTCCAGGTGATTACCGCGCCGCCTGCGTCAAGACGGGGATCTGCCTCTATGAATCCCCCTTGGGTCAAGTTCAACAAAGTCCTACTCCAAGATTTTGGTGACGACGCCGGCGCCGACGGTGAGTCCGCCTTCGCGGATGGCGAAGCGCAGTCCTTCTTCGATCGCCACGGGGGCGATCAGTCGCACCCGCAGGTTCACGTTATCGCCGGGCATCACCATCTCCACCCCCGCCGGCAGCTGGATCTCCCCCGTCACATCCGCCGTCCGGAAGTAAAACTGCGGCTTGTACCCGCTGAAGAACGCCTTGTGCCGCCCCCCCTCC
>DATMAC010000284.1:0-5278 GCA_035573655.1 Thermoflexus sp.
GGGCGTAAAGACGGTCACCAGAGGGTTGGCGAGGACCCGGCGGGGATAATGGGCGAACTCGTAGGCCTTGGAGTATAACCCCAGCGGCACCCTTCCTAACGTCGTGCCGATCCAGAAGTCGTCAAAACGGTCCAGTAAGTAATTCAGATTGGAGGCCACCCATGTCGGCTTGCCGTATTCCCAGAACCAGCGGGCGGCCTGGCGATCCCATCCCAGACCTGGCTTCCACTGCCGGAACGGCCCCCAGGTCAAGAGAAAACGCGTCCCGATGCCGCTCAATTGCTCGGCCACCAGCGCCCACACCCCCCAACCCCACCACGCCAGAAGCGGAGCGACCAAGGTCATCACGACCGATGCGGCCACATCGGTGGCCGCCAACTGGGAGAAAGTCAGGTTCTTGCGGATGAGTGTCTCCTGGACTTGGCTCAGATTGGCCAGGAGTTGGGTGAACACCAGAACGACCAATATCGCGCCCAGCCCGGGCATCTGAGGATAGGCCCATTGCAGGAGCGGAGCCAGGGCCAGCAGAAGCCCAAAAGCCAATAGATCCAGGCCCAGGCGCAGAGAAAAATAAGTGCGCAGGAACGGTTCGTCTGCCTCCTGTCGGTGGATGAGGGCCATATCCAGGCCCAGTCCGCGCAGTTGGGCTGCCAACCCGATGTAGAAAAGCGCGAGGGCCACCACTCCAAAGTGCTCCGGCAAGAGCAACCGGGCCAAGAGCACCGAACGCAGAAAGCCCAGCGTGAGCGTTATGAGGGAAGCCCCAATCGTATAGATCGAGCCTCGGATGGCCAGCCCTGTGAGTTTCGCGGAGGAAGGTTCCGGAAAGAATTCATTGGGCATCCGCCGTACCCCTATCCCACCGGACAGTTGGTTGCGAGGCTTTGTCCGCTACCGTTCACTTCCGTCCCTTTAGGTGGTTCTGGATGGGCTGAACGTTCCATCCAAGCCTGCAGCGTTTTCAGGAGTATAGTTCCATAGCTCCCAGGAGGCAGTTCGAAGGCCAGGACGGCCTCCCGTTTCTCCGGATGGAGGCTCTGTAGCTCCAGGGCGAACGGCCGACACCAGACCGGCCGGCGAGTTGGGGGAGGGGCATCCTCCAGCAAGGCCCCCCGTCGGAAATGAGCAGGCTGGAGCCCTTCCTCCTCCAGCACCGCGGCCAGCGCCTCCGACCAAGGAGCCTCGCTGCGGGCCCGTCGATGGGGCAAGGCCACGACCGCCGCGGCCTCTGGCGGCGGTTCCAGCGGCACCGGGAAGCGTTCCCCACGGATCTCGATCTCGCAATGAGGGATCCGGGCCCACACCCATGCCAGCATGCGGTTCCAGAGCCACGCCCGATAGGCATCGACCCACAGCGCCCGCAGGCGTCCCGGGATGCGGTGCACTGCGCCCCGCCAATCGGTGGGATGATCCTTGAGGAAAACGAGCACGCTCCGATAATTGGACGGACGGGGCGCCCGCTCCAGCATCGCCGCCCAATCCCCCCACCAGGCCCGAGCTTCCGCCTTAAAGGCCCGCACGGCCGGAGGATCCCCGATCAGGGGGATGGTGAGGTAGATCCGAAGGGTCTCCTCGGCCTGTCCCAAGAGGAGGGACCGGCCGATGAAACCGGCCTCCGGGCTCCACGACCCGAAACGCTGGTCATCGAAGTAATTGGGGAACCCTTGAGCGGCGAGGAGGGCAATCGCCCCAGGCAACCGTTCGATCTCGCGATCGGTCAGATCCCGAAGCCGAACGATGAACCGGTTCCCCCGCAGATCCTGGGGGCGCAGCGGGCGATCCGCGTAACCCACCCGGACGGCCTCGAAGCCCTCTCCCTGGACGCGGGCAGGCCCCCGACCCCGAACGGCGGCCATCTGGACGGCGAGGGCGTCGCGATCCTTGAGGGCGGGGAAGATCACCGCCCGCTGCGGCACACCCAGCCTCGCGGCCAGCTCCGCTTGAACCTCCAGCGTGGTCCGCCCCCGCTTGCGCACTTGATAAAGGGTGTAGGGGCCGCCCGGCTGAAGCGGAAGCTCCATCATTTCCTCGACCTGAAAATCCTCCGGTTGAACCTTCCAACGCATCCTCATCCCTTTGTGCGGGCTGCCTCATCCACCCCGGAGCCCCGTGGATTCGGGGAACGACAGATGGGTCCGAAGTCCTGCTCAGCCCACCGGCGTTCCGGCTTTCTCCAAGATCGCCCCGAACGCACCGTCCATGTGATGCACATGGGGCAGGACCCGATAGAAGCCCTCGGCGTCGACAAAAGAGGTGGGCACCTTGCCCTGCGCGGACACCAGGCGGAACTCCGGGTGGTCCCGCAGGAAGGCGTAAATTTGTTCTTCATTTTCCTCTGGCTCCAGCGAACAGGTGCTGTAGACCAGGTATCCGGACGGCCGGAGCATCCGAGCGGCGGCTTCCAAGAGCTCCCGCTGAATGCGAGTGAGGCTCGCGAGGTCGGATTCCTGTTTATGCCATCGGGCGTCGCTCCGCCGGGCCAGCACCCCCGTCCCCAGACAGGGGGCATCGATCAGGATGCGATCCGCCCATTCCGGCAGGAACGGTCGTCGCCCATCCGCCTGGACCACGTGGATGATCGTGAACCCCATCCGCAAGGCGTGCTCCCGCAGGCGACGGAGGCGACCGAAGTGAGCGTCCGCCGCCACCACCATCCCTCGATCCCCCATCCACTCCACGATGGCCGTGGTCTTCCCTCCAGGGGCTGCACATAGATCCAACACCCGCAGCCCCGGCCGCAGCTCCAACAGATAGGGAACCATGGCCGCCGCCTCATCCTGCGCGATTACCTTCCCTTCCTGATACGCTGGCCATGCGGTCAGATCCAGCCCGCCCTCCACCAGGATGACGTAGGGATGATAGACGCTGGGCCGGGCCCGCAGGCCTTGGGCCTCCAGATCTGCGAGGATCTCCTCTCGGGTCGCCCGCAAGCGGTTCACCCGCAGGCTCAAGGGCCGGGGGGTATTTTGGAAGCGGCAGAGCTCCCGCGTCCCCTCCACCCCATAGCGGGCGATCCAACGGCGCACCATCCACTCCGGGAACGAATAGCGGATCGCCAGGTGCGCCACCGGATCCTCGCGGATGGAAGGGAAAGACGCGACCGGTTGTCCGCGCTCCAGCCGGGCGGAGATCCGGCGCAGCACCGCGTTCACCAGCGCCGCGGCCCCTTCCCCCGCGGCCATCCGGGCAACCTCCACGGTCTCGTGGACGGCCGCCCAGCGCGGGATTCGATCGAGAAACATCAGTTGATAGAGGCCCATCCGCAAGGCGTTCCGCACCCAGGGATCCAGACGCTCCAGCCCCCCTCGCACATAGCGGGCCAGGACCCAATCCAGGGTCTTCCGCCAGATGGTCACGCCGTCCACCAGCGTCGTGAGGAGATCCTGATCCCGCGGGGAAAGCGTGATCTCCCGCCGCAGGGCCTGTAACACATAGTCCGCATAAGCGGCCTGAGTCTCAATCCGATGTAGCGCTTTGAGCGCGTAATAGCGGGCAGGAGATCGAACGGAGGGCTTGGAGCGCAAGGGTCAGTCTCCTCCCTTAGGTTGTCGAGGATCTCCACTTCAGGCGCTTTCCTTCAAGAAAGTGCATGAAAAATTTGCTCTGACTGGAAGTGGGGAAGGGCCCCACCCCCCTGAATCCCCCCTCCCCACGGCCCAAGGGGCCGTGGGGAGGGGGGATCAAAATATTTTTGGAGGGCGGAGCCGCGCGCCGAAGGCGCGCGGCTCCGCCCCCAAAGCGCCCCCTAAACCTGTCTCGGATCTTTTCGTGCATGGAATTAAAATAACCGACAAGGGCCAGCTGCCCACTGAAGGCCCGGGAAGGCCGGTGCATCGTTTCTGCGTGGATCCTTCGTAAGACCACGACAGGAGGAGGGGCCATGAGAGACATCCGGCGCGCGCTCTTCTATGTCCGCTACTCCATGGGCAACTTCGCCAACACCATCGCCTATCAGGTCTTCGGCAACCGCATCCAGTTCTACTATGTGGACATCCTGGGTTTGAACGCAGCGATCGCCGGCCTCATCTGGACCATCTATGGGATCTGGAATGCGATCAACGATCCGTTGATGGGCCAGATCTCCGATCGGACCCGCACCCGGATGGGGCGGCGGGTTCCCTACGTCCTCTTCGGGGCGATCCCTTTGGGCCTCTCTTTCTTCTTCCTCTGGACTCCCCCTGGATACCACCCGGTGACACTGGCCGTGTATTTCTTCGCTATGCTTTTCATCTTCGACACCCTTTACAGCCTCACTTGGATCGCTTACACCGCCCTTTTCCCGGAGATCGCAACGACCGTGAGGGACCGGGTCAATCTTTCCGCGGCGCGGGAGGTCCTGGCGGTCATCGCCCTGCTGCTATCGTACATTCTGGCTCCCATCCTGGCCGACGCGGTGGGGTATGTATGGATGGGCGCCATCATGGGGAGCCTCGTCGCCAGCGGTTACCTGATCGCGGCGGTCGGGATTCGAGAACGTCCGATAGCCGCTGAGGAAAACATCGCAGGTCTGCTTCAATCCTTGAAAATCGTCCTTTCCAGTGTGCCCTTCCGTTGGTTTCTGGGAGCGAACATCGCAAAAGAGTACATCTGGCTGACCCTGGGCGCGACCCTCCCTTTCTGGCGCAAGTACGCCCTGGGCATCACCGGCAGGACTGAGGTTTTCGGGATCCCGATGTCCCCCGGAGATGTCGAGGCCGTTCTCCTGGGGATACCGATCCTGTTGACCGCTCCCTCGATCCTGCTCTGGCGACCCATTGTCCCCCGCCTGGGATATCGCAGAGCTTGGATCCTGGCCAGTTTCGTTTTCATCCCCGGGCTTCTCATCATGAGCTTCGCTGACAACTTTTACTTGGGGCTTCTGGGAACCATCCTGGCGGCCCCCGGATTGGCGGGCTCCATGATCATGCCCTTCCCGGTGCTCTCGGAGATCGTCGATGAGGACGCCGCCCGGCACGGTTACCGTCGGGAGGGCATCTTCTTTGGGATGAACGCCGGGATCATCAAACTGGCTTTCTCCGCCCAGGGCCTTCTGTTCGCCACCGTGATGTCCGTCGCCGGGTATACCGCCGGGAGCGAGGTTCAACCGGCCAGCGTGACCTGGGGTGTTCGCTTCCTGATCGGCATCACCACCATCATCGCCTGCCTCGTCGTCGCCTATTGCATGTACAGGTATCCTCTAGGGCGGGTCCGCGCGCCTCAGGGGGTGTGGGTCCGAGGGGCCACCACCTCAGGCAGCCAATAAGTGTTCATCACAATGTAACGATTCGGCCGTTCTCAC
>DATMAC010000285.1:0-3274 GCA_035573655.1 Thermoflexus sp.
CGGGCCGGGCGCCTTTGGCGCCCGGCCCGCCCCCAAACCCCATGGGGAGTTATTAGAGGCCGTCTTCGGCGGCCCCCAACCCCTGAAGACCTCGTTTCCTTTTGTCTGCCCGGATTTCCATTCTACTCTACGCGGGCGATCATCTTGTTTGGCGTGAGGGGCGGCCGCCCGCAGTCCGCTCAACGCATCGAGACGCTCTGTCCCCAGGGAATTTCGATTGGGAATGGATGCGAAACCATGTAGGGGCACCCCTTGTGGGTGCCCCTACATATTGGGCCTGGCCCTTCGAACCCCTGCGCCGGGCATGGCTTCAGGCTCGTGTGGGTGTTTGTTTCTTCACTCATCACCGGAAGAGGGAAAGAATGGCAGTTCGAATGGCTTCTTCGCTGGGAACAGCCATCTGCTCCAAGGGGCGAGCATAAGGGATGGGGATGTCCAAGGCGGCCACTCGGCGCACAGGAGCCTTTAATCGATGAGGGATGGTCTCAGCAACCCGGGCGGCGATCTCAGCCCCAAAGCCGTGGTTGAGGGCTCCCTCTTCAACGGTCACGAGCCGTCCGGTTTTCATCACCGAGCGCAAAATGGTGGCCAGATCCAGCGGGACCAGGGTGCGCGGGTCGATCACTTCGACCTCGATCCCCTCTTGGGCCAGCTCATCCGCCACTCGTAGGGCCACGGGCACCATGCTGCCGATCGCGACCACAGTCACATCCCGCCCCGGGCGCTTCACGTCCGCCACCCCGATGGGCACTACGTAATCTCCTTCCGGGATCTTGCCCGTCTGCAAATACAGCAGTTTGTTCTCAAAGAAGAGGACGGGGTTGTTGGAGCGGATCGCCGCTTTCAGGAGGCCTTTCGCGTCGAAGGGGGTGGAGGGCGCGATCACGATGAGCCCGGGGATGCCCGTGAACAGCGCTTCGAGGCTTTGGCTGTGCTGAGCCGCCATCCCCAGCCCGGCGCCCCCGGGGGTGCGCACCACCAGCGGGAGGGCGTATTGTCCCCCGGACATATACCGCAATTTGGCCGCCTGATTCACCAAGGGATCCATACAAGTGGTCAGGAAGTCCGAGAAAAGGATCTCGACCACGGGGCGCATGCCGCACATCGCCGCCCCTACCGCGGCGCCGACGATGGCGTACTCGCTGATCGGGGTATCCAGCACGCGCCCCAGGAACTCCTCGGCCAGACCGGCCGTGACGGCAAAGTATCCTCCGTGGCTGACATCCTCCCCCATCAGGAAAACCGTGGGGTCACGCGCCATCTCCTCGGCCAGCGCCTCCCACAGGGCCTGGGCGTACGTGATCTCCCGGGTGGAAGGCGGTGGGGGAGAAGGCTGGTAGAGCGCGATGGGGTCCGGCGCGAAGACGTCTTCGGTGAGGGTTGTGGGGGATGGGAAGGGCGCTGCTTCCGCCTTCCGGGCGGCCTCGGCCACGCGGGCTTCCGCTTCCTCCTGAAGGGAAGCCACATCGGCGGCCGAAAGGAGCCCTTCAGCTTGCAGGCGCTCCGCCCACAAGCGGATCGGGTCGCGCGCCCGCCAGCGGGCCACCTCCTCCGGCGGCCGATAGCGGGCGCTCTCCCCCTCGACGTGCCCGCACCATCGGTAGGTGAGGCATTCGATCAGGGCCGGCCCCTCGCCGCGGCGGGCGCGCTCCACCATCTCCGATACGGCCTCATAGACGGCCCACACGTCGTTCCCGTCCACCTGAACGCCGGGGATCCCATAGGCGAGCGCGCGATCGGCCAGACGCGTCACGCGGGTGTGCTTCGCCAGCGGGGTGAATTCGGCGTACTGGTTGTTTTCCACGATGAAAATCACCGGCAGGTTGAAAACGGCGGCGAAATTCACGGCCTCGTGGAACATCCCCTGATTGGTGGCCCCATCGCCCACAAAGGCCAAGCTGACCGATGGGGAGCCCCGAAGCTTGCTGGCGAGCGCCGCGCCGGTGGCGATGAGCGCGGAAGCCCCGACGATGCCGTTGGCTCCCAGGGCGCCGACCCGGGCATCGGTCACGTGCATCGAACCCCCTTTGCCCTTGCACAGGCCTGTGGCCCGGCCGTAGATCTCCGCCATCATGCCGTCCAGGTCCGCCCCTTTAGCGATCATATGCCCGTGGCCGCGGTGGGTGGTGGTCATCGTATCGGTGGGGCGAAGCGCGAAGCAGGCCCCTACCGCGGTGGCCTCCTGGCCGATGGAAAGATGAATGGCCTCCGTGGGAAGGCGGCCCTCGGCGAAGGCGCGACTGAGGTGTTCCTCAAAGGCCCGGATGAGCCACATGCGGCGCAGCATCTCCCGCTTCAAGTCGGGGAGGTCCGTGGGAAGGAGGGATGGAGCGGGGGAAGGCAGGGTCGGTGGGGCCTCGCCCTCCACCAGGGGGATGAAATGCCGGTTCAAGGCAGCGAAGTCTAAGGCGGGCGGCGGGGGCTCTGGGCGAAGGCGGCCCAGGCGCTCTCGGAGGCGGCGCCACCAAGCGCGGGCTTCAAGGGGTTGGGGGACAGGCCTGGGCGGGGGGAGGAGGTCCTCACGGCCCAGCTCCTTCAGGACCTCCCGGTAAACAGCGAAGGCGGGGCGGATCGCCGGCAGCAGCTTGAGGGCCTTGGCCACCGATCCCTTGGCGATCACCTGTCGGGTGGCGATGGCCCTCGGCACATGGAGCTCTCCCAGCCAGAACCGGTGGGCCACGTCCGCGGCCTGGATCATCTCCACATCCGCGGGCAGGTCCGAGGGTCCGAATGTGTAGGTGATAGGAGCGCGGCGAAGGTCGATGGTGACCTCTCCCTCCGGGTCGTGCCATCGGAAGCGGACCACCAGGTTCCCTTCCAGCAGACGGGCTGTAAGCTCCGGATCCTTCTTCAAGCGCTCAAAAAGAGCCCCCATAACGGTATACAGTTCTTCCGTAGATCGGAACACGCTCATTTCGGTGACCTCCGAGCTCACTTCTTTATGGGAAGAATCAAGCGAATGACCCGACAGCCTCGTGGATGCGGGCCACCCACCCTTAATGTAGGGGCACCCCTTGTGGGTGCCCCATTGGGGCAGGCACAAGGCCTGCCCCTACAACAGGTATTCGCACCGTGATGTAGGGGTACCCACAAGGGGTACCCCTACATGTACATGGGTGTCCGATCCCGCGGCCACACCTTCGAAATGGCCGGAGGAGGAATCCGAGAAGGGCGATCCCTCCTCCCCAAGCTGAGGTTCGGACATCCGTTGGGACAAGGGGTTTCTCACCCCTTAAAAAACGATGGACCCCTCCCCCCTTTCTCCCCCCTCCCC
>DATMAC010000286.1:0-4967 GCA_035573655.1 Thermoflexus sp.
GCACATACTCCGCTAACCCCTTCAACGACAACACCTTCGTAATCGCCGACGTCAACGTCGTCTTCCCATGATCAATATGCCCAATCGTCCCCACATTCACATGCGGCTTCGCCCGCACAAACACCGCCTTCCCCATCGCTGTCCTCCTGGGTTGTGCTATAAGGTTGGAGCGGAAAATCCAGGTTGCCAGCTACCTTTATCCTGGCGCTGGAACCATTAGGAGCCCACGACGGGACTCGAACCCGTGACCCCACCCTTACCAAGGGTGTGCTCTGCCGCCTGAGCTACGTGGGCTCGCATCAATATCATAAAAAATCCCCCTGGGCCGGTGGGACAAGCCGGCCTCAGGGAGGAGGAACGCCGACGATCGACAAGTGGGCGGGGAGGGATTCGAACCCCCGAAGGCTTCCGCCACCTGGTTTACAGCCAGGCCCCGTTGGCCACTTGGGTACCCGCCCTCGCGAAGCCGACGGCGGGACTCGAACCCGCAACCTCGCGCTTACAAGGCGCTTGCTCTACCGGTTGAGCTACGTCGGCGTCCCAGCTGCAATTATACCCGGTCCGGATCATGGCGGTCAAGCCGACAAAGGCCCTGTTCCGATCCCGGATTATAGCCACGAGTGATCCCCTCCGTCAAACCATCCTCCACCCTTCACTCAACCGCGAAACCCCTGAGAGATCATCTGCCTCCCCCTATCACCCAAGGGGCTGTGAGGAATGAAACCCTTCGGGGTTGGGGAAGACTCTTAGCGCTTAATGTGATGATTCCGACGCTTCACGAGATTTAGAGCTGAAAGCGGGCTGTACGCAGTGTGATACAATCCAAAGGAGAAGAAAATGTCGCTTCCGAGATCCTGGAGAAGATCTCCACCTGCGTGATGATGCGAATCTTGATCCGCAAGAATGGTGGCAACGCAGCCAGAGGAGCCGATCTATGGTGACGAAACCGCCTTTGCTCGAGCGCCTGGCGCAAGGCCCTCTGCTGGCCGACGGGGCGATGGGCACTATGCTTTATGCGCGGGGCTTCCCGTTCGATCGCTGCTATGAGGCGCTGAACATCGAAGCCCCCGAGGTCGTTCTGGAAATCCATCGCGCTTACCTTCAAGCCGGGGCGGAGCTGTTGGAGACGAACACCTTCGGGGCGAACCGTTATCGTCTGGCGGAACACGGCTTGGCGGATCGGGTGGCGATGCTGAATCGCGCTGCTGTGGCGTTGGCCCGCCAAGCAGCGGCGGAGGTGGATCGCCCCGTGTGGATTGCTGGCTCCGTCGGGCCGCTGGGCGTGCCCCTTGCCCCCCTGGGTCGGGTGAAAGCGGTGGAGGCCCGGGAAGCTTTCCGGGAGCAGATCGCCGCGCTGGCGGAGGCCGGTGTGGACGCCCTGATCCTGGAAACCTTCTCGGCCCTCCCGGAGCTTGTGGAGGCCATCCGGGCGGCTCAGGAAGCTGCCCCTCATCTACCGATCATCGCCGAGATGACCTTCGCGCAAGACGGCCACACCCTGATGGGCCACACCCCCGAGGAGGTTGTTGAGGCCCTCCTGGAGCTGGGGGTTCCCATCATCGGAGCGAACTGCTCTGTAGGGCCCGCGAAACTGCTCCCAGTGATCCGCCGCATGGCCTCCCGCGTGGCAGCCGCTGGCGGGCCACCGCCCTACCTCGTGGTGATGCCGAACGCGGGCTGGCCGGAGATGGCCGCTGGACGCCTCCGCTATCCCGCCACGCCGGATTATTTCGCGGAATACGCCTCGCGCTTTCTGGCCTTTGGGGTGCGGATCCTGGGAGGATGCTGCGGAACAACGCCGGAGCACATCGCGGCGATGCGGCGGGTCCTCGAGGCCCGCTTGGAGCCCTCGGCGGAAGAACACCGTCCGATCCTCCGCGCCGTCACACCTCCCGCCCATGCGAAGCCCGAACCCACGGACCTGGCCCGTCGTCTCCGCGCAGGCTTCTTTGTAGTGAGCGTGGAGGTGGATCCCCCACGGGGCCACGACGCCAGCGCCCTCTTGGAAGTCGCCCGCACGCTGAAAGCAGGCGGTGTGGATGCCTTGAACATCGCGGATAGCCCGATGGCCCGGCTGCGGATGAGCCCCTGGGCCCTGGCCTTCTTGGTTCAAAACCATGTGGGTATGGAGACCATCCTTCACTTTCCCACCCGAGGGCGCAACCTCCTGCGCATCCAGTCGGATCTTCTGGCCATCCATGCTTTGGGCGTGCGCAACCTGTTTGTCGTGATGGGAGATCCCCCGGCTCAAGGGGATTATCCGGAGGCCACCGATGCGATGGATATTGTGCCGTCCGGTCTGGTCCGATTGATTAAAGAGCGATTCAACGCCGGCCTGGATCACGCAGGGGAATCCATCGGCCAGCCGACGGCGTTCTTTGTGGGCGTTGCCCTGAACTTCAACGCGCCGGACCCGGCGCGCGAGATGAAGGCGCTGCGCCGAAAGATCCGCGCGGGGGCGGACTTCATCATGACCCAACCGGTTTATGAGCATGCTGCGCTAAGGGATTTCCTGCGACGCTACGAGGAAGAAGAAGGCCCCATCCCTATCCCGGTCCTGGCCGGGGTGCTTCCGCTGATGAGCCTCCGTCACGCCGAGTTCCTGCACAACGAAGTCCCGGGCATTCAGGTGCCGGAGGCCGTCCGGGAGCGCCTCCGACGGGCCGGAGAGGAGCGGGCGCGACGGGAAGGGCTTCGCCTGGCTCAGGAGGCGGCGGCGGAGCTGGCCGAATTCGTCCAGGGCCTCTATGTGATGCCGCCCATGGGTCGCTATGACTTGGTCTTCCAGATCATGGAAGCCATCCCCGCTCACCGGCGTCCTCGTGGGACGCCAGAGTAAGGAGATGCGAAGCCTGGGCTGCCTTCGGCGATCGCCATCGCGCCCAGAAGTTCCCGGGATGTAACGGAGATTTACACTTCGAGTATAGGGGGCTCCCATGGGCTATATCGAACAGCTGTTAGGCGAGAACGAACGGATCCTTTTCCGGACTCGACAGCACGCTTTGGTCCTTATTCGCCCTGCGCTGAGCTATGGGATCCCAGCCGGGATTTTGATTGGCATCACCGTCGCCAGTGGCATCCTTTTCCCTCCATTCACCTTGCCGGTGGTCATCGCCGGGCTGGCCCTGGCGGCGATCCCCCTTGTGCTGTTAATTCATTCCTTGCTCCGCTGGTGGAACGAGGTGTATCTGGTCACCACACGACGGGTGATCCAGGTGGAAGGGGTCCTGAACAAGAACGTCTTCGATTCCTCCCTTGAGAAGGTCAACGATGTGGTTCTGCGGCAATCTTTACTCGGACGCCTCCTGAACTATGGGGATATTGAGATCCTCACGGGCAGCGAGATCGGGGTGAACCGGCTGAGCCGGATCGCCAACCCTCTGCGCTTCAAACAGGTCATGTTGGATCAGAAGGCCGCGCTGGGGGAGCACCTGGGCTTGGAGAGCCCTGGGGGTGGCGAGACAGCGACCTTGCTGGCGCAATTAGAGGCGTTGCACCGCAGCGGCCTGCTGAGCGATCAGGAATTCGAAGAGAAACGACAGGCTTTATTAAAACGTCAGGGATCCTGAACCCTGGGGGCAGGCACAAGGCCTGCCCCTACAACAGGCATTCGCATTCCGATGGGTAGGGGCACCCCTTGTGGATGCCCGAATTTGCGGCCCCGATGGATGGGCGCCCACACAGGGGCAGGCACCAGACCTGCCTCTACAACCGGCATTCCCAGCATTACGACGTAGAGGCACCCCTTGTGGGTGCCCAGGATCCCCGTGACCCCAAAGGCCACGGGGAGGGTTTTTCCCATTCCCCACCAGAGAGCATCTCGGAAGCGGATTCTGCGAGAAGTTCAAACGAAATAGGAGAGCGCTATGCACGTCCATGAAGCGATCCCTCGGGCGGAATACGAAGCCGCTGCCACATGGATCCGGGAACGGATCCCGCTTCAACCGCGAATCGGGCTGGTCCTGGGTTCCGGCCTGGCCGCCCTGGCCGAGGCGGTCGAGGCACCGATGACGATGACCTTCACGGAGATCCCGGGCTTTCCGGCTGCCACCGTAGAAGGGCATCCCGGTCGGGTGATCGTCGGGCGGCTGGAAGGACATCCGGTGATGGTCCTTCAAGGACGGGCCCATTTTTATGAGGGCTATTCCGTCCAGCGGATCACCCTTCCCATTCGCGTGATGCAGCTTCTGGGTGTTCGCATTTTGATCCTCACCAACGCGGCCGGGGGGCTGAATCCCGCCTTCCGACCTGGGGATATCATGATCCTCCGTGATCACATCGGCCTCTTCGGGATGGCCGGGGCCAATCCCCTTCGCGGGCCGAACGAGGCGGATTGGGGTCCGCGCTTTCCGGACCTCTCCCGCGCCTACGATCCCGAGCTCCGGGCGCTGGCCCGGGAGGTCGCAGAGGCCCAGGGCATCCCTGTCCACGAAGGGGTCTACGTGATGTTAAGCGGTCCCAGTTTCGAGACGCCAGCGGAAGTGCGGTTCCTGCGCCTGATCGGCGCTGACGCGGTCGGAATGTCCACCGTCCCGGAGGTGATCGTGGCCTGCCACGGGGGGATGCGCGTCCTCGGCCTATCAGGGATCTCGAACGTTTTGAACCCGGACGCCTTCGAACCTCCTACCCACGAGGAGGTCCTCCAGGCCGGGCGGGTCCTGGTCCCGCGGCTGATGGCCATCATCCGCGGCGTGCTACAGCGGATCCCGGCTTAGAACGCGCCAGGCAGAGGGACGGGTGTTTCGGCGGTGTGGGAAGGGGGACCAACGTGTCCCCTTCGTCCTTTGGAGCCGGACACCGGAAGCTCCGACCTTGCCGGCCTCTACAAAAGGCCACCTGCATCACTGAGGGCAAAAATGGAGACCCTGCGCACCTTACTGGAATCCCTGGCTCCGGTCCTTTATGGGGGAATTGGCTTCCTGCTGCTGATCACCCTGAGGCAGGCCTGGCGGGCCTATCGCCGGCTG
>DATMAC010000287.1:0-4406 GCA_035573655.1 Thermoflexus sp.
TTGGCTCATATCGGCTTTAAGGTGAAGGGGCGAAATCGGGCGCATCGCGATACACTTCTCCTGAGAACTTTTGGATTGGGAGCAAGAATCCCATGATGCGTTTTCCCCTCCGCGAGCTTCTGAGCGAGCAGGCATGCTATGACTATTTGATGCAGATCCTGCATCCGGAAGGATTGCAGTGTCCCAATGGGCATCCTCTGCCGAAGGATCAGGCCCCCCACGACCGCCATCGGGCACCCATTGTGGACTATCGATGCCGCCGTTGTGGTCGGGTCTTTAACCTCTTCACAGGTACGATTTGGCAAGGCACCCGCCTCTCGTGTGCCGCCATTGTGCTCCTCCTGAGGGGCATCGTCCAAGGCGTTTCCACCCGGCAGTTGGCGGAAGAGCTGGACGTGGGCTATGAGACCTTGCTCCGGTGGCGACACCGCCTCCAGGCGATGGGGCTGGCCAAGCTCCCGACCGACCCCCTGCCCGACGCCGAAGTGGAGAGTGATGAAATGTTCCAAAATGCGGGGGAGAAAGGGACCCCGCATCGAGATCCCGCGGACCCCCCCGCCGACGGGCCAACCGCCGGCGGGGGATCGGGACGATGAACAATGATCGTCCCCCGATTCTGGGCCTGGTGGGGCGGGAATCCGGCCAAGTTCGCCTGACGGTCTGTGAAAGCCCTCAACCCGCCCTCATCCAACCTCCGGTGGAGCGGGGGACCCAAGCGTCGGCCACGGTCTACACCGATGAGTCTTCCGCCTATGAGCGAATGACCGAGAGTGGTCGCCAGCACGCCACCGTGCGCCATTCGAAGAAAGAGTGGGCCCGGGATGATGATGGCGATGGCGTGCGGGAGGTCCACTGTAACACGATGGAAGGGATTTGGACCGGCCTGCGCAACTTCCTTCGCCCCTTTCGAGGGGTTCATAAGAAGTTTCTCGCCGCTTACGTGGCGATGTTTCAATGGGCTCACAACTTGAAACGGGTGACCGCCGACTTCCTGCGAGCATTGATGGTCCCCCACTTCACCTTAAAGCCGACATGAGCCAAGAAATTTTGGGGGCTGAGCCGCGCGCCGAAGGCGCGCGGCTCAGCCCCCATGGAAACCCCTGATACCCAAATTCGCGTAGCGCGATGGCCTCCTGATATTCTCAGACACTCTCTAACGGTAGGAAGGCGACCGCCGCGTTCTGTTCCCCTTAACCGTTATGGGGGAACCATTGGGCGATGAAGTAGCTGGCCGCCAGCAGCAGCCCCACGTAAAGATGCAGGCGGATTTGGGTGGCCATGGCGGCGATCAGGGCGTAGGGCCGATCCGGGGCGCGGGCCAGATCGCGCCCCACGGCGATCGCCATCGGGAGCGTCAGCCCGGCGAGCAATGCCACCGGTGGTAGCCATCCCCCGACCACCCCTGCGGCGATGGCCAGGTAGGCGATCGCGATGGCGATCCCATATCCCCAGGCGATCCGGTGAAGGGGAAGACGGACGACGAGGGTTCGCTTGCCCGCCGCGGCATCCCCCTCTCGGTCGGGCACCTCGTTGACGTAAAGGACCAGGGCGATCAGCACGGCCACCGGCAGGGAGGCCACCAACGGGGCCAGCCCCAGGCGGCCGGTTTGGGCGGCGTATGCCCCCAGGGTCATGATCGGCCCAAATCCGACCGCCACGGCCAGCTCCCCCAGCCCGCGGTAGGCGAGGCGGAGCGGCGGGGCGGTATACGCCCAGCTCAACAGGAGGCCGGCGATCCCCAGGGGGAGCAACGCCCATCCCCGCATGGCGGTCAGGAGGAGCCCGATCAAGATCCCACACCCATAGAGGATCGCCGCCAGGAAGGCCATCTCGCGGATCGTGAGAAGGCCATACTGGAGCACGCGGGAGCCGCCGCTGAAGGGCGTGGGATTGGGATTCAACGTATCGGCCTTGGAAAGCGTATCGAAGATGTCATTGACCACGTTGAGCCCGAGGTGGATGCAAGCTGCGCCGAGGAGCGCCAGCACAAAGGGAAGCGGAGCGAACACCCCCTCTCGAAACGCGACCGCAGTCCCCAACAGCACCGGGACGAAGGTGGCGCTGAGAAAGGGGAAGCGTGTTGCGCGCACCAGTAGCCAGAGAGGCGAGAGGCGGGGGCGGATGGCGCGGCCATGGATCCGGCTCAGGTGAGCGAAGTAACGTCGGGCCTGGGGGATTGCCCGCTCGCAGAGGGCGAGGAAAGGCAGGGTATCCTCCTGCCAGCCGGTCACCCGCGTCGGGCGGACAGCCAGCCCTCCGGGGACGCGCTGGGCGGGCCCGTGAAAGGTCCAGTATCGACGCCCCTCATAGCCTCCCTGAGGCAGCGGTCGGATGCGGCTGATGATCACCGCCACGGAAGCGCCCTCCGGCGGGAGCGGCCCCTCGGTGGCGTGCAGCAAGATCGTATCTCCCCGGACCTCGAATCGGGCCGGGCGATGCATGGGGTAGCCGGATTCATCCACCCAAACGAGGACAGCGAAGGGATGCTCTCCGGATCGTCGCTGCGCTTCCATAAGAAGCTCGACCATGGAACGTTGCGCCATGGCATCGCCTCCCTGTTGGGCTTCAGATTAGGCCAAAGGCGTCCTTCGAATCCGGGCCTGTGGGTTCGCCACCATCGGCTTAGAGCGTGTCTGAGAAATTATGCAGGCAGCCACGTCGCGATTCCGCCCTTCTCACACTACGCCCATCCGGGCATATAGGGTTTCCATCGGGGGCTCTTCCCTACTTACAGGGTAGGTAGTTATCCAAACAGGCACTCTCTTAATCCAGGTCATAGATGATAGGCTCTTCGGGGGAGGTCGGCGGCCAGTGGAAGACCCGCCGTGGGGTCATGACGATCACTGCCCTCTCCCAGAACAGGGGCAACATCCAGCGCCGTTTCACCATGGCGGGAACAGTGGGCTCCTTGCGCGCCCATGCGGGCAGCAGCCAGAGCCAGCCGGCGTGGGGATCCTCGTCGATGACCGTCACATCCCCCTGGATCGTCACCTGGCCGAACCGATCCACCGGAGCGGCGAGGGGATCGGTGATGCTCAACGCCGCGTGGGGGTTCCGTTTCAGGTGCAGCAGCTTGCGGGAGAACAGCACGCTGGAAGTCATGTAAATCCGGCCATCCCCGGTGTAAAGGGGAAGCATCGGGTGGACGATGGGCCGGCCCTCGGGATCGAGGACGGTGAACTCGGCCACCAGCGCGGATTCCAGAAGCGCCTCGACGGCGTGGGGAAGGGTTTTCATCCTCGAACCTCCTGAGGTGAGGTGATGGACACGGCTTCCTCGATGATCGGCTCCAGAACCCGACGGAACGCGTCCCATTGGGCCTGCACGGGGATCGGATGGGAGAGCGTCCGCATCGCGATTTCCGGGTCCTTCAGCCCGTGGCCGGTGAGCACCGCAACGATCACCTCAACCCGGGGGGAGATCACGCCCTGGGCCAGCGCCCGCCGGAGCCCGGCGATGGAAGCCGCCGACGCGGGCTCTACGAAAAGCCCTTCCAGGGCCGCCAGCATGCGCCATGCTTCCAAAATTTCCTCATCGGAGACCGCCAGGAACCGCCCGCCGGACTCCTGAACCGCCTGGACGGCCTCCGCCCCGCGGGCGGGGCGTCCGATCCGGATCGCCGTGGCGACGGTCTCGGGGCGATCCACGGGATGCCCCAGCACCAGGGGGGCGGCGCCTTCCGCTTGGACCCCCAGGAGATGGGGGAGCGAGGAGATGCGGCCGGCCTGCTGGTAGGCCCGAAAGCCCTTCCAGTAAGCGGTGATGTTCCCCGCGTTCCCCACCGGGATGCACAGCCAATCGGGGGCGCGGCCCAGTTGGTCGCAGATCTCGAAGGCGGCCGTCTGCTGGCCTTCCAGCCGGTAGGGGTTGAGGGAGTTCACTAAGGCGATCGGGTAGATCTCCACCGCCCGACGCACCAAGGCGAGCGCCTCATCGAAATTCCCTTCCACCGCCATGACCTTCGCGCCGTAGGCCATGGCAGCGGCGAGCTTCCCCAGCGCGATCTTCCCAGCGGGGACCAGGACGATCGCGGGGATGGCCGCGCGGGCGGCGTAGGCAGCGGCAGAGGCCGCCGTGTTCCCGGTGCTGGCGCAGATCACCGCTCGGGCTCCTTCGGCGATCGCTTGAGTCAACGCGGTGGTCATCCCCCGATCCTTAAACGACCCGGTTGGGTTCAGGCCTTCGTATTTCAGATAAAGGGAGCCGGAGAAGCCAATGGCTCGAGCCAGACGGGGGGCCTGCAGCAGCGGGGTGTTGCCCTCATAAAGGGTGATCGGATCGATGGGAGCGATCCGAAGAAACGGACGATAAGCATGGATGATGCCACGCCACATGGATCCTTCATCCATAACCCTCCTCCCAGCTCGCAATTTCATGTTTGTGGGAATGATGCCGCTCAGGGCCCG